>JAEEVT010000175.1 GCA_016291005.1 Prevotella sp. | reverse complement strand
CGAACTGCTGGGTCGCATGGTGGAGGACATCTCCTACAACAACGCAAGGAACTATTTCAAGTTCTATTAAGCCATGGTCTCAGAAAAGCTCAAATAAATTTGGCTTTTCCTTCTACTTTTCGTAACTTTTGCTACGCAGCAGTTACAATGCACTCGGCAATGCAAAAGAAAAGCACGCTTTTCTTTTGCATTTCTCTCGTTTTTTCGTAACTTTGCCGCGAAATAAAAACCAAAGACAATGACAGCAATCATCGTAACCATGCTGATCTTGGCCTATTTGCTCATAGCAACAGGTCACCTGACAGGCGTCAACAAAGCTGCTATCGCCATGTTCCTCGGAACCGTGGGGTGGGTGGTCTACGTCTGTTGGGGCGAAGACTTTGTGATGGCTCAGCACCCGAGTGACTATCTGGAATGGCTCGGTGGCACAACGCCCACCAGCGATACGGTAAAGCAGTTCATCTACAACCACGTATTCCTCACCTATGTCGGCAAGGCAGCAGCCATCGTCATGTTCCTGCTGGCTACGATGTCCATCGTCGAACTGTTGAACAACAACGGCTGTTTCGACTTCATCAGCGAGTGGATTCGCACCCGCAACTCCAAGCGCCTGTTGTGGACCATCACGTTTGCCACCTTCATCCTCTCGGCCAACCTTGACAACCTGACGACGACGATGACCATGCTTGTCATCATGCATAACATCCTCCAGAACTCGCGACAGCGCATGTACGTCGGAGCCGCCATCGTACTGGCAGCCAACTGCGGTGGCAGCTTCACCGTCATTGGTGACCCTACGGGACTCATCCTCTGGGGCGACGGCGCTGTCACGGCAAGCCACTTCTCGGCATTCCTTGCCATTCCCGCCATACTGGCCTGGGTCATACCGACCATCATGATTAACCGCGAGTTGCCCGATCGTTTAGACACCGCCTGGAGCCCCTCGCCCTATCGCGGCGACGACACCTTGCTGAATCGCTGGCAGCGCATCGTCATGCTCATCGTCGGCATTGGCGGCCTATGGTTTATTCCCACCTTCCATAACATCACCAAGCTGGCACCCTTCCTTGGCGCACTCTGCGTACTCTCCGTACTCTGGGTTGTCAACGAAGCCTTCAACCACCGTCTCTTCCAGAGTGGCCAAATGACGCAGCGGCGCATCCCCATGTCGCTGCAATACGGCGCCTTACAGCAGATGCTCTTCATCATGGGCATCATGCTCGGCATGGGCGTCATTACTGAGACTGGCGTCTGGGCAGACGTCGCCGATTGGTTTGACACCTACATCCACGACGTCTGGCTCATGGGCATTGGCGCAGGCCTGCTCAGCAGCTTGGTAGATACCTTCACCATCGCCATCAGCAACATCTCCCTCTATCAGGTCGGCGTGGGCGACGTTGCCGTCAACGGCGTCTTTTGGAGCGTCATCGCCTACACCACAGCCGTCGGCGGTTGTCTGCTCTCCGTGGGCAGCATCAGCGGCATCGCCCTGATGAAGATGGAACATGTCCGTCTTGGCTGGTACGTCAAGCACCTCACGCCGAAAGTCCTCCTCGGCTGGATCATCGGCTTCGTCGTCCTCTGGATTGAGTTCTACCTTACCAACCTTTAGGCCAGCAAACACAATCGCCATCATCTGCCCGCTTGACCAGACATAGCGACTTCCCGTAAAACAGAGGTCGTCATCCACCTTGTGCCACTCACCTCTGTCCATAGAAACAAACTAAAAAGGTCACCGTTAAAGGACGATGACCTGGGACCTAATGTTTTCACAACGGAATAATCCTTATTGTGATTTGCTAAAAAATAGTGGTCCAGCAGTTTGTGTCAACAATGACACGAATCTTAGACTTTCTTGGCATAGCGCTTATGTCTTACTGCCTTCACTTCGGCCATTATGTCCTCTTCAGAAATTTCGTCTGTACGGAACGTTTCAAG
The DNA here is from genome assembly GCA_016291005.1 of Prevotella sp. GTDB lineage: Bacteria > Bacteroidota > Bacteroidia > Bacteroidales > Bacteroidaceae > Prevotella. Next base: position 2,253 of record JAEEVT010000175.1, on the reverse strand, counting down.
AAATTGATTCAGTTCTGCACGGATGTTCTGGCGTGTCAAGGCTTTACCCAACCGCAATTGTGAGCGAACGGGCATCTGCTGTATTAGGTACAGTATTTGGTTGTAGCTGATATCTATTGTTGCATTCATAATAACATAAAATATGTTTCTGCTGCAAAGTTAAGTATATTTTTCGAATAAACAAATAAAAACAAGATAAAATGAGAAAAATGACGCCATAATAGGCTTCGCAATGCACCTTAATTCCATTCATCTCTCCCGTCGACTCCACCATCCCTCTGAAGGGGCAGCATGAGGGTGACGGGAGAGATGAGGTTATTTTCTGTCTTTTCTTCACTTTTCTGGCGTTTTGTTTGGCGTCTTAGTCTTTTTTGGCTTTTCGTTCATTTTCGGGAGCCACTGTCTATTCCAACGAGAAACGGTCACGGTCACAGCTGTGACCATGACCGTTCAATCATATTCAGGGTTTGGGTGTACTGTATAGCACAATGAACAAAATTGGTACGGTACATACCTTTCAAGGCTCAGAATGTGACGTAATCATATTTGATATGGTTGACTGTTCAAAATTTGAAAAAGGTAAGAATCCATACTTCGGCAAAATATATGCTGGAGAGCAGGGAGAACAACTACTCAATGTCGCTATAAGCCGAGCAAGGCATAAACTCATTGTCGTTTGTGACCCGGATTACCTTATTACTAGTCCTGGTGGAGTAATATCTGACAAGTCTATAACAATATTCAATACGCTGTTAAAAGCGCGTTGGACATCTCTGTAAGAACGAGGACATGGGACAGGTGCTGGCACTATCGATGTCTGATGGAAGAAGGCTGATGGAGGAGGGATGTTAGGTTCAATGGTAGGGTGGATGGTAGGTCTCTGACGGCGGACCTGCCATGCCTCAGGCCCTGTAAATAAAGGTTTTCCGAAGGATCATGGTAGGTTGTTAGGTTAAACCCAAAACGGTCATTAGGACGACGCATAGACAATAATTATGTTTTGATAGTCATAGTTAAAAAAACTTGCCTTTCATTTGCATCTTTACAGATTTATTACTATCTTTGCAGCATGAACCCCGCCATACTCTCTAAAAATGAGGAGGCAAAAACAACCAAATATTGACAACTATGAAAAGAACATTGTTTACCCTTATGCTGCTTGTGGCCCTGATCATGATGGGCACAGCGCGAAGCAACGTCCAACATTCAACGTTCAGTGGGCTTCTATTGTCCAGCGGGCAATATCCCAAAGGATGGCAGCCTGCCAATACTACTAAGAAATCGACTAAGAAGACAACCAAGAAGATAACTAAGAAGACTACTAAAAAAACAACCAAGAAGTCTACGAAGAATACGACCAAGAAGTCTTCGAAGAGCACTACCAAGAAGTCGACTGGTGCTACGGGCAAGAAGAACATCATCTTCAAGGTGGGTAACCTGCATTACAGAATTGTTGGTAACAATACCTGTGAGGTGACTAACCTCGTGACCAGCATACGCGACAAGCGTGTCATTATACCCTCGTATGTGACCCATAACAAGGTGAAATATTATGTCATCGGCATAGGCAAGGGCGCATTGTCAAGAGAAGTGAAAATGACTGAGGTCATCCTGCCTCCGAAAATACAGTATGTTGGGCCGAAAGCCTTCTTGGAGTCTAATCTCGAAACAATTTTCCTCCCAGGCAATGTCAAGGTGAAAGAGTGGGCTTTCAAGGACTGTAAAAAACTCAGACAGGTCATCTTCGGTGGCAAAGGCTGGTCTTTTTCGGCAAATGCCTTTTATGGCTGTACTAGTCTGAAAACCATTCACCTGAACACAACCAAGAGCGCTTCGAGTTTTAGGTTCGATGGTGCAAATCCTCGCGTCATTTGTTTTAAGGGTGACAAGGGGTGATGGGAAATCCGAGACATGAATAAGAGCGAACTTCTGAGATGAAATTCCAACGTATGTTATTAGTATTCTTGGTGTCAGCTGTTGTTTCGGCAGCGAGGGCTGCTACGGGGACGTGGCATAGTACTGCTACGGGGAGTAGCCTTACCTACAAGACCTCGTCGGCAACAGGCGTGGCCGCCAAGGACGTGAACGGGAAGGCGATGACTGTTGTCTATCTGGAAAACCTCGGTTTCCAGAAGATTGGTCAAAACAGCAATGCCGATGATGTGGCATGGTTGCGCAGCGAGGGCTATCAGGTGATAGAACTGGACTACGGTCATCACGTGAGAGCCATATCACCGATGCTGAACGCCGACA
>JAEEVT010000050.1 GCA_016291005.1 Prevotella sp. | reverse complement strand
GACAAAAGTGTAAACCGAAGCAGGAATAAAGTCATAAACTGACAACCTGTATAGGAATAAAAACAATGAAGTGTAAACCAAGTTAGGAATAACAAACAATACTGTCAACCAAATTCAGTACACTACAGTCTTAGGAAAAGTTGCAGAAATCCAGTACTTTTCCGTCAGTTTTCCTAAGGATTTCCGCAACTTTTCTAGGTGATTTCCTCAAGAAGTTGCCGTGATTTCCTGAAGAAATTGCGGTGATTTCTTGCAATTATTGCCGTGATTTCCGCAAGAAGTTGCCGTGATTTCTGAAGGGATTACATGAGTCTGACGATGTCTGAGCAAAGCTCGGCAACGGCCGGGCGGTGGGTGATGAAGAGCATGGTCTTGTCGGGGAAATCGGCAAAGAGGCGCGTGAAGAGGTCACGCTCTGTCTGTTCGTCGAGGGAGGCGCTGATTTCGTCTAACAGCAGGATGCTGCCTGGTCGCAGCAGGCCACGGGCAATGGCGATGCGCTGGGCCTGACCCTCGCTGAGACCACTGCCGCGCTCGCCCAGTTCGGTATCGAGACCATTGGAGAGTTCGAAGACGAAGTCGGCGCAGGCTGTATGTAGCACGTGGCGGAGCTCGACGTCGGTAGCGTCGGGCTTGGCCAACAGCAGGTTGTAACGGATGGTGCCGCTCATGAGGGTGTTGCCCTGGGGGACGAAGACGAAATGGGGGCGGGTGAGTTCGCTGACTTGCTGGGGGGAAGAAGACTCTCCCCCAGCCCCTCCCTGTGAGGGAGGGGAGTAGATGGTAATGGTGCCCTCGTTGGGAGTGATGAAACCTAACATGAGGCGGAAGAGGGTGGTCTTGCCGATGCCTGTAGGTCCCATGAGAGCGGTCTTCGAGCCAGGACGGAAGTCGTGGGTGAAATGATGGAGCACTTCGCGGTCGCCCGAGGCATAGCGGAAGGTGACGTCGTGGAGGCCTACCCCAGAGCCTAGCCCCTGGCCTACCCCCTGCCCCTCCCCAAGGGAGGGGGGATTGGAGGATGGATTCTGTTGCGGGAGTATCTGGTCGCCCCTCCCTTGGGGAGGGGATGGGGGTAGGCTCGATGGTGGGTTTAACTCGTTGAGGCGGTCGATGCTGGCGGTGGCGTGAATGAGTTGCGGAACCATGTTGATCAGCGAGAGGATGGGGTTCTGTATCATGCCTACCAGTTGGAGGAACGACGTCATGACGCCGAAGGTGATGGTGCCGTTGCGCAGTCCGATGCCGCCCCAGATGAAGGCCAGCATATAGCCCAGTCCGAAGGCGCTGCCCAGCATGATGCGAGTGATGACGGTGAAGCGTGTACGGCGCATGACGTTGCCACGTAACTGCTCCTGCATGTTGTCAAGGCGGTCGGTCACCCATTGTTCGCTGCCTAACGAGCGCAGCACGGCATTGTGCTCCATACCCTCCTGGACATGCATCTGGATGCGGCTCTCGTCGCGGCGGATGTCAAGCGTCATCTGGCGCAGACGGTGCGCTATGAGTTTGCCGAAGACCATCGCAAAGGGTGTCAGCAGCAACAGCGCCCATGCCAAGACGGCGTCGAACGACCGCATGAGCATGAAGGCTCCGATGAGCTGGAGCATGGTGATGAGCATCGACGGCAGCACGCCGGTGGTGGCACCGCTCACGGTATCGATGTCCTTCGTGAGTCGTGAAGTGACGTCGCCGGAGTGCATCTCCTGGTCGTCGAAGAGCTGTCGCTGGAACAAGCGGCTGAAGGCTTCGAGACGCATCCTATTGGTCTGGCGCACGCTGGCGGTGGTGGACATGTAGAAATAGACCTGTCTGAGCAGGATGCCACACATGACGACAGTCACCAGAAGCAGGATCATCTCCACCAAGTCGCTGTCCGTTCCCGTACGGATGGTCTCGTCGATGAACCGCTTGCTGAGCCACACCATGACAAGGCCAAGGACTACCTGACCTACTCCCACGATGATGCGCACCAGCGAGTTAAGCCTGATGCCGCGGGTCTCCCGCCAAAGCCATACGACGTAACTCAATTTACAATTTGACGATTTACGATTTACAATTTATTTTTTTATTCTTTTATTCTTCCACGACTCCTACTTTCTGTCACTCGCCAACCATTGCCTCCACGTCTTGCTTGGCCTGTTCGGCCGTCACGTCGTACTCCTCGCAGAGGGTGTCGGCCAACTGGCCTATCGTGAAGTCGCCCAGACTGGCAGCCTTCTCCCACAGCCAGGCTGCCGTCTCGTTCAGGCACAGCAGTCGGCCGAAGTTAATGGCATCGAGTCCTTCACCAACAATAATACGTTCGCCGCACACCGTGCGCAGCACAAATCCTTTCTTCAATTTCATCTTTTTCCTAATATTTTATTCTTGATTCTTATTCTTTCGTCCGGCATCGTAGCCATTTTGTATAGCAGCAGCAGATATCTCCTGACGGGGCGCAGCCAGTACCATAGCTTAGCGGCAAGGATGCGCCACCGACAATATAAATAGTGCTTGCCGCCCCGGGCATCCACCACATAGTCGGCCTTTGCCCTGACATTGGCAACGCGACAATGTTCTACGCCACAGACGTTGCCGTCGCCCTGCAGTACGACCTGGTCACCGTTGATGCTGATGATGCGATGCACCACGTAGCGACAATCCTCGACCCATGCCAGCACGACGTCGCCCACGGCGGGGATGCCGGGTTTGACAAGGATGACACTCTCCCTGCTTCCGATGATGAACGGCAGCATGCTGCGCCCCTTCACGGGGAAGGTAACACTCAGTCCGTCGTCGACCAAGGCTATGGCACTCTCTATAATCTCGTTGTCAGACACTTATGGAATTTTCTATCGTTTCTTGGCACAGGCGGGCAGCGGCTTCGTCGGGCAGACAATCCAGATGCCAAACGGGAACGTGCATGGCAAGTTGGTTCTCCGTATCGTGCAGGCCATCGGCCACAGCGGTATCCCACCGTTTGCCGGAGATGCTGGGCACTATGGCAGCGTAGGCCGCAATGCTGCGCAGACGTTCTATCTTGTTATACGGCGCCTGGCTGAGCAGCACGATGCCACCCAGGGGCAGGCTCATGTTGCGGTAGCAAGGTGTCTTGCCGCTCCACGGCGAACCATAGACAACGGCACCGTCGGGGAAGACGCGCACCACGGGATTGTCGTCGTTGACGAGTTCCGTGCCGCTGATATAGCGCATCCAGAGTCTGGCGTGGGTACTCTTGCCCGTGCCGCTCTTGCCAAGGAACATATATCCGTGGCCCTCATGACCCACGATGGCCGAATGGAACAGCGCCGTTCCCTTGTCTGCCGTAGCCAGCGCGAACATCACCATTAGCGCATTGTTGACGCCGAAAAGTTCGTGACTCTCCGTCCACACCCTTGTCTGACGGTAGTCGGGCGATGCCAGCACACGTGCCGAGCGGTCGCCCCATAGCAGGTATTCGAAGTACGACAGTCCGTCGGCAGTATGTCCGGCGACTATCTGCGAGCCGTCGTCGTCCTGTGAGGTCTCTACGGTGATGTCAGTGGCAGGAAACGGTTCGTCAGCCACCACCGTCAGTTCAAAGACCAACGGCCCGTCGGCTTGCTCGACGAGGAAAGGCTCGTACTGCGTCATCTGGGCCAACAATGCCTCATTGGCATTGACGGCAAACAGATGGTCGGCCACCTTATATATCTTTCTAAGTAACATTCCTATTTACAATTTTCAATTCTTAATTCATCATTGCCGTCAGGCAACAACTCCTAATTCAACATTCCTAATTCAAAATTCTTACCTTCCTCGTTTCTCCCCTCGCGTTCCTTATTATATATATACCCGGCGACAAGGCGTCGAGAGTCGTTCCAACCATCCTGCCCTGTAGCGTATAAACAACATACGAAGCGTCGTCTCCTATGATCGTGATGGGATTGACAGCCGTACTGCCGCCCATGAAGTCGAACGAAGCCAGACCGTCCGTTATGCTGATGGCGGTGATGGGTTTCGACATCAGCTTATCGCCGTCGATGTTGGGGTGGATGAGAGATGCTTTCGGAGCCGACGTGTTGGTCAGTGCGTCATTGAGCTGAAAGGGATAGGGCCACGTACTACTTGAATAGACTGACGACCTGTTGTTGGCAGGGAAGATGGAGTAACGCTTGAGAGTACTGCTGTTTGGAACGCCATTCTCCCATACTTTCTCGTCGTAGTCGATGTGGAACACCACGACGCCGCTGCCTGGCAGCGACTGGTCCCAACCCGTCTGCTGGCGGTTCTCAACGATGTAGTACTCGTTCTCGTAGCCGTCGTTGCGGATGAGGTAAGCCTCCCCACCCTCGCCGAGGGCCTTGATATCGCTCAGGGTTGTCGGTTCGGTCAGTTCCTGCACATCGAGCCAGCCTAACACCATGCGCTCGTGGGCTGAATAACCTGGCGGACAATAGCCTCCCTGATTATTGTTGCCATAGTCCATGACGTCCCAGGTTCCCACCACCTGTGAGCTGCTGCCATAGTAGAAATCGGGCAATCCGATACAATGACTGTACTCGTGGCACAGCGTGCCGAAGGCGTAGCTGCCCTTGGCGGTGAGTTCACCAAAACAGCCGTAGTTGTCCACCTGAAGGTTCCAGCCCGTATCGCTGAGGTCGTAGGGATGGCCCCACTCCTTGAAATAAGGCTCCTCGCTCATCTCGGTGAGGTTCCATTGGTTTGGCCAGATGGAGTTAGAGCCGCCGCCATCGTTCTGTCCCTTGCCGGCAAAAAGGATAAACACCTGATCCACAAAGCCATCGCTATTCCAATCGTACACCGACCAGTCTTCCACCTGATCCTTCATAGCGTCCAGCAGGTGGGTGAGCAACAGTCCGCAGCCGGTATCATCGGCATACCACTCGCCATCCTTTTCGTATTTGAACTCCGAACTCCGATAGATGGCAGAATTCTTGTCAAGCTTCACATGGTAGAGATCGAAGTGCAGACTGAACTTGCCGTAGCTTTGGTCGAAGAAGTAGTCGTGCACAGAGCCGTAGAAGGGAAGTTCGCGGAAGTCCTCCTGATTGAAAATCTTGTCCCACTGCTCTAACGGATCCTCATCCTTGAAGGTCTTGTCGCTGAACGACGCCAAAATCACCAACTGGCGGTATTCGCCAATAAGCGGTGCCCGCTGAGCGTTGAGCTTTGACTGCAACGCCATACTGCGCATTGTCTGGGACGTCTTGTCAGGATGAAGAGAACTGAAGGGAATATGTCGACAGCCCTGTCTGCCGACAGGGTCGTTGGCAAATGCTGTCAGCACCATGCAGGACAGCAACGCCAAGAGTATGTTTCTTTTACTTTGCAATGTACTTTCTGAAAGTGCCATCCGACTGACGAACGATGTAAATTTGTCCAGTCCGCTGGACATTGACAGGCTGACCTGTAAGATCATACACCTTATTATTATATAAGTGGTCTCCCGCTGTGACAGTGGCAATGGCTGACGTGCCGCCCATGAAGTCGAAGGACACCGTACCGTCTTCATTCTGGACGATGTTCGTAATCGGCTTACCCATTAACGTCCCTTCCGGATAGTGCATGACGGCAGCAGGAACGGACGTGTCAGTCAGCTCATCGTTCACCAGTTCTTCCGTAACATACGGATAGGGTGACGTGCTGAGATGACGGTTATTCATTCGGCCGCTGTTCGCATACGGGCTCACGCCTCCAATCTCTTCGTCCCATGTATCATAGTCCTTATTGTCAGCATGAACGAGTTTGAAGCGGCGCTTCGCCCTGTCGTTGTTCACCGAATTACTGCTCCAGGCAGACCCGTCGTAGTTAACGTGGTAGATGACCAGTCCCTTGCCAGGAGCTCCTAAGTCCCAGCCATCCTGTTGACGGTTCTCCAAAAGGTACCACTCAGAGGAAGAGTGCTTGATGCGATAGATTTCGCCACCATCTGCAGAGGGTTTCAGGTCTTTAACGGTAGTCGCTTCATCCAGTTCCTGGAAGTCAGCCCAACCCAACAAATACTTCTCCAACGGCGTATAGTTTGGAGGACAAAAGCCGTAGTTGGTGAAGTTTCCACCATCCATCAGGTCCCACTCGTCACAAACCGAGTAGCCTGCGCCATCCGTTGTGGGATAGATGTCAGGCAGACCCAGACTATGTGAGAACTCATGGCAGATGGTACCCAATCCACAGAGAGCTTTGCTTGTCAATGGCCAATGTTCGCCACTGCATGTGTAATTACTAATTTTCTTACCGTCGGGGGTATTAACGGTGGAGAAGGAACTCGTGTTAGGCCAGATGTGACCATAGCAAGACTCTGAAGAGATGTTGCCAGGCAGACCGGCATAGACATAGATGACCTGATTGACGGAGCCGTTGTTGTTCCAGTCGTACTGGCTGTAGTCCACGTCAGGATTCGCCTCCAGCACCAACTTTGTTGCCGCAATCAGGGTCGACTGACCAAGATTCTTGGTCTTACTCGTAGGTTCGTCGTAGGGCTGGGCTTTCTCCTTCACCAGGACGGGACCATAGACATCAAAGCTAAGGTTCAGCTTGCCACCAGACTGGTCGCGGAAATAGTCAGCAATACAACCTTGGCTGTTGCGCTCATGATGGTCAGGCTCGTTAAACAGCTTGTCGTAGTACTCCAAAGGACTCTCCATCGTAAACTTCGTGTCGTCTGAAGTGTCGTCAGGCGTTTTTTCATCGAACTCAATCAGGATGACCATCTGCTTGTAAATCCTGTCGGCATCCCAGTTCTTGTTGATGGCAGGCAGGCGGCGGGGCGCTCCACGAGTAAAGGCTTCACCCTCCGGAGCCGGTGTACAGTCGCCATGCACCACCTTCCAGCCGTCCTGACCCATGACGGGCAAGGACAGCAGGGTGGCTAAAAGCGTCGCAATGAAATAACTTCTCATTTCTTTCATTTCGTTCATTTCTTTCATTTCCTCGGGCACCAGGGCTTCAACTGCTTGAAGAAGTCGTTACCCTTGTCGTCGACCAGGATGAAGGCGGGGAAGTCCTCAACATCAATCTTCCAGACGGCCTCCATGCCCAGCTCGGGATATTCCACACACTCAATGCTCTTGATGCTTGACTGAGAGAGAACGGCTGCCACACCGCCGATGGTTCCGAGATAGAAACCGCCATGTTTCTTGCAGGCCTCAGTCACCACGTCGCTGCGGTTGCCCTTGGCAATCATCACTAACGAAGCGCCATTGGCCTGGAACTCGTCTACATACGGGTCCATACGGTTAGCCGTCGTGGGACCCATCGAACCACAGGGATAACCCTCTGGCGTCTTGGCGGGACCGGCATAGAGCACGGGATACTTCTTGAAGTAGTCGGGCATGCCCTCACCGGCGTCTAAACGGGCCTTCAGCTTTGCATGGGCAATGTCGCGAGCCACAATAATCGTACCCTTCAGATTAACGCGAGTCGAAACGGGATACTTGCTCAACTCTTTGCGAACGGCGTCGATGCCCTCGTTGAGGTCGATCTCGATACCCTTGCCGCCTTCACCAGGTTTGCGCAGCTCTTCATGAATGAGTTCCGTAGGATTGGCGTCCATCTTCTCCAACCAGATACCGTCGGCATTGATCTTCGCCTTGATGTTACGGTCGGCCGAACAGCTGACACCCATACCGATAGGACAGCTTGCACCATGTCGTGGCAGACGTACAACACGGATGTCGTGAGCCAGATACTTGCCGCCAAACTGTGCACCAAGACCTATCTTCTGAGCCTCCTTGAGGAGTTTCTCCTCTAAATCGACGTCGCGGAAGGCACGTCCCGTCTCGTCGCCCGTGGTGGGCAGACCGTCATAGAACTTAATCGAGGCGAGCTTCACCGTCAGCAGGTTCTTCTCTGCCGAGGTGCCGCCAATGACAAAGGCAATATGATAAGGCGGACAAGCTGCCGTGCCGAGGCTCTTCATCTTCTCTACGAGGAACGGGATCAGCGTACCCTCGTTCTGGATAGTAGCCTTGGTCATGGGGTAGAAGTAGGTCTTATTAGCCGAGCCACCACCCTTGGCTACCATGACAAAGCGGTATTCTGCACCCTCGGTAGCCTCAATGTCAATCTGTGCAGGCAGGTTGCAACGGGTGTTCACCTCGTCGTACATATTAAGAGGTGCATTCTGCGAATAGCGCAGGTTTTCCTGCGTAAAGGTATTGTAAACGCCACGGCTCAGGGCTTCTTCATCTTCAAAGCCGGTCCACACCTGCTGACCCTTCTCACCGTGGATGATGGCGGTACCAGTGTCCTGGCAGAAAGGCAGGATACCCTTGGCGGCCACCTCGGCATTGCGCAGGAACTGCAGGGCGACATACTTGTCGTTCTCTGAAGCATCTGGGTCGGTAAGCACCTTGGCCACCTGCTCGTTGTGCTCACGGCGAAGCATAAATTCCACATCGTGGAAGGCCTGCTGAGCCAACAGCGTCAGGGCTTCCTTCGACACCTTAACGATGGTCTTGCCCTCAAACTCGGCGGTGCAGACACCCTCCTTGCTCAACAGACGGTACTCGGTCTTGTCTTCGCCCAGCTGGAACATCGGGGCGTACTTGAAATCTACTACGTTTGCCATATTCTGTATCTGTTTAATTATTTGTATACTTTACTTCTTTACCTTTTTACTTCTTTACTTTTTTACCTTTAATTTGCCTTTTTACTTTTAATTAGTAGCCAAAAATTTCTTCTATTGTCAAGCGTCGGATAGGCGCGATCTTCTCTAACGAGGGAATATCGAGTTCTTTCTCGTCGCCCAGAATGATGTAGCGATACGGCTTACGAGCCATCTGCTGCTCCTCGAAGCGTACAATGTCCTGCAAAGTGACACCAGGAACTTGCTCATAAATCTTGCGGTTCAAGTCGTAGTCTATACCTAAGCGCTGGGCACGCAGCCAGGCAGAAATAACCCCGAACTTTGTGGTACGCTGGCTGGCAAGTTGTTTGGTGACGGCCTCCTTGGCAATACCGAAAGCGGCCTCCGACTGCGGAATGGTATCGAGAATCTGGTGGAACTGACGGATGCAGTCCATCATCTTGTCATTCTGGGTGATGATATGCGTGAAGTAGTATTCCGTCTTCTCTTTCTTGGCCGGACTCATATAGGCGGCATAGGCATTATAGGCCAGTCCGCGAGCTTCGCGCAACTCTTGGAAGACGATACCGTTCATGCCACCGCCATAGTACTCGTTGAACACATCCTGTACGCCACCCTCGGCAAGGTTCAACGGACGCTTTTCGTTATGGTACATGCGCATATAGATGTTCTTGGCATCGTAAGGAGCTATCCAAATCTCGTTCTGCGGCGTAGGCTGCTCGGTAAAGGGCGTACCCTCAGGAACGGCAGATAACTGTTTGGGGGTCTTATGCTCCTTGGCAATGATTGCCGACAACTGCTGCTCAGTCATCGGACCATAATAGAGCACGCTGTGCTGCAGCTTGTTGAGGTCTTTCAGTAAGCCAAGTAACTGCTGGGGATCAGCCTCGCGCAACTGCTGTGCCGTCATGTCGTCGCGGCGCATGTTATGAGGGCCATAGACGGCATAGTAGTACAGGTATTCGAAACAGGTGCGCTGGTCTGTCTTCGCATCGTCGCGTTCCTTCAGCAACAGGTCAACGTACTGCTCGTAGGAATCCTTGTCGGCCTTGGCCTCCTGCAGCACTTCCTCCATAAGTTTCAGGGCGGCAGGCATGTTCTCATTCAGACCGGAAAGCGTGACGGTGAGGTTGTCGTCATTGACGTTGACGCTGTAGCTGCAGGCGAGTTTATAGAACTGCCGCTTGATGTCGGCAGCCGACAGTTTCTTCGTGCCCACATATTCTAAATAGTTGCTGGCTACGTCGTAACGGTTGTCGTCCTCATGACCGAACTCATAGCGGAACTGGAGGGTGAAGAGGTCGTTCTCTGTGTTCTGCTTGTAAACAAGGGGTAAGCCCTTGTTCACGAACGAACGGGTAAGGTCTTTCTGGAAATCTACGAACTGAGGCTGGATGGGTTCTACCTTCGACTGCTGTACGTCCTGTACGAAGCGGCTCACTAAGTCACGGTTGGTGGGAATAGGTGTAATGGCGGGCTTGTCAATCTTCTTCTGCAACGTATCGACGCCCTGCTTCTTGAACACGGTGGCATAGCCATTGGTAAAGAAACGATTGGCGAAATCTACTACCTGCTGCTTGGTCATACCTGCCATGCGGTCTATCTGGCCAACGCTCTGTTCCCATGAAGTGCCGTTGATGAAGGCATTCATGTGGCGGCGGACACGCCAGCCATTATTTTCGAGAGCCCTCTGGAAGTTCAACTTGCGGTTGTTAATGACCGAAGGCAACAAGTCGTCAGAGAAATTACCCTTCTTCAGGTTGTCTATCTCCCCTAACATCAAGGTGCGCACCTCCTCCAACGACTGTCCTGGTTTGGGCATACCGATGAGGAAGAACATCGAATAGTCCTGCATGGTATAGATACCGCCCTGCGCTACCTGTACCTTCATATCCTGATTCAGGTTAAGATCGAAGATGCCGGCCTTGCCATTGCTCAGCATATCCTCGATGATCTCCAAGGTATCGCACTGGAGGTTGCTGGCCTTCTTGGCCAACCAACCCACCCAAACCTGCTCTGCCTGCTGACCAACCACCGAGGTGTCGGCAGGTGCCGTCAGCGGACGCTGCTCGGGGAAGACAGGCTGTGCCACCGTTGCCAAGGGCTTTCCGTCTGCTCCGCAAGCGGGTTTCCACTGTCCGAAGTAACGGTCGATGATGGTCACCGTCTTGTCGGGATCGAAGTCTCCAGACATACAGATGGCAACATTATTAGGTACGTACCACTTATTGAAGTAATTTTTGATGTTCGTGATGGAAGGATTCTTCAAGTGCTCCTGTGTACCGATGGTGGTCTGTGTGCCATAAGGATGAGTCGGCGTCAGCTTTTTGCCTATAGCACTGAAAACCTTGTCGTTATCGTCGGTGAGGTAGATGTTATACTCCTCATAGACAGCCTCCAACTCGGTATGGAAACCACGGATAACCATGTGCTGGAAGCGGTCGGCCTGAATCTTGGCCCAGTTCTCAATCTCATTCGACGGAATGTCCTCGGTATAGCAGGTCACATCGTTCGAGGTGAAGGCATTGGTACCCTGCGCACCGATGGCGGCCATCAGCTTGTCGTACTCATTAGGAATGAAGTACTGGGCAGCCACTTGCGACACGCTGTCGATACCGTGGTAGGCAGCCTTACGTTCCTCGGGGTCGGTGAGTTTACGATAAGCTTCGTAGCGCTGTTCAATCTCATCGAGCAGCGGAGCTTCTGCTGTGGGGTTGATGGTACCAAACTGCTTGGTGCCCTTGAACATCAGGTGTTCCAGATAGTGTGCCAAACCCGTAGTCTCGGCGGGGTCGTTCTTAGAGCCCGTCCGCACGGCGATATAGGTCTGAATGCGTGGTTTCTCCTTATTGACGGAGAGATAGACCTTCAGTCCGTTGTCAAGCGTATAGATACGTGTCTGGGTGAGATCACCCTCAACAATGTTGTACTTATAGTCCTTGGCCTGTGCGTTCATCCCGAGCGCCATCAGACATCCCATCAAAAACAGCTTGCAGTTCATCTAACCTCAAAATTTAATTATTAATTTTTAATCTTTACTTTTTTACCTTTAAATCAGTCTTCGTAGTCGATTTCGTGGTCAAGTTTCGAGATAAAGTCGTCATAAACATCCTGTTCGACATCGCCCATCTCGAACTCCTTTTGAGCATCCTTGCGGATTTCGGCAATCCAGGCACGACGGGCACGGACATAGTCTTCGCGGATTTGCTGCATGGCAGCCTCATCGATTTCCTCAATGCCATAGTAGTCGAGGATGAGCTTATAAGTCCACACCCACTGATACTCGCGGTAGTGTTCATTAATCTCGTAGAAACGGGCAAGCACTTCCTGGATGCTCTCGATGCTGCCACTCTTGATGTCGTCGATGAGTCGCTGCTCCTCGCTGGCGGGCAAAAGCAGTCCACTGAGGTCGTTCCAAGTGCCTTCACCTATAGTAGATGTCGGTTTGCCGAGGAAACGACACTTGACCGCACGCTTCAGCACAGCTCCCATGTAGATACGCAGGGCAATGTCATAGTACTTGATGCCCTTCTTCAGCGACGAAGCATTGATAATGTATTCCTGGAAATTATAGGATGACACATTGGCACCACCGGCCTGACGCAGGTTCTCGAGGATCTTCTTACCTTGTACTATCTCGCCTACAGTAAAGGGACTGAGCCAGTCGAAGTTGATAATACTCTTCCTACTACTGGCGGCACGCTTGTCGCGCTTGGGCCATTTCTTGATGTCACGATAGAGTCCCACCGTGGTGATGTTACGGCCTGGCACGATATACATGGTCTCCCCGTATGCCATCAGGTAGGCGAAAGGCAGACAGCGCATGTCGGGATGGTTCATCAGTTTGCCGAAACAGACTGAGAAGGCACCAATCTTGGCCGGCATCAGCACATAGGCACCTGATGCCGTCTTCGTGCCGCGCTCCAGGGTTCCATAGTGCAAAGGACCCATTTTGTATGCATGATTTGAGAAGTTGGTGTTCGAACCGGCATTGTAGAACGAGAACTCGCCACCGATGAGCAGGCTCGATTTGTGGTGTGAGGCTGAGAAAGGTCCGCAGAAGGCGGCACAGGCCTCACCGTTGGCCATGAAACTGTTGGCAAAGAACACACTGGCCTCGGCTGTAAAGCCGTTGGTAATCTGGCATGCTTCGCCTACAAAGCAATCCTGCATCTTGACGCTATTGGTGATGGAGCAGCCATTGCAGATGATGCTGTTCTCACAGATGACGCCCGTGCCAATGTACACCGAGTCGTCTTTAGAACTCAGAATGGTACAGTCGCTCAAGCGTGCAGCACCATTGATCTCGCAGTCGTCGCCCACCACGGTATTGGTAACCTCCTTGGAGTTGATGATTTTCACGCCATTGCCCAACGTACCTCGCTCAGGCTGCGTAAAACGTATCTCTTCGTTGATTAGTCTGGTGATATTGTCCTTCAGCTGCTTGTCCTTAAAATACTTCACCATGAAAGCTGCCAGCTGAGAGTTCAGTTCGCGGAACAATATCAGGTTACCGTCGCCCATCTCGTTGAGCACACTTACCAGATGGCCCTCGCCGTAGGTGGCACCTTCAGTAGTCTCCATGGTTGAGATATTCGAGATATAGCAATCGTCGCCAATAGTGTAGTTGTTGATGAAGTTGCCCACCTTCTCGATGAGGCAGTTGTCGCCCACGGTGACATTACGCAATGTAGCATCGTTGATGCCGGAATGTTTGGTAAAACCCTTTGTCACCTCAACATGTTTTTCGAACACGCCGAGACGGATGTCGCCATAGAACACGACACGATGGAAGCCATAAGGTGAAAAGGCCTCAGCCACCTGCACGCGATTCCAATCCTCCGCCCAGCAACTATTATTTTCAAGTACGGTAATCTCCTCTTGTGTCAATAATCTGTAGTCTCTCATAAATCTATTGTGTTAGTTAGTTCAATCTTCTATCTGATACAGGAAGTCGTTATAAGGGTATTTCTGCACATGCAGCTCACGAACCTTCTTATATAATATCTCACGCAACTCGTCGATATTCTCCTTGTTCTTGGCTGAAATGAACAACGGGGCGGGAGCAAATTCTTCACTTTTTACTTTTCCCTTTTCCCTTACTTTCGCCATCCAAGTCCGCTTTAAATCGTCCAACGAAATATTCTCGCGGGTTGGTGGTGTCAGGTCATCCTCATCCTGCGGTGTCCAAGTATAGGCGTCAATCTTGTTGAAGACCAGCATAACGGGCTTGTCGGCACAGCCTAAGTCGGCGAGCGTCTTCTCCACTACACTAATCTGTTCTTCAAAATCAGGATGCGAGATGTCGACAACATGTACTAACAAGTCGGCCTCACGAACCTCGTCGAGGGTCGACTTGAACGAGTCCACCAGATCGGTGGGCAATTTACGGATGAAACCCACCGTATCGGCCAATAAGAAAGGTAAGTTATCGATAACCATCTTGCGCACCGTGGTATCCAGCGTTGCAAAGAGTTTGTTTTCGGCAAAGACGTCGCTCTTGGCAAGCAGGTTCATCATCGTGGATTTACCAACATTGGTATATCCTACCAATGCCACACGAATCAGTCTGCCGCGGTTCTTGCGCTGCGTCGTCTTCTGCTTGTCAATCTCTACCAGACGCTCTTTCAACAGCGAGATGCGCTGGCGGATGATGCGCTGGTCCATCTCCAACTGTGTTTCACCAGGACCACGCAAACCTACCGAGCCCTTACCGCCGCCGCTTCCCGAGCCACCGCCCTGACGTTCCAAGTGTGTCCACAGCCTTTGCAGACGTGGCAGCATGTAACGGTATTGCGCCAGCTCCACCTGAGTCTTGGCCTCAGCAGTCTGGGCACGCATAGCAAAAATGTCAAGGATAAGACTGGTACGGTCAAGTATCTTGACCTTCAGTTCACCCTCAATGTTACGTATCTGCTTGGCCGACAGTTCATCGTCGAAGATTACCATACCAACCGGTTGTGGCGTCTGTCGTCCATCCTCAGGTTCGGGCGAACCGGCATCCAGCCAGTCATAGTAAGCGTCTTCTTGCTGCTTGATATATTGCTTGATTTCATCGAGCTTGCCCTTGCCGACATACGTCACCTGACTGGGGCCCTGCACCTTCTGCGTGAAACGCTTCACAGTGACGGCACCAGCGGTGTCGGCCAGAAACTCCAGCTCGTCTAGATATTCTTTTGTCTTCGCCTCATCCTGCTGCTGTGTGATGAGTCCCACCAGCACGGCAGTCTCGGCTTTGACCTCAGAAATAACAAATTCCTTCATAATCGCTGCAAAGATACACAAATTTAATGAAGAATAAAGTATGAAGAATGAAGAATTAGGATGCTCAATAGAGCCTTTTAACTTTTTTTGGCTCTGGTTACTTGAAATTATTCTTCATTCTTCACTCTTCATTCTTCATTTTTCATTACCTTTGCAGCCGACTAAGTAAAAAACTTTATATTTTTAAACTTATGAGAGTAATTATTGAATCCGACTATCAGAAGATGTCGCAATGGGCTGCCGAGCACGTTATCAAGCGTATTAATGAGGCAAAGCCCACAGCTGAAAAGCCGTTCGTCCTGGGTCTGCCGACTGGCAGCTCACCCGAAGGGATGTACGCGTGTTTAGTAAAGGCCAACAAAGAAGGCCGTGTATCGTTTAAGAACGTGTTGACGTTCAACATGGATGAGTATGTAGGACTGCCCGAGGATCACCCCGAGAGCTACCACTCGTTTATGGCCCGCAACCTGTTCGACCACATTGACTGTCCTAAAGAGAACATCCATATTCTCAATGGCAATGCCCCCGACTTGGCTGCCGAGTGTGCACACTACGAGGAAATGATTAAGGAAGCCGGCGGTATTGACCTCTTCCTCGGAGGTATCGGTCCTGACGGACACATTGCCTTCAACGAGCCCTATAGCTCGCTGACCAGCCGCACCCGTGTGAAGACGCTGACCACAGATACTATCATTGCCAACTCACGTTTCTTCGACAACGATGTCAACAAGGTTCCCAAGCTGGCTCTGACCGTTGGTGTTGGAACCGTGATGGACGCTAAAGAGGTGATGATTCTGGTAAATGGTCATCATAAAGCTCGCGCCCTGAAGGCTGCCGTCGAAGGTGCCGTGACGCACGAGTGGACTATTTCTGCCCTGCAGATGCACCAGCATGGCATTATTGTTGCCGACGAACCTGCCTGCGATGAACTGAAGGTCGCTACTTACAAGTACTTCAAGGATATTGAGAAAGACAACCTTCTTTAAAGAAAGGTAAAAAGGTAAAAAAGTAAAAAGGTAAAAAAGGCTGCGCATCACTTAGAGAATAAGTTGGCGCAGCTTTTTTACTTTTTTACCCTTTTACCTTTTTACTTTTTGAGTTTGAAGGAGTTTTCAATGCTTGAAAGTTCGGCATGGAAAGCCTTGTCAATCTTCAGGCGCTGTTCGACAGTCGAACAGCTATGGATGACTGTTGAGTGGTCGCGACCACCAATAAGCTGGCCGATGCGAGCGGCTGGCATCTTGGTGTACTTCTGTGCCAGATACATAGACACCTGACGGACTAAGACATAGTCGCGCTTCCGTGAACGACTGAAGACGTTCTGCTGGGTGACGCCATAATGTCCGCAAACCTTTTCCAGAATATCATCTACAGTCAGCGGCTTATTGTCAATCTTGACGGCACGCTGTATGACACGCTCAGCCAGATGTATATCAATATTGGAATTATACACCACGCTATAAGCCAACAGTTGGTTGACAACACCTTCCAGATCGCGCACACTTCCATTAGCGCTTTCAGCGATAAACTGGATGACATCCTCAGGTATCTTCAGACCGTCGCGGCGACATTTCGACTTTAAGATATCGATGCAGAGTTGTGTGTTAGGCTTCTCCAACTCAGCAATCAGACCACAGGCAAAACGTGTCAAGAGACGATCCTTCATGCCTTGCAGGTCTACCGGCGGGCGATCAGAAGCCAAGATTATCTGCTTACCGTTACGGAACAGGTGGTTGAAGACGTGGAAGAAGGTGTCCAGCGTCTTGGGCGAGGTGGCCCACTCCTGAATATCGTCGACAATCAGTACGTCAATCGTCTGATAGAAATGAATAAAGTCATTCACCGTATTGCGACGCGTGGCATCGGTAAACTGCACTTGGAAGAGGCGTGCCGAGACATAAAGTACGCGCTTCTGCGGGTACATCTCCTTACAACGCACACCAATGGCATTGATGAGGTGCGTCTTGCCACAGCCGGAAGGTCCGAAGACAAAGAAAGGATTGAACGTCGACTTCCCTGGATGCTCGGCAATGGTCAGACCGACCGTACGCGGCAACTTATTGGAGTCGCCCTCGATGAAGCTCTGGAAGGTCTTGTGCTTGTCTAACTGAGGATTCAGATCCTGAGGCACGGCAGCATCAAGAGCCGTCGGAGCCTTGTTTGCCCTTTCAGTCCTTGCAGGTTCTTCAATGTTGACAGGCTCACTACCCGCTTCGTCAATAGTCAGATGGTGCTTCTTATCTACCACAATACGGTAGTTCAACTGCACCTGTGCGCCAAAACAACGACGAAGAGCCATGCTCAGCAACTGAACATAGTATTGCTCCAGATACTCATACACGTACCGGCTTGGTACCTGTACAAGTAAGGTCCGGCTGTCTTCATCGTATTGTTCGAAGACGAGTGTCGCGAACCATGTTCTGAATTGCTGCTCTGTGACGTTTTCCTTTATCAGTTTAAGGCAGTTGTCCCAAAG
Organism: Prevotella sp.; assembly: GCA_016291005.1. Taxonomy (GTDB): domain Bacteria; phylum Bacteroidota; class Bacteroidia; order Bacteroidales; family Bacteroidaceae; genus Prevotella. The sequence goes on along the minus strand of JAEEVT010000050.1, from coordinate 4,590 downwards.
CGCCTTTGGACTCTTCTCCATGCGGCGTACGTTATTTACTCTAGTAATATTTTACGAAACGGTCTTAATTAATTTCGAATGCAAAGGTCGTACTTTTTTTCGAGATATACAAATCCGAATTTTTATCCACATTCTTTATCAAGGCGTGTAACTCGTTAGTTCTTCGCACTTTAAATGATTTTTCAAAAAATTAATCATTAACACCTCTTGCAAAAATACAAATTTTTGACAATCAACAACTTAAATCCTCATCGCTCACAAGACTGAATCTGTGCATCCTATCCATTTATAGGACTTCGAAAGTCACCAAAATCAAGCACTTGTACACATCGTGTCATAAAAAAAACACGACCTCTTTTATTTAGACAAATTAAAAATTATGAACTATTTTTGCTTATCTTTCCTTCCAAAAATCGAGAAGTGTACGTAACGTTTTGGATGTGCTTTGAGGTCTATCAGAAGTGAGTCAGCATCGGCTGCTGTACTGGACAGATGATCGTAGAGCGAAGCGTCGCGCATCAAGAGTCCAAGAGTGCCTTCGTTGCTGTTCAGTTTACGAGTCATTTCGTTGACGTTGGCCAGCGTCTGGTTAATACTGGCAGTCATGGAGGCTACGTCAACAGACGCCAGATTACCGGTCAGCTGCTGGGTGTTGTCAAGCACGCCATTAGCCTTTGTCATCATCGCAGGCACTTCGCGGCTCAATGAAGCCGAAAGCGACTTCAGTTCGCGGCTGGTAGCATCCAAGTTGCCAGTCATGCCTTCTACGTGGTGTAAGGTGTTGCGCAGGGCAGGGTCGGCCAACAGCATGTTCAGACTTGACATGATTGAGTCCAGCTTAGGCACGATGGATTCCAGCGCCGGCAACATGGCGCTCACCTTACCCATCACACCTTCTTCCTTAGCGCCAGGAATGGTATCGCCCTCGGACATCATGTGCAACGGGTCATTACCCAGCACGAGGTTGATCTTGATATTACCCAACAGGTCGCTCGCAATCTCTGCTTTAGAGCCTACTGGCAGTCGCATGTTGTCGTCTAGTCCCATGACGGCCACCACCTTTCCGTTATTCTTATAGTCGTAGATGATGTCCCTGACGACACCGACACGATAGCCGTTGGCATAGACAGGCGATGAGGACGACAGTCCACTGACATCGTCAAACGTGATATAGTAGTTGTCGTCGGTAGCGAAAATAGGCAGTCCCTTCAGGAAGTTCAGTCCCAAGAACAAGACAACGATACCTACTATAGCGACTAATGCTATTTTTACCTCTTTAGTAAAGAAACCCATATAATATACAATTTGACAATTTACAATTTACGATTTACTTCTTAGCTCTCCTAAACTCTTGAATAGCCTGCTGCACATCCATCTTCTCACCATTTTTGAAAGCGATGACAAAAGCCTGCGGGAAGCGGTCGGCTATAGACTTGCGCAGCTGATTAATCTCAATATAGTTGACAGATGAGCCTACTGTATATTTATACATTCCGCCCTCCTGATAGAAATCTACGTTCTTGAGTCCTTTCAGCTGAGGATCGTTGGTTTTCAGCTTATAGCCACTTGCCATAATCTGGACTTTGAATACGGGAGCTGTCGCCGATGCTGCCTGCGGGGCAGGGGCTGGTTTGGCGGCTGGCGCTGGCTGTGCAACGGGAGCAGGCTGGGCTGCGGGTGCTGATTGGGGGGCAGGCGCAGGTTTAGCTGCTGGAGCTGACTGAGCGACTGAAGTTTGCTCAACAACAGGAAGGAGCTGAACGAATGGTCCAGAGTTGCCGTTGGGCATGGCAGAAATAATGGAGTCTGCACTTGGACTGGTATTCTTAACCTTTGCGGGTGCGCCCCTTCCCTCACGAGCATCGGCCAATTCCTGGGCAATCTTGCTTCTCTTTCGCGACGAAGAGGACTGCACTTGCTGTTGAGCTGTGGGCTGAACAGGCTGAGCTACCGGCTGGGCTACGGGTTGAGCCACCGGCTGGGCTACGGGCTGAGGCACTTGAGCTACAGGCTGTACTGGCTTTACTGGCTGAGGTGCCGGCTGAGTCACAGCCTGTGTCTGTGGCTGAGACTCCTGCTGCGGCTGGTAAGTGGCAGGCGTAGAATTGGGAACATGCTTCTGCTTATAGTCCAAGAAAGCCTGGTAGATACCTAATGCCAGGCGGCCCACGCCGGCATCGGAGTGCAAGAACTGCTCTTCGTCAGGCGTTGAGATGAAGCCCAACTCTATCAGACAGCTGGGCATGGACGTCTCGCGGAGCACCAGGAAACCAGCCTGCTTGACACCTTTATTCTGTCGGGCGGCAGCCGAACAGGTTCGTTTCTGTACATATTTTGCCAGTTCGACACTCTGGGCCATGTTGTGGTCCTGTATGAACTCGAACATGATATAGCTCTCCGACGATTTAGGGTCAAAGCCCTTGTAGCGCTGCTTGTAGTCCGCCTCGTACTCGATAACGGCATTCTCTCGCATAGCGACATCCAAGTTATCGGAAGCACGGTGCATACCCAGAGTATAGGTTTCCATGCCTCTTGCCACACGCCCCTTTGGAAGCGAGTTAGTATGGATGGACATGAAGAGGTCGGCCTTGTTGCGGTTAGCAATGTCCGCACGGGTATGCAACGGAACAAAGACGTCAGTTTTGCGGGTATAGATAACTTTCACGTCGGGACAGTTGCGTTCGACCAGTCTGCCAAAAGCCAGCGCCACGTTCAGGTTGATGGTTTTTTCCTTAGTAATGCGGCCTATGGCGCCGGCATCGTTGCCGCCGTGTCCGGCGTCGATAACAAGCGTAAAGCGCGTCTTTGCAGCTTGCAAGGGTAAAGAAGTAAAAAGGTATAAAGGTAAAAGCAATAGCCATGCTCTTACCGTCCACCTTGAATAACTTTTCTGTTGTCTCTTCTCCATTATATACCCTATTGTTTCTTTTTTACCTTATTACTATTTATCTTTTTACCTTTTTCACCTTTATCTTGTCAGATGGAGTTCCACGCCAGCGCCGGCACAGTCGCCACCGATGGGAGGATTGAGCTTGGTGATTTTCAGCATCAGTTCAGTCACCTGTGGGAAGGCGTTGAAGACGGCCTCCCCCACCCGACCGGCTACACGTTCTACCAACTGTGACGGGATGGCCATCTCGCGCTTGATGATGTTGTACAGTACGCCGTAGTCCAGCGTCACTTCCACCATATCGTGCTCGATGGCTGCACTGACGTCTATCGTAGCCCGTGCCGACACCAAGAACTCCTGTCCTACCTCCTGTTCCTGCGGCAGCACGCCGTGGTAGGCATAGAAGCGGGCATCATTCAGATAGATATATGATTTCTCTAACTTCAATTTTTAATCTTTTTAATCTTTTATTTTTTTATTCTTTTATTCTTAACATTCAACTTTCCGAACTCTCCGGCTCTGGAGCCTCAACGACTTCCTCACCTAAGTATTTCTTCAGGGCACGCTCCACACCAACCTTCCACGTATTGATGTTCTCCGACTGCAACTGCAGCGACGACACCAGTTTGATGACGTGGTCAAGGGGCATGCGATAGCGCAGCACACCGCTGATGAGCTTGGCATAGTTCCAGTATTCGGGGTTGAACTTCTCGCTCAGGCCTTCGACGGTGGTCTTGTAGCCGCGCTTGTTCTCAAACTGGAAGTCGTAGCGCTTCGTGCCGTCGTCGTTCACCTGCTTGATAATCTTTCCCTTAGTCACAGTCTTGGGCAATACGATACCCTCCTCGTCGTCCTGCAGACCGGTGAATATCTCGTAGGGATAGCCATCCAACAGCCCTACAAAGGCCACCCACTTGTCTTTGTTGTTCTGGAATCGAACCACGTCGCACTCCAGTTCCCTGGGGCGCACCTCTGTGACTTCCGGACGCATCTGCTGGTCCACACGGCGTATGGCAGCATCGGCGGCAGCAACAAGTTGTTCCTTTTCCTCGGCGCTAAGAACCGTCATCATTCGGTCCAGAATCCCAGCCGCTTTCTCCTCCGACAGCACACTCTCCGCATGCTGGCCAGGCATAGCCAAACGACGGGATATACGCCGTATAACCTGTTCGTAAGTATTGGTATTCATTGACAATAAACGTTTATTGGCTGCAAAGGTAATATAAAACTTTGAACTTTGAACTTTGAACTTTGAACTTTATGGTTTCTCCCTGCGTTAAATTTTCTTAAGAAGTAGTCACAAAGTTCAAAGACTTCGTACCTTTTTGCTTCGCAAGAAAGTACTTCCGTTCGAAAATGCAAAAAAAATTTTGCATTTTGCTCACTTATTCATACCTTTGCAGCATGAAGAATCTGTTGACACGGCGGACTATCCGCCAATATTCGCTCCGAGATGTGAGCCCTGAGCTCCTGAACCGTCTCATGACAGAGGCCAGTCGTACACAAACCATGGGCAACCTCCAGCTCTACAGCGTCGTCGTTACCCGCAACGGCAGGATGAAGGAGCGGCTGGCACCAGCCCACTTCAATCAACCGATGGTGATCAGCGCCCCCGTGGTGCTTACCATCTGCGCTGACTTCAACCGAACCTCAACGTGGGCACGATGCCGCAACGCCCATCCGGGCTACGCCAACATCCT
>JAEEVT010000049.1 GCA_016291005.1 Prevotella sp. | reverse complement strand
CGAATGACTGATTTGCTTTTGGGTTGCAAAGGTAGTCAATTCAAATCGTCACCGTCAATTGTTCGCCCTAAAACTCTATATTTAAATAACTTACAAACATCTCCGCAATTTTTAGTGGACACTAGTGACCTAACATCAACATAGGCTCATGGCGGGTTGAAATGCCTGGTACGATGTCGGGGCTGATGTTAATCCGATGGTAGGTTCGATGGTAGGTTCGATGGTAGGTTCTACAAAACAGACCTACCATGCTCAAACCTCAGTAAATAAAGGGCTTCCGAGAGATTATGGTAGGTTGTTAGGTTAGTTTCAGAATGCCCTGTTTTTTAAGCGGAAGCCCTCCAAGAAATTGTCGCGATTTCCGCAAGAAGTTGCCGTGATTTCCTCAAGAAGTTGCCGTGATTTCCTAAACTTTTCTTCTATGTTGCTTTCCAAATAATTGGAAAATATTTATTGTTTATTAACTATTTATTATCAATCACTTAGCGTGAAGTCCACTAGTACGATGACTTTTGAAGAAGCCGTAGTTGTTAGCTCAACGAGTAAACGCTGAGTATTGATTGACTACCGACAACAGAACCTATCAGACAAACTTCTATGAGATGAAACGGACTCATCCGTACATCAATTTACTTGTTCAGAAGATTAGGTAAGAACGCAACATTCTAGGTAAAGATGAAGCCTATCGCTCATCAGGAAAAGTTAGGAGTCGTTCTGTGAAGTCGTCTGATAATCCGTAAGTCATTTATACATATTGTATGGTATATATTGAGTTTCATTCTTCAAGACAGCAAAGATGATATTTGATAGTTTACGAGCAATCCTCACTATCGCCTCCTGCGGTTTCATTCTTTCCTTGTAGCGCAAGTACAGCGAACCGAGTCCGGCATCCTTGCAAATTGAAATCCATGCAGTCTCGATAATCATCGGACCAAGTTGCTTGTTGCCCCTGAAGGTCATCTTTCCATGGGCAACCTTATCACCGCTACTGTGACTAGTAGGTATCAGGCCAAGATAAGCTGCGAACTCCTTCTCGTTGTGAAAGCGTTTCACATCGTATATCTCAGTGAGAATGCACATTGAGACTATGAAGCCTACGCCTGGTACTGTCATCAGTAAATCACACTTATGCTTGTATCTTTCCGTTTGGCTCAAATTACGCATCATCTTTGTAGCTTCGAGTAACGTCAAGCGAATTGTCTCTACTTGACGGAGGAGCAAGTCCAGTGAATTCCTTGTTGATGAGAGCAACGTTACATCTTCCTTTAGCCACTTGAGAAAAGCTTTAGACCAATGTGACCCGGGTTTCTCAAAACGCTCGGGGAACGACACCCCATTGCAGTGCAGCATGTGCTTCACTCTTGCCTTATAACCTGAGAGTTGTTTCTGGATGGTTTTGCGGATGCGGACCACAGAACGGTCATCTATGTTCTCCTTCTCACGGATGTAAATTCCCTTAAGCAGTCCTGCCTTTAATGATCTAACCAGCTTGACGGAATCGACCCTATCCGTTTTCATCACTTCCTCATACTGGGTGGTAGGCACGTCAGCAGCATGAATCACGATACAGTCAATACCGACTTCCTTCAAGGCATAGTAGGTAGAGAACCCGCTAAAGCCAGATTCGTACACGGCCAGATAGTCACCATCCGGGTAATGCTTCTTCAAAAAGTCAAAGAGCTCTTTTGCCGAGGCCTTTTGAGTGTGCCTCTTCACATTTCCTACTTCGGGAGCGATTGCCACATCCCAATTTTTCTTGTGGACGTCGATTCCTATGAAAATCTTTTGTCCTTTGAAAGAAATTTTGTTCCTTTGCATACTGGTACGCTTTTAGTTGGTTATTGTATATTGTTTGTTAGTACCTACAAAAATACAATCCAATTATTATCGTACCAACTTTTTGCTCAGAAAACTATGAAAAACACCGAGGGGGTGCCTCGCGGCAGGGGGCTCGCAGCCCCCGAGAGCGGTCTCTTATATGTCTAATTCGCACGTTAGCGTCTGCAAACATAGTAACTAGGTGATTTCTGAAGGTTTTCCTTAGGATTTCTGATGGAAAAGTACTGGATTTCTGAAGGTCTTCTTTAAGACAATACTTGCAAGTCATACTGAAACATGTAAGTCGTATTATAAAAAGAGGCGGTTGCATCACGCAACCGCCCCTTCACAGTATTTATAATAAAAGTATTTGTTTTATCGGATTAATACCACTTGACATTTTTGTTCTGAACCCAGCCGGTGAACTTGTCATAAACTTGCTTGAATGAAACGCGCTCGTTGACCCACTTGACTTTCGGGTCGCAACCGAACTTAGCACAGGGTTCACCCTGCTTGGCCTCGATGTCATACCACTTGTCTTCGCCTTTATCGTCCTTCTTAAGCACCTTAACTACGATGTCGCTACCATTATTTTTTCTATCGACTGACACGTTTCTAATGGTTACAGGATCCAGACCGTCGATAGCACCATAAGCGCCAGAACTCTTAGCGTGGGTGTTGATCATCACGTTGGTAGGCTGACCGAAGAGTTCATGAACCTCTTCTCCTGCAACCGTCAAAGGCAGGGTACCACCGGCAGCCAAAATGGTTATATCTGCTGTAGTCTCGCTGGTGAACTTCACGTCGAAGACAACATCGTTGAAGTCGAAGTCGCCATCCTCAGCTGCGCTCAGGTCTTCAACCATGACGCGAATGTTAGGACTAGGAGTCGGATCGCCAATGTAGCCAGGATTACAATCGGATGAAGGGATGGTTGCGGTGGTTTCGTTGTTGAACTTGAACTTCACGGAAGACTCATACCAATAAGCGGGCTGATTGGTGTTAGGAGCGTCCTTATACCACTGTTCAAAGTGGTTGTCAGTAGCGATATAGAGCTTGCCATAGTACGACATGCGGAACTGCTCGTTGCCGTCATGAGTAATTTCTTTTGCCTCAATAACAGCGTACTCATCACCATAGCCACGGAAGCCATAACCACTGTTGGCGTTGTTAGTATGCAGAATACCCTTAACCTTCAATACAGACTTGCCACCAAGATAGAAGTCTGAGGTATCCTCCCAAGTAAATGAGTTACAAACGACACCAGCATCACCAGCCAGTACGAAAGTACCTCGGTTCAGGTGGAAGTTGCCATTGACTGTCAGTCGGCAGTTGTTGATGTTGGTATCAGAATAGTTGTCAACATCGAAACTACCGCAAGTCCACTGGCCATCGTTCATCCATGTGCTATTAGTATTTGTCAGGTCTGTCTTACCCGTAATGGTAACGGTACCAGTACCTTCGTTATGCATCTTACCGCCGGCAGCCGACGAGAAGGAAGCGCCGCTCAAAGTGCCGTAGTTGACAATCTCAGCGTCGGTATTGTGGAGCACAATGTCACCAGTTGCTGTAACAGTACCTTCATTGTAGAGCAGAGCGTCGTTGTTAATCAGGTCGAGGTTTGCCGTCTCAATAGTCTTGCCTTCTTTATTATAGAGTGCAGAAGACATATTTGTCAATGTCAGGGTGTTGGTAACCTTGATAGTACCCTCATTCCAAAGAGTGGCCTCCTTATCTAATGTCAGATTGCTGGCCTCAATGGTACCACCGTCATTCAGCAGCTTGGCACCGCTGATGAGAGTCAGGTCTGTGGCCTTAACCTTACTTCCATTACTCATGTAGATAGCGGCAGGAGAATTCTGGAACGAGAAGCTGTTGTTGCCATTATCAATAATATTCGATTCGTATGGATACCAACTTGTAACATTCTCTGTTTTTCCTTTCCTGATGTCGAGTGTGGCACCCGGAGCCAGATAGACTATCAGGTTGTTGCTGACAGCACCCAGTGTCAGGGTCGAGTTCTCAGTCAAGCAAAAAACAGTACCATTGCTGTCTTGTTTCGTTTGGCCGCAATAGGTAACGTTACCATCTACATAGATGGTTAGGTTTTCAAAATTCTGCGGCTGATTCAAACGCTGATACTCCGTGTCGATGTAGATGACATCGCCGTTCTGATAGTTCTGATAGTCCTTGGCATACTTGGCATCAGAAGGAACGGTGTTCTGGTAGGTAGAAGGCACCGTAGGCTTCTGGATGGGGTTCGTGTCGCGGAATGTCGGAGTCTCTGGCATAGCAGCACGAGTCATAAGAATACTGCGTGAGACATCAGGAGAGCCGAAGCCCCAGTCCTGATTGGGGTCGATGTGACCTCCAACATACTTCAAGAATGCAGCATTGTAGGAGTCCTCCACCTTGCTACGACCGCCGTCAAAAGCGTCGTCGTGAGAGCAGCCAGCTATCGCTAAAGCTGCAACTGCAATAAACAAATACTTTTTCATTGAGGTTCGTTTTAAATAATAGCTATTATAAATTCTTTGCAAAGATACGGTCTTTTCGACAAAATCTTATCATTTGTCCGTTAAAAGATTTAAAAAACGCATTTATTCATACACTTTCGACATTTCTTTCATTGGTTTTTTGTAATTTTACCGCCAAATTAGCATCATTATTATGAAACGTCAAGTTATTACATTCTCCATTTTAGCAGCCATGTTGCTGCTCGCTGCCACGTCATGCAAAAAGGAACAGTTCGACAAGGAACAGTACGACAATCTTGTGGACAAGCTGTTTCATGTTGACGGTCTCGATGAAAACCACGACTGGCTACTGACTAAGGACGACACCATCACCGTCAAGACTCCCGACAGCCGCATCTATAAGATACAGCTTCTGACCGACAATCCGCACTCCGCCCTTCGTGCAGAGATTATGGCCGAGGGTGTTTGCTACGGCAACCAGGCGACGCTGGCCTATACCGTACCCATCGTATCGACGCAGATATACATCGTAGCTCTCGACGAAAACGGTGATCACCTTGCCTATAAAGGGGTTCCGTTTGGTACCAAGGAGATAGAAGTGACCTTAAACACGATGGATCAGTTTGGTGGCATCGTCAAGAAACCTGAGGACCAGACGTTCACCTATGTATATACTGCCGACTTCCCTGTGCCATCGGATGCCAGTTTCGACTATAACGACATGGTGCTGCGCATCAGCAAGAAGATGCCCAATCAGAACAACCCGTTCACTGTGGACTTGACGGTAACCCTCTCTGCCGTGGGAACCAAGGAGCCATACGCCGCTGCCATCCAGTTGGCTGACGTCAAGTACGACGACATCAGCAGCGTGACCATTGTCGAGGGAGAGCTGATGGATAAGGGCTATCCGTTTATGCGCTCGGTGCTGAAAAGCGAAGAACCGCTGGTTCGTGGACGTAACGGAGAAGCCGTCATCAACCTCTTTGAGTGCTCCCATTGGACATACAGTAAGGAAAAAACCGAAGTTGGCGGCGTACTGTGCCGTTACTTCAATGTGATGCGTGCAACGGCAGAAAACCAGAGCATCAATGGCGAGCCGATCACCGTAACTTACCGCATCAACTTCAAGACTCGCGAAAAAGCCCGTATGCTGACCTTCGACCGCATTGACCCGTTTATGATACACCAGTATAACGCCAGCAACTACGAGATTCACACCTATCCGCACAAGTTCGACGAGGTGTTGGTACACTACATCACCCTTCGCGAAGCCTTCGACAACCACCTCAGCTGGTGCGTCACCATTCCCAAGGGCGACTTCCTCTATCCCATCGAGGGTGCCAAGCTTTGTAGTTTCAACAATGTCATTGGCGAGACATTCGGTCCCTACGAGGGCTTTGCAGGCTGGCTCAGAAACCACAACTCCAATCAAGACTGGTACTTAAACGTCACCCGCCCACAGTTGGTATTTACTTTAGAGTAACATCTTTTACTTGGGACTTTACCAAAGTCTACCATTGACTACAATGTTATCCGTATAAAATAGTGAGGGATGCCTGCATCACGCAGACATCCCTCACGTATTTTTATAGAAGTATTTGAATTTGTTTATTAATACTTATTCGCCGTAAATCAGGCCTGAACCTGTAGCTGGATTATTATACCAGTCTAAGCTTTCACTCTGATCCTTAGCAAAATTCACAAAGTCCGGATATGCCGTCTTGATAGAAGTCCATTCTGTCGGCCACTTCCAGTCATAAGGAATGACAACACCATGAGGATCCTCACCTGGCTCTGCTACGTGAATATCCTTCTCTGGCGACTTAATCCAAATATCCAAATTTGCCAAGGGGACGTACACAGAATCACTACTTTGCTTATCAAACTTCTTCGGCCAATTTATCGTTGTGGTATTAGGAGTTCCATCCTCGAACTTCTCGTTGGAAGAGTCACCTGTATTGATGAACTTACCAGCACTACCACCCAAAGCGGCATGAACCTCATAGCCACCGAACAAAGGATAATCTTTTCCATTTTCACGTATGAATACATACAAATTGTAAGCTGCACCTGAACAGCAGAGAGTAACATCGATCTTAGAACTGTCACTTGCATTCGCCTTAACCTTAACCACCACATCATTCATGTCGTAGTCAGCATACCAAGAGTCCTCAAAAGCATAGCTGTAGACAGCGGGTTTCGGATTAATCTGTTCTTCATGTTCATCCACACCCTCGTCGTTGATTCTCTTAGCCTTGCACAAAGTAACAATCCAGTCGCTGTAGTACTTATCGCCACCTTGCCACTTCACCCACTCACGCAAGTTTTTGTCTTTAACAGGCAGATAGCCGCTGTCAACAAGCTCCTTGAATGCTGGCAGGTTAAGACACTCCTTACCATCCTTCTGAATCTTCATATCGTTATCAGCTAGAGACTTCTGTACACCACCATACATATTCATGTTTGCGTTGAGGTAAGGAATCTCCTCACCATTGACAACAATATAATTGCCTTCATAAATATCATAATCTTCAGTCTGGTCGCCACCGCTTGGGGTATCGTCACCGCCTGTGTCACCACCGCTTGGAGTATCGTCACCACCACCAGTGTCACCACCACTTGGGGTATCATCACCACCAGCACCACCGCCATTGGCCTGAGAGTATTCGCTAATATATACTCGCTTAAAAGTGACAGGACTACTTGTCATAGACCATACATTGAGACCTCCTTGAAGTAATAAGGTAGCACAATCGCTTTCAGTGAGCTGAATCTCCGCATTTGTTGCACCAGCATTAAGGGAAATGCCTGTTATGTGCAAGTCAGTAGACCATGATCCAGCAAATTTAACTGAAGCCCCATCAGCAACATTCGAGAGATCTACTCCCAAATAGTTTCCTGCTACAATTAGTTTCTTTCCATCTTCAGAGAAGTTGAAATTTATATAAGTGTTGTTATTTTTTTCCTCATTACCAGTCCAGAGGTTTACTGATGTTCCATCGGCTCTCTTGCTTTTTGCACGATTGACCCCACGCTTCGGGGCAGAAGTCTTCGTACCACGCTTCAGCACTTGCTCGCCATCCCATACATACTGAGGAGCATTTCCAGGAACATCGCTTATCGGAGCGTAAATCTTGTTGCCATTATCCTTTGCATAAGATTCCTCTAAGTTGAAAAGCTCAAAGTCGAAACCCATAAATGAGCGGTTCCATTTGTCTTTGAGACAACCGTTATATCCAGAATAGTTTGTCTTTGCCCATGTGTCTATGGTCTCCCAACCAACCAGCGCCGCCTTGTCATTTCTCTGAAGAGACATGCCCGTATTGTGGTAACCAAAGCATGAGGTGTCGTCGATATTCACCATCAGCATAATCTGGTCAGAGTGGTACGGACCGTCGTTCACATTACCACCATTATCAAGAACGCTACTATTCATAGAACAGTTACCATCGTTGAAGTTGTTGATGTGCTGCTCGTTCTGACCAACAGTCAGCAGGTTCATGTTGCTACTTGTGTACTCCGTCCCACCAGCAGCATAATTTTTCTCTGTAGAATTCTCGCCAGGAGAAGTTGCTCCCTTATATACCTGCTGAACGAAGAAGTGACGCCACTCAGGATCTTTAAAAGAAAGCTTAGGATTGGCCTGGAAGTAAGCCGTCACAACATTTTTCTGATCTTCAGTCAGTGGGTCAGAAACTACCCAGCCGCCAAAATTCTTTGTGGGGTCTGCCCACTCGTTGGCATTGGCATTAATACCTGTGCTAGTTGCGGGATAGTTCTCACCAGCATTGGCACGTCTGCCACTTCTTGTAAGATAAGAATCAGGCAGAGAATTACCAAAAATGGTGGAGACATATTCGTCTACGATGGCAACGTTCTTAGAAAAGCTATGATCGTCACTATCGAAAACAGAGACATACAGCGAATTTAAATAAGAGGGGACAGAAAGGTTAACATCCAAAATGGAAGCATCCTTCACCGTCTGCTTGGTATAATAGACTGCATCTTCGTTTTCAAAAGGATTCTTGTCGAAAACATAGACGATATAGTCCTTACCTGTTCCTTTGTTGACGGTGATGTGAGTTGTAACACTCTGCGTCATTTTCCAATCCTGATTAGGATCAATCTTCACGCCAAGAACACTCTCGGCATGCTCCAGCGCCTCAGCTGGGCTGAAGTCAGTGTCTCTTGAACAGCTGGCTACAATAAGGCCAAGAGCCAATACGCCCACGCCGTTCATCAAATACTTCTTAACCATGATTTTACAAATATTAATATACAAATTTCGAAATTTCGTTGCAAAGATAAGAAAAAAACTTTAATGCGACACACTTTTTCACCTTATTTAATTATTTAGCGTGACATTTAGCGCTTTTTCGCCTTGGCGGCTTTACTGGCTCTTCAGTATTTTGCGTCTTGAAGGCTTACTGGCTCTTCAGTATTTCGCGGATGGCGGCGACAAGGGCGTCGTTCTCTTCAGGCTTCTGCGTAGAGACACGGAAGAAGTGATTCGTCAGTCCGAAGAAGTTAGAACAGTCGCGTATCAGCATGCCGTAATCGTGGACGAGGCGGTTCTTCAACTCGGTGGCTGTAAAGTGTTCCAATTCGCAGAGCATGTAGTTGGTCTTGGTCTCAAAGACGCGGATGCCTTCCGTTTCGCGCAACATGGTGCGCAACCGCTCGGTCTCTTCTAAGTAGGTCTTTATATCAGTGACGACAGGTGTCCCGTGCTTCAGCAGGAAACTGCCCGCCTCAATGCTCAGGGCACTGACTGACCAGGGGTGACACAGGTTGCGCAACAGTTGGATGTTGGCGGGGTCAGAGGTGACGTAGCCTAACCGGAGTCCTGGCACACCGTATGTTTTGCTAAGCGAGTGGAGCAGGAAAATGTTAGTGATGCCTTGCAGCTCGCGAGCTTTCAGCAATGGTTCAAGGGTATAGTTCTCGTACGACTGGTCGACGACGAAGGTATATCGCGGCGAACGGCGTACGACATAGTCCATAAAACCTTTCATCAGCACATTGCCCGACGGGTTGTTGGGGTTGCATATCCAGTAAACGCGGTCACGCGGCATCTGCATGGCATCATCGTTGCTTTCGAACGAAATGATGTGCTTGTTGATTCTGCAGGCGTCGGCATACTCGTTGAACGTAGGCTGGGGAATAATGGAGGCGCTGCCGTGGAACAGGCGGGCTATCATATAGATTGCCTCGGTGGCACCGTTGGTTACCATCACACTGTCAGGCGAGATGCCTTCCTTTTGGGCAATGAGTTTCTCTAAACTGCGCGGCTGTGGTTCCGGATAGTTTGCTATCAGGTGGAAGCAACTCGCTAAATGTTCTTTCAATGCCGTCAAGTCTGCATGCTGATAGACGTTCGAGCTGAAGTTCGTCTTCACCAAGTCGTCGTAGCGGTAAATGTCGTCGCCGTGGCCCTCTATCATAGAAATTGAAAATTGAGAATTAAAAAATGAGAATTAAACGGTTTTCACTCTTATCTGTAGCGTAGCGGTGTCGAAGGTGATGCCTGGGCGCTCGATGAAGCGGCTTAGCGCACCTTGTGCAGAGAGTTCATGGGGCGTGCCCACGCTGAGTCCATCGGTATCCATCAGCCAGAGACGGTCGGCTAACTGGAGTGCCAGCTCGACGTCGTGAGTGGAGAGGAAGATAGTCTTCTGTTCCTCCGCGGCTAAGCGGCGCAACAGTTGTAGCACTTCCACCTTGCTGGGATAGTCGAGGAAGGCTGTCGGTTCGTCTAAATATATAATAGGTGTCTGCTGTGCCAGGGCTTTGGCTATCATGACCTTCTGACGTTCGCCGTCACTCAAGGTTTGTACCATGCGCTGCCGTAGCGGTTCGATGCCCACTAAACGAATGCTCTCGCTGACGATGTGACGGTCTTCTTCCGTCAAAGTTCCCCAGAATCCAGTATAAGGCGAACGGCCCAAACCCACCAACTCTTCCACCGTCATGTTTCTGATGTCAGGCTTCTCGGTGAGCACAATGCCGATGAGTCGGCTTAACGCTTTGTCGGAAAGGGCAGAGATATCAGAACCGTTTAGCAGAATCTGCCCACCTAACTTCGGCTGGAACGCTGAGAGTGTGCGCAACAGCGTCGACTTGCCAATACCGTTGCGGCCTAACAGACACGTCAGTTCCCCACTACTGATGGTAGCGTTCAGCCCCTGTGCCACCACGTGCTGATGGCCTTTCGTGAGATAACCGATGTTTAAGTCTATTAGTTTTACCGTTTCCATGTGTGGGGGTGCTTATAGTAAGTGGTGGCCTAACTGCTCTTCGCGGCAGATGGTGGTGAGACGCTCCATAAGACCGTCCATCAACGGCACGCCGACCAGATGATAGCGGGCGTAGTCGGGACAGAGCACCACAAGGTTGAGGGATGTTACGCGGATGCCGTAGTTACGCTGGAGCATGTAGCGATAGAGGTTCTGCTGCATGCAGTAGTGATAGTATGACGTATCGGGGAGGTCCAATCCGTGGGAGGCTTTCTTATTTCCGAAAGGTGTAACGAGAGGATTGCCCTCTGCGTCGCAGACCTTGCGGCTGCGCTTCCAGTCAAAGATGGTAAAAGTGCCGTCGTCATTCTGACAGACAAGATCTATGGTGCCCGCTATGTTTAGCTCGGTATCGTAGACGGGCCACTCCTGACGGTAGGGATGGATGTTGTAGTCGGTGACAAATCGGAAAAACTGTTCGCGTTCCCTTGCTATGCTGATATGCTCCGTAGTGCCGCCATATTGGAAGTCGTAGCTGTCAAGGAAGACGCCATTCTGGAAGTAGTTTTCTGTCTGTTCGTGGACGAAGGTACCCACCTCGCTGGCCATACGACCTATGCGTTTCCACTTCTCGAGCGACTGTTCTACAGGGATGCCGTAACGTACAAACTGCTGTTCGGCGGCACGCTGAGCGTCGAAGGGTTCAAAGAAGTAGGCTATCAGCGCACTGACGGGCAAAAGCTGACGAGTACCCTGATAGAGGTAGACGTGTCCTTCGGGCAGGAAGTCGATGTCGTCGTCCTGCGGATAGCGCCCTGCATCTGTGAAGCGGCGCATCTTCTCTGTCATTGCCTCAGTCCTGGGCGGTAGCATATTATTCACTTTTTACTTATACCTTACTTGTGCGATGCAAACTATTCACTTTATCTTACTTCTCCTTTGAAGTAAGTTTATTACGCAATCCCTTGTAGCCCGACAGGTAGGCCTTGGCAGAACCGAAGGACAGGAACATATCCAGACGAACTGGCATGTGGTTCTTGTCGTCGGTGATATAGAAGCGGATAAGCTCCTTGTTCTCGCCATTCTGCCGCTCGATGAACGAGAAGGTCAGACACCTGTACTTCGCATTGGTATTCTTCATCTTCAACGTTGTCCTGCCGGTAAACTTCAACCATGAGTTTGTCAGGTTACGGGCATCGCTGATAGGCATGGGGATGTTCTCGCCCTCCTTCAACTTCGATGCATCGAAGTTACGGGCACGCAGGAAAATAGTCATCATGTCGTAGATGCAGTCCTTATACTCCGCATCCTTCCAGTGCACCTCGCCGTCATGGTCTACACGGTGCATCTTCAAGTGACAGTTGCCGTTGGGATAAGTGTACCACAACTCGTCAATGTAGTAACGGTCACCCTCACGAGCACCCTTACGGAAGTAGAGCGGTGAAAGGTCCTGATCGGTATAGCAAAGCAGCGTGTCACGCATGATGAACACGTTGTCCATCTGCTCGTTACCACGGGTTATGAGAC
Source organism: Prevotella sp. (assembly GCA_016291005.1). GTDB lineage: Bacteria > Bacteroidota > Bacteroidia > Bacteroidales > Bacteroidaceae > Prevotella. The sequence continues at coordinate 9,926 of JAEEVT010000049.1, read as the reverse complement.
TGCTTCGGAACGCCGGCTGGCCTTTGTAGTTCGACTTTACGGTAGACATAGAGGCTGTGCCGACCTTCACCCAGACAAACTTCCAGTTGAAGTAGAGGTCGTAGCTCAGAAACTCACCCGACTTGAAGGCAAAGTTCTCAATGCCACACTGAGCATGCGCCCTTAAGGGACTAAATAATAAAATAATACCAAACAAAAAAACGACCGTCAGCCTTTCCCGACCGACTATGAAACCTTTTATACTATTTATCAAATTCCTTTTCATATCTCGCTACTCCTTCTTTATTCTTTATTATTGCTTCTTTATTATTTAGAGCGTAGCCCGCATTATGGCCCGCATCATTTGTTCTTGAGGGCTTTAGCCCGCTCTTCAAGGTCTTTCGACTTCTTGACATACTCAATACCTAACTCTTTGGCACGGTCGGCATTACGGTTTTGCAATCGGCGGCGCTCCTTATCAGCCTTCTGCTGGATGATGGCAGCTGGTTTTTGGCGGTAGCGCGGCTTAGCGGTCAGGTTCCACGATTTGGTAACGTCCCACTTTGCCTTACACTCTATCTTCTCAGAATAGTAATAGACTGCCTCTGGCTGCCGATCGGCATCATAGTCGCCAGTGTCCCAAATGCCATTGCCATTGCTGTCGACAAAGGCACGGACATAGTAGGTTTCAGGATTCAGATAGTAGAATACCGCCTCACCATTGGCACCTGCTCGTTCCTGGCGGATGCAGGCGTCACGATTGTCAAGCAGTTGCACGACAATGTTCGTGTCCTGCACACCACTCAACTGGAACACCAGCGTAGAGAAGTCATCAAGTGAATTGGCCTTGATGCCCAGCTTGGAAGCATTACAGGCCAGACCATAGATGTCGACAAATGCCGCTGAGTCTACTTCTAAGCTGTATTCCGTCTCTGGACGCCACTGTGCTACGATTTCAAACTCACGCAGTTTTCCTTTACGTTGCCTGAACTCGAAGGGAGCCTGATACCATAGGGTGTCAATTTGCGAATAGAGATGAACACCCGCCGTATCGACACGCCCCGGCGGTGTGGGCAGCTCGATGCTCACTACACTGACAGGAGTGACTGCTTTAGGGATATTGAATTTCGGCTCCAACATCTTGACGGGATAAATGCTGTCGTAGGGTTCGTCGTCCTTTTTCTTCTTCTCCTGCTCCTTCTGCCACTTCTCTATCTCTTTCTGAAGGGCTTTCATACGCTTCTCATAGGGCGTTTTGGCGTTAGTAGTAATGGTGTCAGTCTTGCTGACCAACACCCCTGAGGTGTCAGTCATCAGATACTCCATCGAGAACTCCAGCGTATCGTTGTTGACGAGCAGCGTGTCGCGCAACCAGTAAATCAGCGTGTCCTGCTTCTCGTTAGCCTCAAGGACAAAAGCCGAGTCAGCTTTGAAGTTCAAGCCGCGAATGATGGGCAACTGTTCGTTACCATAGCTGAAGACCACGTTGATGCGGTCGGCCTCGCTGCGTTCGGTTTTCAACAGCATACGGTCGGTCTGCAACTCCTGGAAAGCCAGCATAGTGACATCGTCTGGATAGAAATGTGTATAAGGTACGCGGACGATGTTGTCGATGTGTAACGAGTCGCGCCAAATGGTGTCCTGGCGGGTGTCAGGACCTGCCGAAGGTGTAAAGGTCTCATGGGAGAAAGCTATCATTTCGCCTTTCTGCGTATAGCGATAGTCACCATCAGTATCCTGCAGGGCATAGACACGATATTCGCCTGGTGCCACGCCCTTAATAACAAAGTGTCCTGTACCATCGGTGCGACCAATACGCATCAGAGGTTCCTTGCGAAACACGCTGTCGGCCAGATTATTGTAAAGTCCTACGGAGATGCCCTTGACGGGTTCCAGATTCGAGGCGTCCAACACGTAGCCAGCTACCTGGAAGGTGTCTATCCGCTCACCTGTAGAGAAAGTATAGGCATAGTTGCCAAAAGGATTGCCCTCATTGTTGTCGGAAATGGCGTCACTAAAGTCGATGGTATAGGTTGTGTTGGCTTTCAGCGTATCCTGAAGCTCGACAACAATCTTCTTACCTGTAGCCTTGATTTCAGGCATCTCCAACTGTGGCGGTGACACGATGACGTTCTGCGTCGGGTCTTCCAACTTGATGTATTCGTCGAACTGGATAACAATCTTCTTGGAAGTGACGTTCGTCGACTGCTCAGGCGGCGTACAGCTAACGATGCGTGGCGGGTCGTCGTCATACCATCCGCCGTCGGGACTGCCCATACGAGCACAGCTGGAAATGAAAGCAACGAAAGAAACGAGAAATGAAAGAACTATAACTTTTCTCATAGCTTTCATTTCATTCAGTGCTTTCATTTGGAACAACGGCTTTTCTTTCATTTCTCTTTTCCATTTAATTGGAGCAATTGTTCGATATGCTCACGACTGTTGCTCAGACGGGGCACCTTGTGCTGGCCGCCCAACTTGCCCAGCAGTTTCAGCCAGTCGTTGAAAAGTCCTTGGCGGGCAACAACCAGTTCCAAAGGCTGTAGCGTTATATTCTTATAACGCTTGGCCTCGTAATCGCTGTTCACTTGTTGCAGTCGCTGGTCCAAGAGGCTGGCAAACTGCGCCAAGTCCTGCGGAGGCTTCGAGAATTCAATGAGCCACTGATGGCGACACTTGGCATTGGCATCCATAAAAACGGGTGCTGCCGTATATTCCAGTACTTCGGCGCCAGTCTGTTCACAGGCATAGGCCAGACCCTGCTCGGCATTGTCGACAATGAGCTCCTCGCCAAAGGCATTGATGAAGCTCTTGGTGCGGCCAGAGATGACGAACTTATACGGATTAGTGCTGGTGAAGCGGATGGTGTCGCCTATCATATAGCGCCACAAGCCACAGGAGGTAGAAATGAGCATGGCGTAGTTCTTGCCAGTCTCTACACCCCACAACGGCACTATAGTGTGCTCAGCGCCTTCTCCGCTAAGCTCCATGAACTCATAAAACACACCATAATCGAGCATCAGCATCATGGACTTATCTGCTGGATCGTCCTGCAAGCCGAAAAAACCTTCGCTGGCATTATACGTTTCCATATAGTGCATACGGGGCGAAGTGATGAGTTGCTCATACTGCTTACGATAAGGCGTGAAGGCCACACCGCCATGGAAGAATACTTCCAGATTGGGCCACACCTCTTCTAAGTGTTTCTTGCCCGTGATTTCCATCACACGGTTCAGCACACTAAGCATCCACGACGGAACACCACTGATGTTGGTGACATTCTTCGTCATGGCCTCACGAGCAATGCGGTCGCGCTTTACCTCAAAGTCGCTGAGCAGCGCCGTTTCTTTCTTCGGTACACGCACCAAGTTTACCAGCGGATTAATGTTCTCTATCAGGATGGCACTTAAGTCGCCGACCAACGAGTCTTTCAGGTTATAGTTCGGAGAATGACTGCCACCCAGTATCAGTCCGCGTCCATCGAACATCCGCGACTGGGGATTGTTGCGCAGATAAAGTGCCACAGAGTCGAAACCACCTTGATAGTGAATCTTCTGCAATCCCTCTTGACTGACGGGAATGAACTTCGACTTGTCGTTGGTAGTACCGCTCGACTTGGCATACCATTTGACGCTGCCAGGCCAAAGGACATCCTTCTCACCATGACGCATACGGTCAATGCTACCCTTCAGTTCCTCGTAGCTGTTGACAGGGTTCAGCTTCACAAAGTCATCGTAGCCCTTCGTTGTAGCAAAACCATGCTGTCGACCGTATTCCGTATCCTTGGCAGAAGCTATCAGATGCTGAAGCACGGCGCGCTGTAACTGCTCGCCTTGCGTCTGATGTTTGTCCAGTTCTCGCATTCGCGAGGTGAAAATATGTCTTACTAAACTGGTTATGCTCATTACTTTTTGCACATTATGCCCTGCAAAGGTAAAAAGAATCTTTCGGAAAGGAAGCAAAAATTACGTTTTTTTATATAATAAGATGAAGAGCGGGGTTTTAACCTCGCTCTTCATCCTCTTGCGCAAAGGCAGCTGCCTCGGCTTCGGCAATAATTTCCTCACGGCTTTTCTCGCGAGGGGTTGCCGTAATGTCGTCCAACGAGAAGTCGTCGTCAATTGTTGTTTCAGACTGTACCGTCTGTTGCGGCTGTTCGGGTTTTGGCGACGACACCGCATCGAGTACCCCACTACGACTTTCAGCTTTGGAAACACCACCTTCAACGTTGGCGTTGATGAAGTTCTTCTGGTCTTGCTCCAGCTTGTCCACGTCAGGAGCCACCATGACGGGCTCTTCTTCCATCTTCGTCCGGTCGGCCTTGGCGGCAAAGACGGCATCGATAAACTGCGGTTCGCGGCGCAGGCGCTGCAGCGTTTCCTTTGAGGCCTGTTGCTGACTCTCCTTCTTGGAGTAGCCCTTGCCCGAAGCGCCATCCACACCTTCCAATACAACCATCGATGTGAAAATCGGACTTCCGTTATTGTCACTATCCTGACTGAGGTCGCGATATTCCAGCTTGACTCGGTTCTTCTGACTCCACTCCAACAGCTTCGACTTGAAGTTCACTTCTTTGTAAGCCACCTTATCTATATTAATAAGGTGTGCCAAGATGCGCTTCTGCATGAAAAGCATACAGGCATCGTAACCGCGGTCCAGATAGATAGCACCTACCAAGGCTTCGAAGGCGTTGCCGTTCATGTAGTTGTTATGCGCCATAGCGGTGCCAGTATATTTCACCAAGTCAGCAATACCCATCTCTTTGGCCAGCTTACCCAACGTGTCGCGGCTAACAAGCTTTGAGCGGGTATTGGTAAGAAAACCCTCACGCTTACTCTCAAAATGCCGGAACACGATGTCGCCCACTACAGCATCCAAGATGGCGTCACCTAAAAACTCCAGACGTTCGTTGTTTAGGGGACGCCCCTTGTCATTACGCCGGCCTGCACTCTTGTGCAACAAGGCCTGCTTATAGAGGCTGATGTCGTGGGGATAGAATCCCAGAATATTGTAAAGTGCTGAAAAAAGCTCCTTCTCCTTTCGGAAAGGGAGCTTTATAGTGTCAATAAGATTACTAATCTGCATACTTCTTGAATACTACGCAGGCATTGTGTCCACCGAAACCAAACGTATTGCTCAGTCCGGCACGTACCTCACGCTGCTGGGCCTTGTTGAAGGTGAAGTTCAAGTTGTAGTCTATCTCCTCATCCTCGTCGCCCTCTTCGTGATTAATCGTTGGGGGAATGATGTCGTTCTGGACGGCCAACACGGTAGCCATAGCCTCTACGGCACCGGCAGCACCTAACAAGTGACCGGTCATAGACTTCGTACTGGAAATGTTCAGCTTGAAGGCTGCATCGCCGAAGACTTCCTTGATGGCTTTGGCCTCAGAGATGTCTCCGACATGCGTCGATGTTCCGTGAACATTGATGTAGTCGATATCCTCGGGCTTCAGACCAGCATCTTCCAAGGCGTTCTGCATCACCAGCTTGGCACCCAGTCCTTCGGGATGGGAAGCGGTAATGTGGTAAGCATCAGCACTCATACCGGCACCAACCATCTCAGCATAGATCTTGGCACCACGAGCCTTGGCGTGCTCCAGTTCCTCAAGGATGAGGCAACCAGCACCTTCTGCCATGATGAAACCGTCGCGGCTGGCGCTGAACGGACGACTGGCTTTCTCAGGTTCGTCGTTACGTGTCGACAGAGCTTTCATGGCGTTGAATCCACCTACACCTGTCTCACAGATGGCAGCCTCAGCACCACCGGCAACGATGGCGTTAGCCTTACCCAGACGAATGAGGTTGAAGGCATCGGCCAGTGCGTTACTTGACGAAGCACAGGCAGAAGCGGTGATATAGTTAGGACCATGGAAACCGTACAGGATAGAAATCTGTCCGGCAGCAATGTCAGCAATCATCTTCGGAATGAAGAAGGGGTTGAACTTCGGACCATCCTCACGATGGGCACCATAGTAACCAACCTCCTCCTCGAAGGTCTTGATACCTCCGATGCCTACGCCATAGACCACGCCAATGCGGTTCTTGTCTACCGTTTCCAAGTCCATACCGCTATCCTCGACAGCCTGCTTGGCTGCAATAATGGCCAGCTGGGTATAGCGGTCCATCTTGCGGGCTTCCTTGCGGTCGATGTAAGCATTGATATCAAGACCTTTCACCTCGCAGGCAAACTGGGTCTTAAACTTGGAGGCATCGAAAAGGGTAATAGGCGCAGCACCGCTCTTGCCGGCAATCAGGTTCTCCCAAGTCTCCTTAGGCGAATTACCCAATGGCGTCACGGCACCCATGCCAGTAACTACTACTCTTTTTAATTCCATAATATGAAAGGCATAATGAAAAGTGAAAAGTGAAAAATTTGCTACCGCACACCATTTCTCGGTGAAGTCAACGCGGTAGCAAATTCTTCACTTTTCACTTTTCCTTATAAACTTTATTTTGCGTTCTCCTCGATATAAGCGATGGCGTCACCAACGGTACCGATCTTCTCAGCCTTATCGTCGGGGATGGAAATACCGAACTCCTTCTCAAACTCCATGATGAGCTCAACGGTATCCAGTGAGTCAGCACCGAGGTCGTTAGTGAAACTTGCTTCGGGCTTTACTTCTGCCTCATCAACACCAAGCTTGTCTACGATAATTGCCTTTACTTTGCTTTCAATTTCTGACATAATTTTCTTCTTTAAAATGTTAATAATTGATTTCTTATTCTGAAAACGCTACGACCAAATTGTCGCTAAGCGGGTGCAAAGTAACACATTTTTAATGAATTAAGCAAATTTTTTTTAGAAAAAAGTGCCTCTTTCTGCACAATTACCCCTCACTTGTGCATATTTTGAACCAAAAATGTGTGCATTTGACACCTCTATTTGTCATATTGCTCACGTCTTAAAGGATAATTGTTTCGTAACTTTTCAAAATCTTCAGGGCATTTCTTCAGCCGTTGACTATCCATTAAGGGGTTATACAGTTCCAACGCATCACCAGAATAAACAAAGTCTTCTGGCAAGGAAGGAGGAACGATGAGGGCGGGGCGAGGCAAATGGAATTGGCGACAAATGGCATCCACCACCATGTTGTCGGCGTTCGCCTTACCATCGGCCGAATAACCAGCAATATGCGGTGTACCGATAAACACCTTTTCCAGCAACCGACGGTTCAAGTCTGGCTCATGTTCCCAGACGTCAACGACAGCATCACGCACTCTACCTTCTTCCAAGGCTCTCAATAGGGCATCGTTGTCGACTACCTCGCCACGGCTTGTATTTATAATATAAGGTACGCGCGCGAGGCGGTGAAAGAATGCCTCGTCAGCCATGTGCCATGTGGCAAAACGCCCTTCCTTCGTCAGCGGCACATGGAAAGTAATGACGTCAGCTTCCTGTTCTATCGTACTCAACGGAACGAAAACTTGGTGCTGGACAATGGGTAATGGAGATTGTTCAAGGGCTTCTTCTAACGGCGGGTCACATATTAAGACGCGCATCCCCAGCCGCTCAGCAACGGCTTTCACCTTGCTGCCCACATGACCACAGCCCACTATACCTATAGTCGCCCCTTTCAAACAGAAGCGCTCGTTCGCGTCGGCGGGTTTCCCCCGGCGAAAACTTTCCTCCCGCTCCAACAACAGCAGCGCGCATTCTACATACTGCGCTACCGACGCGGCATTACACCCTGGGCAGTTAGTCCAGGCAATACCGGCCCGCTGCATATACTCCGTATCAATATGGTCAAAGCCTATCGTCGCCGTCGCCACTAACTGGACCTTGCTGCCGCTTAGCAACCGTTCGTCACAACGCGTTCTGGTACGCACCACCAACACATCGGCATCACGCACATCATCTGCTGTAATCTCCGCTCCGCGTAGCGCCACCACCTCGTCGGCCAGCAGCTTTAACGTCTCGCGGATATAGGGAATCTTATCGTCAACAACTATTTTCATAAGCCCTGCAAAGTTACAAAATAGTTCATAGTTCACCATTCATCGTTGATAGATATTATGTGAAATGTTGTTAAGTTCGGTAAATAATGAACTTTGAACTATGAACTATGAACTAAAAATAGTATCTTTGCAGTCAAAACGTATAAAACTATGACATTCACAGCTCAAGCAAACGACATTTTCCGTCAGGCTATCTACGACTATCATCTGAAAGATGACGTCGATGCAGTCATCAAAAACCCTTATCAGTCTGGTAGCATCGAGTATAGTCTTTACCTGAAATGTTGGATAGATACCGTACAATGGCATCTGGAGGACATTATCCGCGACCCGCACATCAATCCCGAAGAGGCTTTGGGTCTCAAGCGTCGGATAGACCGCTCAAACCAAGACCGTACTGACTTGGTGGAGGAAATTGACAGCTACTTCCGTCAGAAGTACAGCGGGGTCAATCCCCTACCCGATGCCCGTTTGAACACTGAGAGTCCGGCATGGGCCGTCGACCGCCTCAGCATCCTGGCCTTAAAGATTTGGCACATGCAGGAACAGACCGAGCGTACCGATGCCGACGCTGACCATATTAGTAGCTGCCAAGCCAAGCTCGACGTACTGAAAGAGCAGCAGGTAGACCTATCGACGGCTATCGACCAGCTGTTGGAGGACATCGAAGCCGGTCGTAAGTATATGAAGGTATATCGACAAATGAAGATGTACAACGACCCGAGCACCAATCCGGTACTGTATAAGAAATAATGTCGTTATAACGTTATCTCGGCATAACATTATGACATCATAACGAAAAAAGGTATTACTCTTGAAGAAGGATCACATACTCGTTATCCGCTTCTCGGCGCTGGGCGATGTTGCTATGGCTGTGCCGGTGGTCTATTCGTTGGCCCACCAACACCCAGAGATTCGCATCACCGTGCTAAGTCGAGGGTTTGCCCGTCCGCTCTTCGAGGATCTGGCACCCAACGTAGGCTTTATGGAGGCCGACCTGAAGCACGAGTATCACGGCATCCGTGGACTTAACGCCCTCTTCCGTCGCCTCGCCGCCAAACAGTTTACGGCCATTGCCGACCTGCACAACGTGCTACGCTCCGACTTCCTGCGTCTGCGCTTTAACTTAGGCAACTATCGTGTGGCCCATATCAATAAGCACCGCATGGGTCGCCGCCGACTGGTGGCAGCTTCCAACAAGCGACTGGTCCAGCAACCTACGTCGTTCCAGAACTACGTAGAGGTGTTCGAGCACTTGGGTTACTCCGTCAACATCCAGTTTACCAGCATTTTCCCCAAAGGCGGCGGTGACCTCAGCCTCCTGCCTCCTCATATTCAGTCGTCATTTCTTCAACCTGAAGGGCGCAATCTCACTTCTCATGTCAACATCGGTCTCGCTCCTTTTGCCGCCCACAAGGGTAAGATCTATCCGCCAGAACTGATGGAGCAAGTGATGGAGCAGCTGTTGAAGCAGTATCCCGATGCCCGCATCTTCCTCTTCGGCCGTGGCGCACAGGAAGACGAATGGTTCGGCAAGTGGTGCCAGAAATATCCTGCCTGTGTCTTCGTCACCCAACAACTGAAGACACTCAAAAAGGAACTCATCCTCATGAGTCATCTTGACGTCATGATTTCGATGGACTCCGCCAATATGCATTTAGCCTCGCTGACAGGCATTCCCGTGGTCAGCATCTGGGGCGCCACACATCCCTACGCCGGCTTCATGGGGTGGAAACAGTCGCAAGACAATGCCATACAGATTCCCATGGACTGCCGCCCATGCAGCATCTTCGGCCAAAAACCCTGTCGTCGTGGCGACTATGCTTGTATGACCAATATCCGTCCGGAAACTATCGTTGAGAAAATCAACAATATATTAAAAATTAAAAATTAAAAATTAAAAACTAAAAAGCTTATGAAAAAGTACATTTGCGACACTTGCGGTTATGTTTATGACCCCGAAGTTGGCGACCCCGACAGCGGTATCGA
>JAEEVT010000048.1 GCA_016291005.1 Prevotella sp. | reverse complement strand
GAAGTTCCCAACCGCTATAACCAGATGCCGCAAGAAGAAACAAAAGATTAAAAAACAAAGTAAGAACGACTATGAAAGTAATGAAATTCGGCGGCACGTCAGTAGGTACGCCGCAAAGAATGAAGGAGGTTACAAGTCTCGTCACCAAGAGCGGCGAGCCGGTATTCGTTGTGCTCTCGGCCATGTCGGGAACCACCAACTCGCTGGTGGAAATCTCGGACTATCTCTACAAGAAGAATGCCGACGGCGCTAACGAGGTCATCAACCGTTTGGAGTCGAAGTACATGAAGCACCTCGACGAACTCTACACCAAGGACGAGACGAAGAGCCTGACCCGCGACTTCCTGAAAGACGAGTTCAACTACCTGCGCTCGTTTACGAAGGAGATCTTCACCTCGTTCGAAGAGAAAGCCATCGTGGCACAGGGCGAGATGATGTCGACCAACATGGTAGTGAACTACATGAAGGAGCAGGGCATCAAGGCCGTACTGTTGAACGCCCTCGACTTTATGCGCACCGACAAAAACTCGGAGCCAGACCCCATCTATATCAAGGAGAAGCTGGGCGCCATCATGGAGAAACCGGAAAACGAAGGCCAGCAGGTTTACGTCACACAAGGCTTCATTTGCCGCAATGCCTACGGCGAGATTGACAACCTGCAGCGCGGCGGTTCCGACTATACCGCATCGCTCATCGGTGCTGCCTTGAACGTTGAGGAGATTCAAATCTGGACTGACATTGACGGCATGCACAACAACGACCCACGCGTTGTTGACCATACGGCTCCTGTCCACCAGCTGCATTTTGAGGAGGCAGCCGAGTTGGCTTACTTCGGTGCCAAGATTCTGCACCCCACCTGCGTACAGCCTGCCAAATATGCTGGCATCCCTGTTCGTCTGCTGAACACCATGCAGCCCGATGCTGAGGGTACGACCATCTCGAATCACACGGAGTATGGCAAGCTCAAGGCCGTTGCCGCCAAGGACAACATCATCGCCATCAAGATCAGGTCGAGCCGCATGCTCCTGGCCACAGGTTTCCTGCGTAAGGTGTTCGAAATCTTCGAGTCATACCAGACGCCTATTGACATGGTTTGTACTTCGGAGGTCGGTGTCTCGATGTCTATCGACAACTCCGCTCACTTAGGAGAAATCGTCGACGAGCTGAAGAAGTACGGTACCGTCACCGTCGACACCGGCATGTGCATCATCTGTGTCGTTGGCGACCTCGACTGGTCAAACATCGGTTTCGAGACGCAGGTCATGGAAGCCTTGAAGAATATCCCTGTGCGCATGATTAGCTATGGTGGTTCCAACTACAACATTTCCTTCCTCATCCGTGAGGAGGACAAGAAGCGCGCCCTCCAAGCATTGAGCGACACTTTGTTTTCAAAAGAGAAATGAAGAATGAACCTACACCAACATGAAAGGGACTTTTCCAACAGACAAATTAGAACACATTCAGACACCGTTCTACTATTACGACGCGGAGTTGTTGCGCCAGACGCTCCGCGCCATCAACGACGAAGCAGGCAAGCATGAGGGTTTCTGCGTACACTATGCCATCAAGGCCAATGCCAATCCCAAGGTTCTGCGCATCATTCGCGAGGCCGGACTGGGTGCCGACTGTGTCAGCGGGGGCGAGATAGAGGCCTGCGTACGAGCTGGTTTCCCCAGCTCGAAAATCGTCTTCGCCGGCGTCGGCAAGAGCGACTGGGAGATTAACCTCGGACTGGATAATGATATTTTCTGCTTCAACGTTGAGAGCATCCCCGAACTGGAAGTTATCAACGAACTGGCAAAAGCCAAAGGTAAGGTGGCCCGCGTGGCCTTCCGCCTAAACCCCAACGTCGGCGCACATACCCATGCCAACATCACCACCGGTCTGGCTGAGAACAAGTTCGGCATTGACATGCGCGACATGCTGAAAGTCATCGACGAGGCCGCCCACATGGAGAACGTCAAAGTGGTGGGCCTGCACTTCCACATCGGCAGTCAGATTCTCGACATGAGTGACTTTGAGGCACTATGCAACCGTGTCAACGACCTGCAACTGGAACTTGAGCGTCACCGCATACGTCTGGAGCACATCAACGTTGGCGGCGGACTGGGTATCGACTACCAGCATCCCAACCGCGTAAGCATCCCCGACTTCAAGGCTTACTTCGACACTTACGCTAAAAAGTTGAAGCTGCGCACAGGGCAGACGCTACACTTTGAACTGGGTCGCGCCGTAGTAGCACAATGTGGAACGCTCTTCACGCGTACCTTATATATAAAAGAGGGGGCTGTGAAGAAATTCTGTATCGTCGACGCAGGTTTTACAGACCTTATACGTCCTGCCCTTTATCAGGCATACCACAAGATAGAAAACATCTCCAGCGAGGAGCCTAAGGAGGCCTACGATGTTGTGGGGCCCATCTGCGAGTCGACGGATGTCTTCGCCAAGCAGATCGACTTGAACCGTTGCCACCGCGGCGACCTCATTGCCATCCGTTCTGCCGGAGCCTATGGCGAAATCATGGCCTCACAGTACAACTGCCGCCGTCTGCCACAAGGCTACTTGAGCGACGAGTTGTAATGAGCCAATGAGCGACGAGCTGTAAAGCTATCGTGCCAAAGGCAACCAGAGCGACATGTCGTCGATGCCGCGGTTGTCCCAAGCGTAATAGGGAATGAGGCAGACTTTCACCTTCTTGCCCTGAGACTTGGAGAGCGTACGATAGAGCGTCTGGTTATTCCAAGATGTTTCGTTGGTGAGTAAAGCATCACCTTCGAGGGCAATCATCTCATGGCCTTCGAGGGTGATTTTCTTTTCTGTAAACTGGATATCGGCAGGGAGTGCAATGTCGTTGATGCGAGGCTTGCCCGATGCCGGCGCACCGGGAACTGCAGCAATGTCCTGACCTTCCAGACAGTAGACAATAGGACCACGCATGACGGCAACCTGGTTCTTGGCTTCCTCGACGAGCGGGTTAGCCTCAACAAGACGGACAGGCATATCGAGGGTGAGCTCGATGACGTCACCTTTCTTCCATTTACGGGAAATGTTCAGGTCGGCAGGTTCGCCATTAACCTTCACGCTATAATTGTCGCACCAATTGGGCTTATGCAGTTTGATGGTTGCAAGATCCTTCGCCTTCTTCACTTCTATACGTATTTTGCCGTCCCATGGATAATCTGTGGTTTGCTCAATTTCAAGGTTCTTCAGTTTCAAAGTGTTCTGGCCGTAAAGATTGACGTAGAGCGTCTGGCCCGATGCTGAGGCATCGGACGGCGTGGCAATGCTATACGCATATTCTTGGGCTTCGCAGAGTGTGCGGAGGGTGTTTGGCGGACAGCAGAAGCACGAGATGTAACGCTGGCGATGCTTGGGCCAGCGCATCACGTATGGGAAGTCCTTCGTACGGCGCAAAGCCTCGGTATAAAAGAAGTCCTTACCGTCGAGAGAGATGCCGCTGAGGATGCCGTTATAGAGTTCGTTCTCAATGTTGTCGAGATACTTGCCGTCACCTGTAGTTTGGAACAGACGCCACGAAAACAACAGCATGCCAATCTGGGCGCAAATCTCGTTGTGGGCAGCCTCCTGCGGTAATTGGAACTGACGGCCATAGGCCTGATGAATCTGCTGAATAGAGGGTTGGTCGTACGTGGTACCGTCTGGGCTGACACCGTCGTAGAGTGCTCCACAACCGCCCATGATGTAAATCTTATGATTCACGATATCGTCCCAAATAGCACTCATGTTCTTCAACAACTGCGCCTCGCCTGTTTCGGCATAAAGGTCGGCAACGCCGGCGTAGAGGTAGTTGGCACGGACGGCATGACCCATGGCTTCGTATTGGTCACGCAACTTATGGCGATCCTGGTTGTGGTCTTCGCCATTAGTCACACTGTCGCGGATAGCAATGAGTCCCTTGGCCAGCGTCAAGTATCTCTCTTCCCCCGTCTCGCGGTACATCTCGGCAGCGCCCATATAGTGGCTGGGGCAAATGGCATTGCGCGACAGTTCGGCAGCATCGTTAGTCAGGAAGTTGTATAAGAAGTCGGCAGCCTTCTTGCCACAATTAAATAAGGTGGTCTTGCCTGTGGCACGCTTGTGGATGATGCCGGCGGTGATTAGGTGACCGAGGTTGTATGTTTCGAAATTCAGTCGCGAGGCGAAGGCGTGTTTCTGGTCTTTGCCGATTTCGATGCCGGCGGCGTTTTCTGAAGCAGCCGTTGATGCTCCGGGCACGGTGGCGTGGGTGTCGATGCCTTGATTGCGCTCAGAAATAACGACAGGAGTATGGATATAGCCGTCGGCACGTTGGGCCAGAGCCACTTGTTCGATGAACTTATCCATCAGAGCATCAAGCTTTGCATCCTTCGTTACGGCATAGACTGCCGCACAGGCCTCAAGCCATTTGTACATGTCACCGTCGTGGAAGGGAGGACCGTGGTGCTTGCCCTGTACCGTACCGGCAGCCACTTCGAAGTTACGGAAACCATGAGAGCCGTGGTTACCTGCAGCATCGAGTGTCTCCCACGGGGTGTTCCACGTATCCCACATATCCCAAATGCCGGTTGTGGAAAGCATATTAAACCGATTGCCCCAGAAACCACCAGTCCACTGGGTGGCACCCATGGGCAGGTTCTGCATCTTAGCTTGCTGGCTGCGGCTCATGTCGGTGAGGCCCTGGGCTGTTGTGGTTGTTGCTGTGGCACAGCAACATACTATACAAAGGAAGAGAAACTTTTTCATATCGCAGGGGGTTAGTTAAAGTAGACATAGAGAGAAATCATGACGACGGCCAGGGCTATCCATAAGCCAACGGCCAACTTGCTCCAGCCTTCGCGGACAGGAGCGGGAATGGAATACTGTGTCTTGTCACCGTCGGTCAGCGAAATGATGACCATCGCCACGACGAGAATGACGAAGAGTTCGAACGACAACAGCATGAAATGAGGCCACGGCAACTGGAGCCATTCTGGCGGCCAAAGATAGAGCACGCCGACGACGAGACAGAATGCCGTGCCGACGGTCAGTGCGAAGTTGGCGGCACGTGTCGTAGCACGCTTCCAGAAGATGCCCAGTAGGAAGACTGCAGCCATCGGCGGAGCGATGAAGCCGAGTACAGACTGAAACACATTGAACAAATTGAGTCCCTTGATACTGTCGATGGCCACAGTAAGCACGATGGCTATCAGGGCTCCTATAACGGTGAC
Organism: Prevotella sp.; assembly: GCA_016291005.1. Taxonomy (GTDB): domain Bacteria; phylum Bacteroidota; class Bacteroidia; order Bacteroidales; family Bacteroidaceae; genus Prevotella. The sequence continues at coordinate 17,091 of JAEEVT010000048.1, read as the reverse complement.
GATACGTCCGATGAAGTTAATACGCCGCTGTGAGGCGTTAGGGTTGAAACGCTTGACGTAGATGTCCATAGTGAACACCGTACTCAGTGCGTTCAACGCTGAACCGATGGTCGATACCAGACAGGCCGTGAGTACGGCAAACACCAGTCCTACCATACCGACAGGGAAGAGGTTCTCGACCATCGTGAGATAAGCCTCATCAGGATTCTTCAGCATGTCGCCGAACAATGCGAAGCAGATGACGCCGGGCAGGATATACAAAGCCACATCAAGAATCTTCAACCAACCCGTGAAATTGGTGCCCAACTGTCCTTCGCGCAGGTCTTTAGCTGCCAGCACGGGCTGTACCATGCTCTGGTCGGTACACCAGAACCATACGCCCATCACAGGATAGCCCAAGAGAATAGGAAGCCAGGGGAAGGCCTCGTCTGAGTTGGGCTTAAACATCACCCAGTAGTCAGCAGGCACCTTGGCCACCAGTGCCGACACACCGCCCACGCGGTCGAGTCCGACAATGACCAGCACCAGCGACACAACGATAAGCAGTATCATCTGATAGACATTGGTATAAGCAACGGCCTTCAATCCACCCAGCATGGTGAAGAATGCTGAGATGACAAGCAGCACCAGTGCCGACATCCACATAGGAATGTCGAAGACCTGCCGAATGAGGATGCCGCCCGCGAAGAGCGTCAGTGCTAACCATGAGATGACAATAGTCACGATGGTATACCAGGCCAGGATGTTGCGTGTACTCTGACCAAAGCGCAGTCCCATGAACTCAGGCAGCGTATGCACCTTCGCTCCGAGGTAACGCGGGGCAAAGACAAAGGCCAGCAGGGCAATGAATACGAAGGCATACCAGGCGTAGTTGCCGCTGACGATGCCCGTCGTGAATCCTGCCGATGCCGAGGCGATGAGCATGGACGGTCCGACGTTGGTACCCCACATTGAGAAGCCGATGTGGTGCCAGCGCAGGGAGTGCTCGGCAAGGAAGAGACTGCCACCCTTCTTACGTTTACTACTGGCCCACAGACCGATGGTGATAAGCACGGCAAAGTAGATTCCCAAGATCAGCCAGTCAAGGCCTTGCATGTAGTGACTTTCCATTTTCGAGTTTTCGTTATTTCGTTATCACGTTATTCCGTTATTACGTTATTTTTTTATCACGTTATTACGTTATGCCGTTATTACGACTCCAGCGAAGTCCTTTCCTATTTCTATTGTAATGGCACGGCTCAGGTCCATGTCGTCGGTAGAGTCAACATCATCGGGATACATCTTGATGCAGGCACCCTCGCGGACAAATACTGGCATCTGGTCGAGAGGCACCTCAACGCCATAGTACCAGCGTCCACCGGCAAGGCGTTCACCCGTAAAGAAGTTTACCCACAACCCTTCTGGTAGATAAATGTCGCGAACGCCGACAGCATTCTCCGACCGATGGTCGGAGTGTGGCGTTGCATTCATCACAGGACACACGAGGAAGTCCGAGCCGAAATAGTATTCATCATCGATGTGCCACACCTGTCGGTCGTTCGGATGATGTATCAGCAGGGCACGGAGCATGGGATAGCCGCTCCGAGTGCTCTCCTCGGCTTGTTCTATAATATAAGGTAAAAGCTTGTAGCGCAACTTCCACCACTTCTTGACGATGGGCGCTATGGCAGGATAATGCCACGGTTCTCGCTTACAAGTACCGTGGTAGCGCATGTGGCTGGAAAACACGCCGAACTGCGTCCAACGCACATAGACCTGCTCGTCTATCGGTGAGTTCATGAAGTCTGGCGTCGAATGGAACCCCGGCACGTCGTGACTCCAGAAGGCAAAGCCAGAGAGTCCGAAATGCAGACCGCCCTTCAGACTGCCCGCCAGTCCTGCCCAGCTGCTTTCACTGTCACCACCCCAATGCAGGGGATAGCGCTGGCAACCAGCCCAAGCGGCACGAGCCCAGACGATGCCGTCGCCCGTCACATCTTTCGTAATTTCGTATGCTGCCTTCTGATACAACAGGGCATAGATGTTGTTCAGGCGCTCCGGCGTTGAGGCATGGTACTGGTGATCCATGTGGATGTTCTCGCCGAAGTCAGTCTTGATGCACTTCACACCCATATCCAACAATGGTTTCAGCAGCGCGTTCTTATACCAGTCGGTAGCCTTGTCATAGGTAAAGTCTATCGTCCCGGCATAGTCAAGAGCAGAGAAGTTGGAACCGTCCGTGTCGCCGCCGTTGCTATCCTCAGCGCAGGTCTCGCGGCCAGCGGTTTCCCCGCTGACAGGCGTACTAATATAGCCATTGGCTTTAGCCTCTTCTAACTGTTCGGCACCCTGGGCAACGTATGGCAACTGCCACAGGCTCACCTTGAAACCCTTGTCAGCAAGCCCTTGGACAAACGCCTGTGGGTCTGGAAAGCGTTCGGGATTGAACTTCCACTCACACAGCCAGTCGGTGCGGAACCAGCCGGTGTCGAGGTGAATCACGTCGCACGGGTAATGCTCGGCTCTTAGCCTGTCACAGATGTCATTGACCTCATCGGCAGAGAAGTACGTCATACGACTCATCCAAATACCAAACGACCACAGCGGCAGCATGGGCGGGAAGCCCGTCAGCATGCGGTAGCCGCGCAGGATTTCCTCTGGTGTCTTGCCGCCGATGAGAAAGACATCCAGCGTGGCTCTATCGTTCATAAACTGTACGCTACGCGAAGAATGGTCGGCTAATGAGAGTTTGCAATAGTCGGAAGTGTGAAAGAAAGCACCATACATCCTGCTGCTCATGTAGAACGGGATGTTCTTGTAGCAACGGCGGTTGTTGACACCCTGTCCGTCTTGGTTTTTCAGATAGAAGGTCTGACCGCTCAGGTCTATCTTGCGGAAGCGTTCGCCAGTACCGACGAAGCACTCGTCGGCTTCACAGCGGAAGGAGATGGTAGCGCGCTCGTTCTCTTTTGTAGCGATGGCATCGCCACATACTGAACAGAAGCCTAACGGCAGCGCATCGTAGCGTGGTGGCGAGAAATGGTCATCGCTCAGTGCTATACCCTTCCGCTCGTCGCCGTCTGGATAGAAGGTAATGAAGGGGGCGGGCTGAGGTGCCGGCAGCAGGTCGCTCCAGTGGTCGAGATGCGGCGTGCTCAGGTCAATCGTCGCCACCCTCTTCCCATTGGTGGCAATGACATCGCCATGCAAATAACGAAGAGCCATCCGCTTTACCTCAGGGCTGAACTGCAGCATGTCGTCAGACTCCTGCAAGGTGTCGGCAGAGGAACCACCAACCGCGGACATCGTTGTAAACACCCGCACAATGTTCGGTTCGTAGGCGCGGATGACAAGGTCATAGCTCTGCTGGGGAACGGCCATGTCCGGCGCCATATCTTCTTGATGCAACTGTTTCTGATAGGGGATGGTAACGACGATGTCGCCGTCGCGCTCTTCTATCTTCGATGGGGCATAAGCCTTCCAAAGGGCTTCGTCTTTCTGCAATGCAGGGTCAAAGTCCATGAAGTCGAAGAGGTGGTAGTTGGTTTGTTTCATTATTTCTTTTTACCTTTTTACTTCTTTACCTTTTTATCTTTTGAAAATGAGGTTGGGACCGGGATGGTTATCGCCTATCTCGTCGCGACGGATGAGGCGGTCTTCTGTGACATTTTTATCTATGGTATAGCCGTCCGTGTGGGCATCGAGGTAAATGCGGAAGCCACGGTCGTTGGTGGCGTAGGGAGCCTCGGCGGGTGCCGAGATTTGGTTGCCGACAATGCTGGAACCGGGCTGGTTCGACAACGTATAAATGCCGCCGGCGTCATAGAGCTGGCGGGCATAGTCCGACACCTTATTATTAATAATGTGATTGTTCCGCATGCCAGTATCGTGCGCCGTCCAGCCCCAACCGACGCAGATGCCAGAGTAGTTCATCTTGTTTATCCAATTGTTGCTGACGGTGCAGTCGCGTACATACCCTAAACTGATGGCGACGGCACCCCAGTCTTCGGTGCTGATGTTGTGGATGAGGTTTTTGTCGATGGTAAGTCGCTGGCAACGCTCAGCAAGGTCGGTATAGGGACGATGTACCTCGCGTGGACTCTCTGCAAACGAACCGCCCATAATGGCCGTACCGCCGATATCCTCGAAACAGCAGGCTGAAACCGTACAGTCGCTGATGTTGTCGATATAATCCAATGCGGTGGCTCCGAGGTGCTGGAAGAGACAGTCTTTAAAGTCAACATGTCCGGCATTCTTGACACTGACAGCACTAACGGGACGCTCTATCCAGGCCTGATTCTCAAGGTCTTTGTCCCAAGGTAAACCTGGGACTGCGAGCTTATAGGCGTCGACCAGCGGGAAGCCGCCCTGCAGCGTGACATGTCCTTTATGCAGTGGACGGTTCCAGCAGGTGTTCTCAAAGGTAAACCCTTCAAACGTCACATAGCTGGCTCCGTCGATGATGACTAACTGCTCGATGCCGTCACGCTGTACGGTGGTTCTTAACAGGAACGAGCTATTGCCTTTCTCGCCGCCGATGACGGGCTGCGGCCAGGGGTGTTCGAACTCCAAGCGGCTCTCAGGTTCTTTAATGGAAACGACAATGGTACTGTCATTCTGCCGTGCTGTCTTAACTCGCAGGATGGCAATGGCCCAGCGCTGGTGGACGACCATTTCCAAGTTAGGAGGCGGCATCCATAGTGAATCGAAAGCAGGGATGGTGATGGTACGGGCCTCCTTGTCAAAGGCAATCATGCGTTCCATTTTTTCCTGCGAGACACCAACACCGTGTTTGGCGACAGGCCATATCTGGGTATGTCGCTGACGCGGGTCACCACAGATGACAGCACCTTCCTCGCTCTTGATGACGAGCGGCGACTCCTTCGTACCGCTATCCTCGGGGCGCAGAAAGAGAGGTTCTTGCATATAGTAACGGCCGGCCTTCACTACAATAGTAATGCCGCCCTGACAGCGTACATCGTTGGTGCGGCGCCATTCGCGGGCTTGCCGCAAGGCGTCATGAATGCTCTCGCCCTCGCGGACCGTAATCTCGCCGGCCGTGGCATGGAGGGTGGCTAATAGCAATAGTATGGTTAATTGTTGCTTCATGGGGCTGTTGTATATGATAATGACGGAGCGCTGTTTGATTTGTCATCATTAGTGACAAAACGCCCCTTTGTCCGTCTAACCATAAACGACAACAGCGATGAAGATGAACATGACGCAATGGGTGGCCGACATCATCAGCCAGCGTGAGGTAAAGGCCGTACCAGTGATGACGCACCCAGGCATTGAGATAAACGGACATACCGTTCGCCAGGCTGTCAGCGACGGACGCATTCATGCCGACGCCGTCCTGGCTCTGGCAAAGAAGTACGATAGTGCTGCGGCGTGTACCATCATGGACCTGACCACCGAGGCGGAGGCCTTCGGTGCCAACATCGCCTTCTCCGACGAGGCCGTGCCTGCCGTCAACGGACACCTGCTGACCAATACCGAGAGCATCCGCCAGCTGCAAGTGCCCTCGCTCAGGGCTGGCCGCATTCCGCAATACCTCAAGGCCAACCTGCTGGCCACTCAGCATCTCCCTTCCCATCACAGTGGTGTGGGCTCTCCGCTCTTCGCAGGTTGCATCGGACCATTTTCCTTGGCGGGCCGTCTCTACGACATGTCGGCCATCATGATGCTCATCTACGAGAACCCTGATGCCGCCCACACACTGCTGGCCAAATGTACGGAGTTTATCGAGAAGTACTGCCAAGCCTTGAAACTGACCGGTGCCAACGGCGTACTGATGGCGGAACCTGCCGCAGGGCTTTTGTCGAACGACGACTGCCTGAACTTCTCGTCGGCTTACGTTCGCTATATTATTAATAAGGTGCAGGACGACTCGTTCATCGTCATCCTCCATAACTGCGGCAACACCGGCCACTGCACCAAGGCAATGGTCGAGACGGGAGCTGCCGCCTACCACTTCGGCAACAAATGCCGCATGGAGGAGGTCATCCGCGACGTACCGCCAACAGCCTTGACCATGGGTAACATCGATCCGGTATCCGTTTTCAAGGACGGTTCGCCGGAGCAGATGCGCCACACCGTGCTCGACCTGTTAGACAAGATGCGCGACTATCCCAACTTCGTGCTCTCCAGCGGTTGCGACACACCGCCACATACCCCCATGGCCAACATCGATGCCTTCTTCAGCGCCCTCGACGAATGGAACAAGGCAAGACTAAAACGAAATACGAACTAGCGTATGAACACTTGGAAAGCAAACCTCGAAGAGACCAAACAGCATTACATTGACTGGTGGAACCACAAGGGCATCGTATTAAACATGTGGGAACACTTCCAAGAGGGGGTGACGCCCCATGCCGACGTACCCGCTCCCCCACCCTATAAAGACCTGAACCAGCGCTGGTTCGACCCGGAGTGGCGTGCGCAGTACCTCGACTGGTATGTGGCGCACTCCTGTCTGAAGGCCGACATACTGCCCGTGGCCAACACGCAGCTCGGCCCCGGTTCCTTAGCCGCCATCCTCGGCGGTGTCTTCGAGGGCGGCGAAGACACCATCTGGATCCACCCCAACCCACAGTTCGCAGTCGACGATTCCCCCGCTGACATTCCCACAAATGCCACCGTGCCCGCCATTTCTACGGCGGGTGACATCACCTTCGACCCCACCCACCCCAACTGGCTCCTTCACAAAGCCCTGCTCCGCGCCTGCAAAGCCAAAGCCCAGGGCCACTACTACGTCGGCATGCCCGACCTGATGGAGGGCATGGACGTACTCGCCGCCTTGAAAGGTACCGACAAGGTGCTGCTTGACACCGTCATGCAGCCCGAAGTGCTGGAACACCAGATGCAGCAAATCAACGACATCTACTTCCAAGTCTTCGACGAGCTCTACGACATCATCCGCGAGGGCGACGAGATGGCTTTCTGCTACTTCTCCAGTTGGGCGCCGGGCAAGATGTCAAAGCTGCAGAGCGACATCTCGACCATGATTTCCGTCGACGACTACCGCCGCTTCGTACAGCCCTTCATCCGCCAACAGTGCCAGAAGATAGACTATACCCTCTACCACCTCGACGGCGTGGGGGCCATGCACCACCTCGACGCCCTGCTGGAAATCAAGGAACTGGACGCCATCCAGTGGACACCCGGCGTAGGCGAACCACAGGGCGGCAGTCCCAAGTGGTACGACCTCTACCGCCGCATCCTTGCCGGTGGCAAGAGCATCATGGCCTGCTGGGTCACCCTCCCCGAACTGCGCCCCCTCCTTGACAACATCGGCGGCGAGGGTGTCCACATCGAGATGGACTTCCACACCGAATCCGACGTCGACCAGGCTCTCACTATCGTCGATGACTTCCGTCATGCCCGCAACCTCCATCCCTCACGTCCCGCCTTCGCCCCCAGTGTGGTCGACGGTTTTGCCGTCGACAATAGTTCCGCGGTCGACGGTTTCCCCGTCGACAATAGTCCCCTCGACAATACGGCCGCTGACCGCGCCATCGATGCCATCATCCGCCGCGTCGAAGCCACCGTTCCCGCCGCATCAGCGGCGGATCCCGCCTTCCCCGCCGCTTCTACGGCGGGCCCTTCCGCCCTCCCCACCGACCGCATCTTGCTCTTAGACGGCGCCATGGGCACCATGATCCAGCAATACGCCTTGGACGAAGAGGCGTTCCGCGGATGCCGTTTTTCCCAGCATCAACAGGACCTCAAGGGCTGTAACGACGTGCTGTGCCTCACCGCACCGTCCATCGTCCGCGACATCCACCGCAAATACCTCGCTGCCGGTTCCGATATCATCGAGACCAACACCTTCAACGCCCAGCGCATCTCCCTCGCCGACTACGGTCTGCAAGACCACGTCCGCGACATCAACCTCGCCGCTGCTCGTCTCGCTCGCCAGTGTGTCGGCGAATTCAGTTCGCCGAAAAAGCCCCGCTTCGTCGCTGGCAGCATCGGCCCCACCAGCCGCACCCTTATAAACGAAGAAAAATCCTCCCTCCCCACTCTTCATGCTTCTTTCAAGCAGGCCTATGCCGAACAGATCGAAGCTCTGCGCGACGGCGGTGTCGACCTGCTGCTCATCGAGACCATCTTCGACGTCGACGTTGCCAGCATCGCCATCGAGGCCTCCCGCGAGGTTGCGCCCGAACTGCCCATCATGCTCAGCTTTAACGTCACCACTCCCGACGGCCATAACATGCTGGGCCAGGACATCGTCGCCTTCTTAAGCGAACACTTTCCTACCACACAAAGCAGCGAAGCCCTATATAGCATCGGCATCAACTGCGTTACCGACGTCGCCGCCATGACGCCGCTCGTTAAGCAACTGGCACGCTTCGGCATCCGCGTCAGCCTCTATCCCAATGCCGGACAGCCTGACGCCAACGGCCACTACACCAAGACGCCCGAAAGCCTGCTCGCCGACGTCTGGCCGCTACTTGAAGGTCACCACCTTAATATCATAGGTGGCTGCTGCGGTACAACCGACCGCCACATCGCCCTCATGGCCCGCGCCATAGAGCCCGTCCCCGGCCTCTATATCTCCCCCCTAACGCCCGGCACTACGTCTCTGACCACTGCTGCCGACCCCACCGGTCCCGCCCTTTCTACGGCGGCTTCCGCACCATCCGTTTCCGCCGCCACCGTTCCCGCCGTTTCTACGGCGGGTTCCCCCTCTGCCTCCCCCCTCTTTGACGCCATCCTCAACGGCAAGGCCGACGACGCCGCTGCCGCGACAAAGCAAGCTATTGCCGATGGTGCACAACCCGCCGACCTCATCAACGGCCAGATGATTCGCGCCATGGGCGAGGTGGGTCAGCGTTTCCAGGACGGCAAGGCCTTCGTGCCCCAGCTGCTCATGGCCGGCCGCGCCATGAAGGCTGCGCTCGAACTGCTCAAGCCCATGATGGCCGGCTCGGCATCGACGTCGTTAGGCAAGGTCGTCATAGGCACCGTCAAAGGCGACCTCCACGACATCGGCAAGAACCTCGTCGCCTCGATGCTCGAAGGCTGCGGCTTCGACGTGGTCAACATCGGCATCGATGTCTCGGCGGACAAATTCATCGAGGCCGTCAAGGAGAACCAGCCCGACATCCTCTGTATGTCGGCCCTGCTCACCACCACGATGGGCTATATGAAGGAAGTCATCGTCGCCCTTGAGCAAGCCGGCATCCGCGACCAGGTGAAGGTGATGGTGGGCGGCGCCCCCGTCACGCAGGGTTTTGCCGACGAGATAGGTGCTGACGGCTACAGCGACAACGCCAACTCCGCCGTCACCGTCGCCAAACAATTGTTAGGAAAGATCTAAGATTTCTTGACGCGCTTGTAGCATTGCTTGAAGTCGCAGAGGCCACAGGTGTAGTCGAGATGCCGGACGTTGGCGCCAAGCCCGATAATACCGCTGACGCTCTTGATGGGAACCATCAGCGACGACTCCGTCAGCGTGACGTCGCAGGTATGCCCCTCGAACAGCGGAAACAACAGCTGTTGCTGCGACACATGCCAGCCGCAATAGCCGGGCGAGAAGCGGTTAGTATGCCGCCAGCCCAGCTTCTCGATACTCGCCTGCAGCGCCACCTCCATCTGATCGGCAGTCTTCTCGGCGATGACGCTGCCCAAGGCGTCGGCAATAAACACCCGCACCATGTCGCCCTCCGCCTTCAACTCCTGCTGAAACGCCTCATACTCCCTGCCCGCCGTAGCCACAAACAGCGCATAAGCCTCGGCGCCACGCAGTTGGCGCAGGATGATGTCCCCCATTTCGAACGCCGGCAACTCCCTCGTGACGAAATAGCAGAACCGCGGCCTCAGCCTCGCGCGAACCTTATTTATAATATACTGTGTCTCCCGCCGAGTCGCCTCGTCAGGTTCCGCCTCGTGATAGCCCATCTGCCTGTAAACGTCAGCCGGCTCCACCAGCAAATCATTGTATGTCAGCGTCTTCTCCGTCATCTTCCAGCCTGTAGTCTGCCATGTCTGCAAAAGTAACACTTTTATTTCTTTCCTGCAACAAAAGCGCAGGAAAAATGTCGTAACAAGCAAGTCCATACACACGTTTTGCACACGTTTTCGCACTTTTTTGTTGATTTTTCGGACTTTTTCTTTCTTATTTCCAAATAAGTTATTAACTTTGCACCGGTTTTCGAAGCGCCGAAAAGATAATAACTAACAAAAAATAACTAATTAAATTTGCGAAACTTATGAAAAAACTTTTTACTCTGACAAGGGTAACTTTGACGTTACTGCTCTTCATGGCTGGTTTCAACCAAGCTTCAGCAAGATGGGTGGGAAACAGTGCAATCTACGTAAATGGCACATGGTACTATTGTGCTAACGATCTTGGTGATTTGACGGACGAAGCATTCCAAGGTCAAGACTTTGGCCCAATCACAAGCCTTACTCTTGGCGGACAATCGGAAGTCTATACGGGTAACGACTGGACAGGCGGCACCATGACCATGGGCTACAAAATCGACGGCGGTAGTGACCAGACGCTTACCTTAACTTATTTCGAATTCATTAATAACAACAACATCCTTCGTTCGGGTGGTTCAACCTTCAGTCCAGAGACTATTGACATCTCTAAACTTTCTGTTGGTTCTCATACTATTAGCGTTTGGTTTGTAAGTGAAGGTGAATACGATAGCCAAAGCGGTAATAACTACGTTGCTACGTTCACTATCCTCCCTGCTACCCAGACTATCACAGTTCCTTCCAGCGGCAAGGGAACATACTCTTCTGCTTTTAACCTCGACTTCTCATCAAGCTCTATCTCGGCTTATGTCGTATCCAGTTTGACAAACACAGCTGCAACCTTAACTAAGGTACAGCAAAAGATCCCCGCCGGTACTGGTCTGATTATTATGGGTGCAGCCAGTGCAAGTGAAGGCATCTCTGTGGTAACCTCTGCCGATGCCATTGCAACAACGAATAAACTTCAGGCTTCAGTAACAGCCACTACTGTTGCAGCAGATTATGCTTATGTCCTTTCTAATGGAGAATTCCACCCAGCCAATGCTGGTACTATTCCTGCAAACAGGGCTTATCTGTTGAAGTCGGATATTCCTGCCAATGCCCGCTCTCTGAATCTTGTTTTCGACGAGACCACAGGTATCAGCACAACACAGATGGCTAACGACCTGTTGAGCAAGGACTTCTTCAATCTCGCTGGCCAGCGTGTTGCCCAGCCCACGAAAGGTTTCTACATTGTGAATGGTAAGAAGGTAATCATTAAATAAAGTAAGGAGGACAACGACATGAAAAAGACTTATATCAATCCCACAATAAAGGTTGTTAAGATAGAGACTCGTTCCATCATTGCATCTTCTGTAGAAATTGACCCGACGTCGACTGTAAGTGCAGAAAGTGCAGAAAGCCGCAGCTCCAGCTTCGGCTTTGGTGACGAAGAGTAATCCAGACAAAAATCATATCATACAAAGCGCTTCTTTCTTCGTGAAGAAGCGCTTTTCTATGTTCGTATGGCGATAAACTACTGATGTTAAGGTTATTACATTCCTCCAACGTGGCACTTATACCTGCTACCATTGCATGGACATAAAGTCGTAAATACGGTCAATTGCAGAAATAAAATCAATATTGAGAAAAAGATAAAAATCACTTACATACCTACATTCTCTTTGTGACTTACTGTATATCAATAGTTTAACTTATGTAGGTTACCTACATTTATCTACATTTACCTACATAAAAATGGCGTTTGTCCGCATATTTCGCAAAACAAAAAAAGTTACAAAAATGCCATTTATGCGATATTTCTGCACGACAAAAATCAACAAAATCGCCAAATATCTACCAAATTTCACGACAATTTCTTTCATAAATCATGATACTTTCCACTTGTCCCAGGGGGTGGAACAAGTGGAAATCACGGCACTTTCCTCCAGAAATCACCTAGAAAAGTTGCAGAAATCACGGCACTTTTCATCAGTTTTCCTAAGGAAAAGTTGCGGAAATCACGGCAACTTCTTGAAGAAACCACGTAGAAAAGTGACAGAAATCATTAAGAAAAATATGGTCAAAGTTCTGAATGTAGGTAAATGTAGGTTTATGTAGGTAACCTACATAAAGTAACTTTATAATAACCAAATATATACAATACTTTATGTAGGTATGTAGGTATTTTTGTGTTTTAAAAATTCTTTTTGTGATATAAACATGCAGTGTAAAATAAAATCTCATAAAAATAACATCATCTCTCATTGGAAATACTGAGCAGGGAATAGATGAGAAATGAAGATTTCAGTCAAAAGATTTGGAAGATAAGAGAAAAAATCCTATCTTTGCAGCAAGATTTAATTATCTATATGAGTAATTCAAGGACTATCACTATCAAGAACCCTTCAAGGAAACTGGAGGAACGTATCCGCAAAATAGGCGTTCAGAAATATTTGTGGATTGAAAAACTGTGCTCAGACGAGACCAAGCCCACGAAAACCATATACGTCTGATGACAGAAATATATTCTCTATACTCGGAGAGTGGCGACGAGTATAAGTTATAGTTCACAACCGACCGTAGCGGTATCATTGCTAACGATTTGTTAGACCAACTGAACGCACAAGGCATAGAAGTTGTTGAGATAGGTTTGGCCCGTGTGAAAGGCCAGAACATCACGAGTCACAAGGTGCTTCGGCAGATAGAAGAATGTATAGCTGACCTGATGCAGCGCATGCCCAACGTAATCTTGAGTTACTTTTGCGATTTCATTCACCTTGTTCCAAGCCAGAAAAAGGACATGACGGTCCAGGAATACCGTAGTCGAATGTTCTCTGCCATGTTTAAGAGATATGTTTCTCAGCAGCAACATTTAGATGTGTGCGATGATGAAATCAAGATCAACGGTGTGGCAGAGCCCTTCTTTTTCCACGTCATCTATCACAAACATCATCAGCATTATGCCGAAATGATTGCCGAAGGTCATGTGAAGGACTTTGGCAAGCCCGATGAAGAATAGTTCGCACACAATTCGAATCCACATAAAAAAACACCCCCGGCGCTCACGCGTCAGGGGTGTCGATGTACTTAACTAAATATTTATCGTTAAAAAAAACATTATTCGGGGCTGCTGCCTCGCGGCATGGGTCACCGCCCCAGTTATTATGTCTTTGATGTTTCTCATAGAACATCAAATAAGTTTTTTACTCTTCTTCGTCTTCGTCGAAGTCCCAGAAGCCACGGCTCAAAAGGTCATCGGCGTTATTAGTACTACCATTTGTTGCATCAGGACCAGCAGGAGAAGTAACTGATAATACATTCGGTTGAATCTTAACAACCTGAATTTCAGGAATCATATATTGTTTTTTCATTGTCTTATCTGTTTATTGAAACGAATTAATATTTTCTTCTTAGAAACGAATTATCCTAATTGATCCTTAATTTTTCTAATGCTTATTCATGAGTCCAATTAAATTCAAATTAGGACTATTCGTTTTTAAACACCTATTTTACTTCACCACGACCTTTTTGCCGTTGACGATGTACAAACCCTTAGTGGGCTGAGCAACGCGCTGGCCATTGAGGTTGAAGAAGGAACCGTTATTGGTTATTGTTTCACGGTTAATGTCAGCAACGCCTGTTGTCTCGCCGTCTTCAAGGAAGAGGAAGCTACGTGATTCGCCGCCTATCGTTTCGTCAAGCAGCATCACCACGCGGTCTTTCAGAACGGAGGCAGCACCCGTCCACAGCTTGAAGCCTGCTTTGCCTTCGCCGTTCTTTGCCAAGACGTATGGGTACTTGCCTGAAGGTGTCGTGCCAGTACCAATGCTCAACAGGTTTGTAGTAGGAGCATCAACCACTTCATCAAGTATGGTAGCGGTGACCTCGCCCTCGCCCTTCAGCAGAACGGGAGTGCGTGCAGGCACTTTCGTCACGGCTGCAACAGTCGTACAAGTACCATTAATGGCGGTCACAACATAAGCACGGTTTTCAGGGAACTCAACGGCATAACTCGGAATATAGGTAGCCCAACCGTAAGAGGTTACGGTCTGCGTCTCGGTAGGAACTTCGTTGTGTTCAATGAAAACCTTAACGTCTCCTTGTTGATTTGTAGGATCGTAACAAGAGAACAGAGAGCTACTGGAATTATAACGAATAGTATTGCGTTCATTGGTACCTTGGAATACTATTGATGCTATCCCGTTTGTAATGGCAATAATGGCTTTACCATTATCCAACACTGTTGACTGACCTGCAGTTTTCAGTTGATTGGAGCTATTACTTGATGCGTATAAATACTTATTATCCCCCACCTTAAAGTACCATTTTGTATTTCCCTGAGACGTTCCAGCTTTCTCTAATTCTATCACCTGTACAGTCTCATCAATGGTAATCCTTTCACTTACATTGTCGTATGTTACAGCCACTGCCGGACGGTTATTCTTGTCGCTGGCCGTACTCATGGAGTATTGATTGTCTGCATCGACAATCAGAATCTTTGCGCCTTCAACAAGTTGCGATGCGTCGGTGACGAGAGTATAGTAAGCCCCCCCCTTAGGTACGTTCAGCGTATAGGCAGCTTCAGCTACGGTACTCTCGTTTTCTCCACCATCAACGCTGATGGCCTTAATTGTCTGATCATAGTTAATGATAATTGGCTCGGTGTAGATATCACCAACGCCGTCAGCAAATGACGGAATGCTGCCGTCTGTAGTGTAGATGATAGTTGAACCGCCTTCACCAACAGTCAATGTCACAGCTGTTCCTTTGTCCACAGCACCAGAGGCGGGAGAGAATGTCGGAGCCTCAGGAGCCTTCAACGTATAAGAAGCAGAGGTGATAGCACTGGCATTGAGGTCTTCGTCAAAGGCAACAACTTTCAATGTCACGTCACCTTTTAGTTCATAACCACCATCCGGGAAAAAAGCACTTCCATCGTCCGGGTCGCTACCATCATCGGTGTAGTTGATATACTCTGCGTTCTCAGCCGTCACATTAATGATTTGTCCATAGTAGTAAGCACCAGCGGCGGGTGAGAACACAGGTGTTTTCACTACAGCCTTTTTTATGGTCAGTGTATAACTTGCCTCAGCAGCATTGAAATCACTTGTGGCAGCACCATTTGCTTTCACAACAACGGAACCCATCTTGTTTGTGCTCAAGCTGATGGTCACCTCACCTGTTTCACTATTGATGGTTGCCTCCTGGTTTGTCAGCGTGGTATTTTCGTCATCGTAGTCAATGCTATAAGTGATGGTTCCATCATAAGTATTAGGATCAAAGCTAACTGTCTGCGCGTAGTTAGCCTCATATTTACTGTTTTGTTTCACAAGCGAAACCTCATCGGTTGTTTTTGCAAAAGCGAAAGAAGTAAGGTCAACGGGGTCTGAAGATGCTCTTGTAACAACAACCTTTGATACCCACATCCCCGTACTACCAGAGTTTCTATAAAGACGAATAGCTTTACTTCCATTTGCAGCAGCTGGAACTGTTAATTCCCAATCCGCAGGAGTTCCATTAGATTCGAGAACAGATGTGTTAGAATTAGTTTGCTGGGTTGCGGTAGTGCCATAGTCAACTCCTAAAACTGCATCAGTACTTTTTGTTCTAAATGCACCAATAGTCACTTTGTCACCAGTACTTAATGCTTTGTTTAGCGCAATATTAATGTAATATGCCCCATTAGAAAAACCTTTGTTCATTTTCAGGCAATAGTTACCCTTTTGTGAAACACCAACCTCAATATTTGATCCTGATGATTGTACGGCACTTGCAGTTCCACCTGTTTCGTTAGCAGTTGTAGTAGAACTATTACCATTCCACGAATAAAGTGTAGTTTGTGCCCAACCAGACACACTTCCTACTATGAGGGCGCATAGCAGGAGCATTGTTTTTAATAAAGTAGTTTTCTTCATAATTGTTATAATTTGGTTAATACTAAAATCCATCACCTCGCCGAGGGGCGTACTAACCAAATATATAAATAAGGTACGGGAACCTTATTATAAAAAGGCGTGCGCAGACCCTCCATACTCCCTGACAGGTCTGCGACAACCTTATACACCGTATGCTGAAGCCTGCGCACAAAGGCACATACTTCAATGGTGTATATTTGCTCTTTTTTCCTTTTCGAGGTCGCAGTTCGTCAGGGAATTGAGCTTCCAACAATGTCTTGCCGTCCAATGATAGTCCGGCAGCGGTATTGTACCCACAGGTACATACCGCTTGCAAAATTACAAAACAATTCGCAAACCGCCAAGCGATTTGCAAAATATTTGTTTCAAAACTTTTTGGTGTGAGAAGAAAGGCGAAAGCCTACCTTCACCTCATTATCTTAACATCTATTCCACGCACCTCACCAACATTCAGTAATGCCCGTTAATAGGTATCGTTCTCAAAGGCATAAGTAGCATGATTCTTGACAAATGATGCAACGTCGCTGTCGTAAGTGTCTATGGCAGGACGGTTAACGGAAAGATAAGTCTCGCCTTGCTCAAGGGCAAAGGCTGTTGAAAGCAGTTTGTCCCTTACAAACCATTCTTTTGAAAGGATACGTGCAACACTTTCTCCAGAAGATATCTGAATGTTATCTGATTTTTCTTTTTGACTCATCCGAACCGGCGCATTAATTCCAAAAACGATTCTGGGGTAAAGTCAATATGACTATCGCCATATCTTACTCCATCGATCAGGGCAAAGTAACTTTGATCTCACTTGCAAAAGTACAAACAAATTCGCAAACTGCCAAGCAATTTGGGAAATATTTGTCTTTAGCTATTTGAATTAGGGAGGAATAAGAAGGTTAACTGGAATTCCCTCGCGCGTACCTTATTTATATATTATAGGGTGCGAACTTTAAAACGTTTTTTATGTATTATAGAACAGGAAGCTTTAAAACGATTGCGCAATTTTTTGCTTAATTTTTTGAGTCATGCTTCAATTGTGTGGGAGCACAGAAAATAAATATAAAAATAAATGATAAAAAGTTTGCAGGGTTACTAAAAAAGTTGTAACTTTGCAGCGTTATCCTGAAAACAATCTTTTTACCTTAAAAGGACTAATACCTATTGAAGATATGAAGCGATTGCCTGTGAGGGTCATCGCTTTGTTTTTTTAGTTCAAAGTTCAAAGAAAATG
>JAEEVT010000047.1 GCA_016291005.1 Prevotella sp. | reverse complement strand
GTCATCAGCCGTGCGCTGAACCCCTCCTCTCAGAATGACGCCTTCATGGCTCTGGCCGACCAGCCCGAAATCCGTTTCGTCATCTCGAACACGACGGAGGCCGGTATCGCTTTCGACCCCGCTTGTAAGCTGGAGGACAAACCCGCCTCGTCTTATCCCGGCAAGCTGGTGCAGCTGCTATACCGTCGCTGGCAAACCTTCAACGGCGACCCCACGAAGGGTCTGATTATCTTCCCCTGCGAACTTATCTTCCTGAACGGCCACGTGCTGAAGGATTGCATCAATAAGTACATCGAACTGTGGCAGCAGCCTGCTGACTTCAAGAAGTGGTTCGACGAGTCGTGTGGCGTTTATGCTACGCTGGTGGACCGTATCGTACCAGGCTTCCCCCGCAAGGAGATTGCCGAGATTCAGGAGAAAGTTGGCTACCGCGACAACCTCGTCGTCCAGGCCGAGAACTTCCACCTGTGGGTCATCGAGGCTCCGAAGGAGGTTGCCCAGGAATTCCCCGCCGACAAAGCTGGCCTGCACGTGCTGTTCGTCCCCTCAGAGGAGCCGTACCACAAGCGTAAGGTGACGCTGCTGAACGGCCCGCACACCGTGCTCTCACCCGTTGCCTTCCTTTCAGGAGTCAACATCGTCCGCGACGCCTGCAACCACGAGGTCATCTCGAAGTACATCCACAAGGTGCAGTTCGACGAGTTGATGCAGACGCTCGATTTGCCGATAGAGGAGCTGCAGAAGTTTGCCGCCGACGTGCTGGAGCGCTTCGACAACCCGTTCGTCGACCACCAGGTAACAAGCATCATGCTGAACTCGTTCCCCAAGTTCCAGGCTCGCGACCTGCCCGGCGTGAAGACCTATCTGGAGCGCATGGGCGAGCTGCCTAAGGGTCTCGTCTTCGGTCTGGCAGCCATCATCACCTATTATAAAGGTGGCAAGCGTGCCGACGGTGTGGAAATCATCCCCAACGACGACGAGAAGATTATGGGTCTGCTGAAAGAGCTGTGGGCTACGGGCAACACGCAGAAGGTTGCCGACGGCGTGCTCGGCGCAGAGTTCATCTGGCAGGAAGACCTCAACAAGGTTGCCGGTCTGAATGCTATGGTGAAGCAGTTCCTTGACCTCATTCAGGAGAAGGGCATGCTCGAAGCCGTCAAGACGATATTATAAGTGATAAGTGATTAATAAAAATTGCTACCGCTCTCTGATAACCAGATGTGCGGTAGCTTTTTTTATAACCTTAAATAGCGGTAGCAAACTATTCACTATTCACTTATCTATTGGTCGGGGTTCTCGACGAAGCCTTGGTATTCGGGAGTGAGGGCCGACATCACGCTGTCGTAGGCCTGATGCATGGTGGCCTGGATGTTCTGCGGTCCCTGACCCACGGGATAGATGGCCTGATGGATGGTGAGCGACAGGGGATGCCACGAAGCAAAGTGCCAGTCGCGGGTTCGGGGCATGACGTTGAACGTACCGTTGATGGTCAGCGGCACTACAGGCAGCTGCAGCTCGTCGGCCAGCATAAAGGCACCCTTGCGGAACTCTCCCATGTGGCCCGTAAAGGAACGTGCGCCCTCAGGAAACACTACCACCGAACAGTTGGCATGCTGCAGAATGTCGCGGGCATCGTCGTAAGTCTTCCTGATCTTGCTCACGCCACTCTTATTGACCATAATCTGGTGCGACTTGCGGCAGGCATAGCCCACAAAGGGAATCTTCTGAATCTGGTGCTTCATCATCCATTTGAAGTTACGCCCCAGGAAACCGTAAATCAGGAAGATGTCGAAGGCGCCCTGATGGTTTGAGACAAAAACATAGGACTGGTTGGGTTCCAGATGTTCGCGCCCTTCGACTTTGACAGGCAACAGGAAGGCACGGGTAATGGTGCGTGCCCACCAACGACCAGGGTAGTATCCCCAGAAATGTCCGTCGCCCAGCGTACAGCCTATGCCGACAAGCAACGCCGTCCAGATAGTCATCACAATAGTGACGGGAAACGCAATAAAAACCTGATAGATGCAGTAGAGAAACTTCATATTACTTATTTTATTTCAATTCAAATAACTTCAATTTTTCAACTCTTTAATTCTTCCTTAGCGTGATGACGACTATCTCGCCAGGCTGATTGAGGCGGAAGGGAATGAGTGCCCCCAAGCCCGTACTAACGTAGAGCGAGCGGTCGCCCTCAGAGTACATCCCACCCCACTCGTCGTAGCTCAGCGCTACAGGTGACCAGTCGAAAAGCTGGAACTGTCCGCCGTGGGTATGTCCGCTAAGCGTCAGCTGGACGTGGCTCTCAGGCAGGATCTTCTCACGCCACGCCGTCGGGTCATGCGACAACATGACGATGAAGGGAGTCCTTACCTGCTTTCCTGCTTCAGGAGAGGAGTGACAGTTCAGCCCGGCCAGGGTCTTCTTGACATCACCCTTATGCGGCATGCGCTTCGCCCTGCCCCAGTTCTCCATGCCAGCTATGACGATGCTGTCGGAGTCGCGACGGACGATGCGATGCTCGTTAAGCAGGAGGTCAAAATGCATATCACGCAAAGCCTGGATGGTCTTCCGGCAGTTCTTGTCCTTGTGAACGGGATGGACATTCTGATAGGTGGCATAGTCGTGGTTGCCCAGCACGGCATAGACGCCATCCTTGGCCTTCAGTTGGCGAAGAGTGGCGATATGGGGCACGAGCTCGTCAGGATAGATGTTCTGCATATCGCCCGTAAAAACTATCATGTCAGCCTTCTGGGCATTGATGCTATCGACGACACGCTGCAACAGCTGCTGGCGCGAACCAGTCATCGTACCCACATGGGCATCCGAGAACTGTACGATGCGGTAGCCGTCGAACGCCTCGGGCAAGTCGGCTGAAGCATACTCCACTTGGTGCACCACCAACTGTTCGTAGCCGACGAACACACCATAGCCTATCGCCCCCCATATAATTAATGTAAACGCGAGGGCCACCTTGTAGCACCACTTCTTAGGCAGGAGCCATCGGCAGAGCAACGTCAGCAGCAAGGGCAGGGCTACGGCTCCGACAAAGAAGAAGAACAAAATGGCATATCTGGCTATCATACTGGCTGTTATTATAGGTTGGCGGCTAAGAATCTACGCATCACTTCTACTGGCAAACCACGCCGACGGGCATAGTCGCCCAACTGGTCGGCACCAATCTTACCAATAGCGAAATAACGGGCACGAGGATGGGCTATCATGAATCCGCTGACACTGGCATGGGGCTTCATGGCTCCGCTCTCCGTCAGACGGACTCCCACCTGCGAGAGGTCTAACAGTTGGTCGATGAGGAAGTTCATGCTGGTATCGGGCAACGAGGGATAACCTACGGCAGGTCGGATGCCGACAAACTGCTCGGCATGGAGTTGCTGCATGGTCAGCTGCTCGTCAGGAGCATAGCCCCAATAGGTTTTCCGCACGGCTTCGTGCATCAGTTCGGCAGTAGCCTCAGCCAGTCGGTCTGCCAGTAGCTGGGCCATCATCCGCTGGTATTCGTCGTGAGAGAAGTCGGTCTCTAACCCTAAGTCTGCCGTCGTACAGAAAATGCCGATACGGTCATGCTGTGGATGGACGAAGTCAGAGAGCGAGAGATGTTCGCTGCCAGCCACCTGCTGGCGCAGCATGGGGAAGCGGAAGCCGCCGTCAGGCACGACGTCATTGATGCCGTCGGACACGCTCTTGCTGCCGTCGAGCACGATATCGTCGCCCTCGCTGTGGCAATCGGCCAGCATGAAAAGGGCGTATGTGTGGTAGCGTTCTTCTAAATTCCGAAGCATGGTTACGGCCTCCTGACGCAAGGCCAGTTTCTCTGCCTCGGGCTTGTTGTGCATGCCCCAGGCATAGTAGAAGTAGTCCCAGTTGATGTAGGGCGCAACGGTACTGATATCGTAGTCAATCCTCATGGCAGAAAGCTATTTCCTTGCCGCGAGAGTCGTCTCGGACGGCACCATTGGCATAGACCGTATGGCCGTTGCAGAGGGTATGCTCGACGCGCCAATGGTATTCGTGACCCTCCATCGGACTCCAGCCACACTTGCTAAGGATGGTGTCGGGTGTGACTGTCCACGGGCTGTTGGGACGAACGATGGCGAGGTCGGCACAATATCCTGAACGCACAAAACCTCTCTTTTGCACACCAAACAGGCGGGCAGGATTATGGCACATCAGTTCAACCAGCCTCGGCAACGTCAGCACACCTTCATCGACAAGTTCGAGCATCGTGACCAGCGAGAACTGCACCATCGGCATGCCGCTTGCCGACTTGACGCAACCTCCCAACTTCTGTGAGTAGAGATGTGGGGCGTGGTCGGTAGCAACGGTAGTAATGCGCCCGTCGGACAATGCCTGTCGCAACATAAACTGATCGACGGGGGTCTTGATGGCGGGATTCACCTTGATGCGGGCTCCTAAACGTTCGTGGTCGAGCTGTGTGAAATAGAGATGTCCCACACAAGCCTCGGCGGTAGGCCCACCCCCTACGCCTCCCAAAGGGAGGGGAGCCGTATGCCCAGACTTTCCAATAGGCGGGATGGGAGTCATTAGTTCCAGTTCCTCAGCCGTTGAGAGGTGGGCTACGTGCAGGCGCGTACCATATTTCTTAGCCAGTTCGACGGCCTTCTGGGTCGATGCCAGACAAGCCTCCTCGCTACGTATCATGGCATGCAGGGCCACAGGAGGGTCGTCGCCCCATGCTGCTTTGGCTGCCGCCATGTTGCGGTTGATGATGGCAGTATCCTCGCAATGCACCATCAACGGCAAATGACATGATTTAAAGATGCGTTCAAGCGACTCCTGACGGTCTACGAGCATGTTGCCCGTTGACGAACCCATGAAAAGTTTGATGCCAGGAATGCGGCTGGCGTCTAAATGGGCAAAGGTGTCGGCATTGTCGTTGGTGGCTCCGTAGAAGAAAGAATAGTTGACGAGACTGCTCTCGCTGGCTCGGCGGAACTTATCGTCAAGGGCCTCAGGCGTAGTGGTCTGCGGCACACAGTTAGGCATATCGAAATAGCTCGTCACGCCGCCTGCTGCTGCAGCACGGCTTTCGCTGGCGATGTCGGCTTTCTCCGTCAGACCGGGTTCGCGGAAATGGACATGGGAATCGATGACGCCTGGCAACACGTAACAACCCGAGGCATCAATGACCTCGTCAAATGAATGTGGAGTGTTGAATGAGGAATGAGGAGTGTTGGGTGTGGAATGTGGAATGATTTCAACGATATTCCCATCCTCGATGACGATATCGCCGACAAACTGACGGCCCTCATTGACGATATTTCCTCCGCTGACCAGTATCTTCATGGCTGAGGAACGTTGGTCAGGGGAGCAGAAGCTGGCTGGGGAAGGCTGTCCATATCAGGCGTCATGGCTGCCGGCTGGGTGGCTGCTGCTGGCGCTGGGGCTGAAGAAGCAGGAACTGCCGTCTCGCTAAGGCCATTCAAACGCTTCTCGTTCTCCTGAGCCATCTGGTAATACTCCTTGACATACGGGTCTTCCTTGAACGTCTTCGTAGCCTTCGACATGAGATACTCTATCTGCGGGGTCAGCACGGGGTAGCGATACTGGCTGGTCATCAGCATGAAAACGCCTGGACCAAGCGCATTGTCGAAATTCTCCTCTATGAACTTTGTCACTAGTTCGTCCTCTTCGGCAGTAATGCGCGCTGCCTCGGTATTCAGCTGCTCGCTAATGGTCTGCTCGTCAACACCCTCCAGAATCATCTGGTTCTGGCGATGACCCAGCTCGTTCATCTGGTTCGTCAGCTGGTTGTGCTTGTCTATGAAACTATAAAGGCTGTCGTTCAACGGAGTACCTCCTACCGTAGGACCTGCAGCGCTAATCTTCATGGTAATCTCACCCTCCTCCAGAATCACAGGCATGATGCTCTCATCGTCCATGAAGAGGTTGACCATGCGGACCGTATCCAACAGTCCGGCAAAATGGAACTCTCCGTGAACCACATCACACGAGTCGATATTCTTGAGTTCGCCAGCCTTGACAGCCTTGAGATAGAGTTTGCTTCCGTCAAGTGCCGAGACCGACGTTGAACCTGTCACATGATAGGATTTTGCACACGATGCCAGCAACAACACAGCAACAGAAGCACAAAGTATTTTGTTCATAAATTACTTATAATTTCTTTTCCGTCGGCAAATGTACAACGGATTATCGAAATAAGAAAAAATATTTGCGCAATTTAAAACATTTGCGCACATATTTAGCGTTTTTTTGCCTCGCTAACGGTCTTTTTCTAATTCGTTAGCAATTCGATGACTGCTGTACAGCTGCAAGATGGCGGCTACCAGTAAGACAACAATCCAGTTGTTGTGTACATATTTAATATATGAAAGATAATCCAGTCTCAGGAAATTAGACTGGTTGGCAAACATCAGCAGGGCGGCCACCAAAAACAACACGTCGCTGACAATCATGATATGACGCAGGCGACGGATGGTGAAGTTGTTGCCCTCGTAGCGCTGGCGCAACTGCATGGCGACAAAGAGCAAAGCGCCAGGAGCAAAAACGTAGGATGCCCAGGACTGGAGGAACATGCTGGCTCCGGCACCTACCACCATCAGCAGTCCACCAAGCAAGAACAAGATGGTCTCTGTCTTACTCAGCTGCCTCATGTGTCACCACCTCCTTCTGGTCATCGCTGAGCACGAAGATGTCTTCATCGTCGGCCTTCATGAAATACCGTTCACGGGCAATCTTCTCGATAGCCTTCGGATTGCTGTCCAGCATACGAATCTGCTGCAGGTTACGCTTGTTCAACTCCGTATGTTTGGCTATCTCCTCCTCCAAAGCGCTTATTTGCTGCTTGTTCTGGATGTGATGCCAGATGCTGTTCTCGTCAACAAAGCCTATCAAAGCGACGGCGATAATCGACACCAGCACATATTTCAGCGCCTTGATGCGAAAGATGTTAATGACTATAGTCTTCAGTTTCTTCATTTCAATTGTCCTTTTCGCCGACAAAGTTACGAAAAGTCGAGCGCAAAACAAAAGAAATCATTCTTTTTTTTTGCCGAGACGGAGTAATTTCGTCATCTATGATGACAAAGTTACGAAAAGTCATGCGCAAAACAAAAGTTTTTTTCTTTTTTTGCTGAGACGGAGTAATTATCATAAAAATGAGGTTGGTGCAGGACGCTACCAACCTCTGAAATAATTAAAGATAAGTGTCTTGGCAATGGCCAACGAGTGGCTTATCGGCGGCAAAATTAGAAAATAATTATATAATTTGCAAATTTTTCTGCTAAAAAGTTTGCAGTTTGACAGAAAATGATTACTTTTGCCGACGAAATAAAACTAAACAATAGTTATGAAACAATTAATGAACGCATTCGCTTGGTGGTGGCGCTCGAGACAGTAACAGTCGCGAGGCATTGAGCCGTATGTATTCATCAGAGAGATAAAACGGAGGCTCGTCGCGACTGCGGCGAGTCTCTTTTTCGTTCATCTATGCCGCAACATTGTTGCAGCAAATAAAGAAAAGGTAAACAACAACCACAAAAACGATAAAATATGGGAAAGTATCAAGTTGACGAGAAAGGATTTTACGGAGAGTTCGGAGGCGCTTATGTGCCGGAGATTCTCTACAAATGCGTGAAGGACTTGCAGGAGGCGTACCTGCCGATTATCGAGTCCCAGGAATTCAAGGACGAGTATCATGCCTTGCTAAAGGACTATGTGGGCAGACCGTCACCCCTTTACAATGCCAAGAGAATGAGCGAGAAGTACGGATGCCAGCTGTACTTGAAGCGTGAGGATCTGAACCACACGGGTGCCCACAAAATCAACAACACCATCGGCCAGATTCTATTGGCGAAGAAGATGGGCAAGACGCGCATCATCGCCGAGACGGGTGCCGGACAGCACGGCGTAGCCACAGCAACGGTCTGTGCGCTGATGGGGATGAAGTGCGAGGTATTCATGGGAGCCACAGACGTCGAGCGCCAGCACACCAACGTGGAGCGCATGAAGATGCTCGGAGCCCAGGTGAACCCTGTTAGAACGGGTAATATGACGCTGAGTGATGCGTGCTCAGCAGCCATCCGCGACTGGTGCTGTCACCCGAAAGACACCTATTACCTCGTTGGTTCGACGATGGGACCTCACCCCTACCCTGACCTTGTGGCAAAGATGCAGAGTGTCATCTCCGAGGAAATCAAATGGCAGTTAGAAGAGAAAATTGGCCGCAACTATCCAGACTACTTGATAGCCTGTATCGGCGGTGGCTCGAATGCTGCCGGTACCATTTACCATTATATGGACGACACCCGCGTGAAAATAGTGCTTGCCGAGGCTGGCGGACACGGCTGGGATACGGACTATACGGCAGCGACCATACATCGTGGCACGACGGGTATCCTGCACGGCGCGAAGATGCTGGTGATGCAGGACGAGGACGGCCAGATTCAGGAGGCCTTTACCATTAGCGCAGGTCTCGACTATCCTGGTGTTGGCCCGATGCATTGCAACATGGCAAAGCAGGGACGAACACAGGTGCTGAGCATCAACGATGACGAGGCCATCTACGGCGGTTACGAGTTGACGAGGATGGAGGGCATTATTCCTGCTATCGAGAGCGCTCACGCCATTGCAGCCCTGAAGAAGCTAAGCTTCAAGCCCGACGACGTCGTGGTACTGACCGTCAGCGGCCGCGGCGACAAAGACGTAGAGACCTATCTGAAGAACAAAGAAATGGCAAAGGAATACGGAAACTTTTGAACTACGAATCACACGAATTTCACGAAGTTATGGATACTTTTAAATATACGACAACAAGCAAGACGATACTGGCAGACATGTACACGCCAGTAGGAGTTTACATGCGACTGCGCGACCTCTATCCGCAGAGTGCGCTGATGGAGAGTTCGGACTATCACGACGCCAACAATTCACGCTCGTTTATCGGCATCGATCCCATCGCAAGTGTGGCCATTGGTCACGGGTTCGCATCCGTTAGTTTTCCTGATGGAACCACCGAGCGTCACGCTATCGACAAGGATTATGGCACCGCCGAGGCCATCCACGTTCTTATCGACCGCATCGAGGTTACAGGTGACCACGCTGCTGTCTGTGGACTCTTCGGCTATACTTCGTTCAATGCCGTACGTTACTTTGAGGACATCGCCGTGAAGGACGAAACTCTGGCAAAGAACGATGCACCAGACGTGCTATATATATTATATAAGGTGGTAATCGTGTTCGACCATCATAACAATATGCTCACGGTGGTTAGCCTCTCAGATAACGCAGAGAATACTGATAACACAGAGATTGACGCTGTGCTGAAGGCTATGAACAAAGCCAACGTTCAGACTTACGACTTTCATCCCGTAGGCGAAGTCAGAAGCACGTTGACCGACGACGAGCACAGGGCAAACATCCGTCGTGGCATCCAGCATTGTCTTCGAGGCGACGTGTTCCAGATTGTTCTTTCACGCCGTTTCATCCAGAAGTATGAGGGCGACGACTTCAAGCTCTACCGCACCCTGCGCAGCATCAATCCCTCACCCTATCTGTTCTACTTCGACTTCGGTGGTTTCCGCATCTTTGGTTCTTCGCCTGAAACACATTGTAGAATTGAAGGCAAGAAAGCATATATCGACCCCATTGCCGGCACTACCAAACGCACAGGCGATGAAGAGGCCGACCGCAGGGGAGCCGAGTATCTGCGCAACGATCCGAAGGAGAATGCCGAACATGTGATGCTCGTCGACCTCGCCCGCAACGACCTGAGCCGTAACTGCCATCACGTGAAGGTTGATTTCTATAAAGACCTGCAATACTATTCGCATGTCATCCACCTTGTTTCTCGCGTAAGTGGAGAACTGGACGAGGGCGCCGACCCCATCAAGGCGTTCATCGACACTTTCCCCGCCGGCACACTCTCAGGCGCACCTAAGGTTCGTGCCATGCAACTCATCTCTGAATACGAGCCGCACAACCGTGGAGCCTACGGCGGCTGCATCGGCATCATCGGCCTCGACGGATCACTCAATCAGGCCATCACCATCCGCACGTTCGTTTCGCGAAACGGCGAGCTGTGGTTCCAGGCCGGAGGCGGTATCGTAGCCAAGAGCGACGTGGAGTACGAATTACAGGAAGTGAACAATAAACTCGGGGCTTTAAGGAAGGCCATCGAGAGTGCGGAGAAGATTTGAAACAACGATTTTTACGAATTACACGTATTATGAAGATAGTCATCATAGATAATTACGACTCGTTTACCTACAACTTGAGTCACCTTGTGAAGGAACTCGGCGCCGAGGTTGATGTCGTGCGCAACGACCAGTTCCAGCTCGAAGACCTCGAGCCTTACAGCAAAATCATCTTGTCGCCAGGGCCTGGAATACCCTCTGAGGCTGGCCTCCTGCTCGACGTTATTAAAACCTATGCGGGACGTAAGCCCATCCTCGGTGTCTGCCTCGGTCATCAGGCCATCGGCGAGTCGTTCGGAGGCAAGCTTGAGAACCTGAGTGATGTCTTCCACGGCGTAGCCACCCCTTGTCATATCATTGTCGACGACCCGATTTTCAGCGGCATCGAGCGCAACATCACGATAGGTCGCTACCACTCATGGGTGGTCTCTAACGAAGGTCTGCCCGACTGCCTTGAAGTGACTGCCGTCAGCGACGAGGGTCAGATTATGGCTTTACGTCATCGTGAGCTGAACGTGAGAGGCATCCAGTTCCATCCCGAGAGCGTCCTTACGCCCGACGGCCGTAAGATGCTCCAAAACTGGCTCTTCCTTTAAATTGTAAATAGAAAATTGTCAAATTGTAAATTGTCAAATACGTATGGCACAAACGATGAAAGACATCCTAAACAGGATGCTGAACCACGAGGAACTGTCTCGTGAAGAAATGAAGAATATTCTGATTGGTATCACCCAGAGTGAGTTTCCCAACGAACAGATTACGGCGTTGCTGACAGCCCTGCAGATGCGTGGCGTAACAGTCGACGAGCTGCTTGGATTCCGTGACGGCATATTAGAAACTGGTGTCCCAGCCATCCTCGACTGCGACCGTTATATCGACGTCGTAGGAACAGGAGGCGACCGCAAGAACACCTTTAACATCTCAACCACCAGCTGTTTTGTGATTGCGGGTGCCGGCTATAAAGTAGCCAAGCACGGCAACTATGCTGCAACGAGTGTGAGTGGTGCGTCGAATGTGATTGCCCATCACGGCATCAAGTTTACGGATGACATCGACCGTCTCAATCGTTCGCTGAACGAGGCAGGCATCGTCTATCTTCATGCCCAGCTCTTCGCCAAGGCCATGAAGTTCGTTGGTCCAATCCGAAAGGCCCTGCAATTCCCGACCATCTTCAACCTACTGGGTCCGCTGGTGAATCCTTCTCAGCCGAAATGTCAGTTGTTAGGCGTGGCCAACCTCGACCAGATGCGTCTTTACAATCAGGTTTACCAGAAGATTGGCATCGACTACGGCATCGTCAACTCCATCGACGGCTACGACGAGATTTCGCTGACTGGCGACTTCAAAGTGACCACTAAGGACTACGAGCGCATCTTCTCGCCCAAGGACCTTGGTTTTGAGATTGCCAAACCTGAAGAGTTGGTCGGCGGTGCTACCGAGGAAGAAGCTGCTCAAATCTTTGACTCCGTCCTCGAGAACCGTGCCCTCCCAGCCCAGAAGAACATTGTCCTTGCCAACGCAGCCTTCGGCATCCAGGTATTGGAGCGCGGTCAGAAGAGCATCGAGGAGTGTATTGAGATTGCCCGCGAAAGCATCGACAGCGGCTCAGCCCTCAGAACGTTCAAGAAGTTCGTCGAACTGAACAGCTGAAGTCGTAATAACGTGATCACGACATAACGTGATAACGTAATAACGTGATAACGACATAACGTTATAACGAAACAACGAATTTAACGAATTACACGAATTGTTTATGCAAGATATTCTGAAAGAAATCGTTGCCCATAAGCATGTGGAACTGGAGCAGCTTTGCGCGAAGAAGCCTTCTTTGCGCGAGGCGTTGCTGCAAAGCGAGACCGGCATCATCGCCGAGTTCAAGCGCAGGTCGCCCTCTAAGGGCTGGATTAAGGAAGAGGGACGTGCCGACATCATTCCGCTGTCGTACCAGCAGAATGGTGCTGCCGCCCTGAGCATCCTCACCGACGAGCATTATTTCGGCGGCTGCGACGACTTCATCCGTCAGGCCCGCCAGAGCGGAGTCACCTTACCTATATTATATAAGAACTTCGTCATCGATGAGGCCCAGCTTTATGCCGCTGCCCTCTGCGGAGCCTCAGCCGTACTGCTCATTGCTGCCTGTCTGACGAAGCAGGAATGCCAAGTACTCCTGCACAAAGCCCATGAGTTAGGCCTCGAAGTACTTCTTGAGATGCATTCAGAACAGGAACTGGAGTACGCCACCCTCGGCCCCGACCTCTGCGGCATCAACAACCGCAACCTCGGCTCGTTCGTCACCGACGTCGAGAACTCCTTCCGCCTTGCTGAACGTCTCCGTTCGATATGTGGCTGTGCGACAGCTACTAACTCAGCACCCGTCCTCGTCAGCGAGAGCGGTATCTCAAATCCCGACACGGTGAAAGCTCTGCGCCAGGCAGGTTTCCGCGGTTTCCTAATTGGTGAGAACTTCATGAAGACCGCCGACCCCGGTCAGGCTCTTAACGAATTCATCCAATCAATTGTCAAATGATTAAGGTTTGTGGCATGAGGGAAGCGGAAAATATCCGCGAGGTTGAGGCATTGGGCATCGACCTGATGGGTTTTATTTTCTGGCCAAAGTCGAGCCGCTTTGTGGCTGAGCCTCCCGCCTATCTCCCCACCAGATGCAAGCGCGTCGGGGTCTTCGTTGATGAGAACATCGAGACCGTAAAGCGAATCGCTGACGAATATGCACTCGATTATATCCAGTTGCATGGCCACGAGTCGCCCGACTATTGCGCTCAGTTGCAAGGGATGCATCTCATCAAGGCTATCAGCGTGAGTGGTCTCGATGACATTGCGGCATACAAGACCTACGAGGGACTTGTGGATTACTTCCTCTTCGATACCAAGTGCCCTTCCGTAGGTGGAAGCGGACAACAGTTCGACTGGACCTTCCTCTCAGCTTACGATGGTGACACGCCCTTCCTGCTCAGTGGTGGCATCGGTCTCAATGATGCAGAACGCGTAAAGGCTTTCCATCACCCCAAGTGTATTGGCATTGACCTGAACTCCCGTTTCGAACTGGCTCCAGGTCTCAAGGACGTCTCCGCCCTCCGTCAATTCATTAATGAATTAAATCGATAAATAAAGTGTAAATCATTAATTGTCAAAATTGCAAATGAACAAGATTAATTCCCTTTTCGCCAACAGTAAGGATCAAAAGCTCCTTTCTTTATACTTCTGTGCTGGTTGTCCTACCCTCGAAGGCACCGCCGACGTAATCCTGACCATGCAGAGTCGTGGCATCGCCATGATTGAAGTGGGCATCCCCTTCAGCGACCCTCTCGCCGATGGTCCCGTCATTCAGAGTGCCGCCACGCAGGCCTTGAAGAACGGCATGACGCTCACGAAGCTTTTCGCTCAGCTCAAGGCCATTAAAGGCCAAGTAGAAATACCCCTCGTACTGATGGGCTACCTGAACCCCATCCTGCATTACGGTATCGAAGCTTTTTGCCAGAGTTGTGTCGATGCCGGTGTAAGTGGTGCCATCATCCCCGACCTGCCTTTTGACGACTATCTGAACCTGGTCAAGCCTGCTGCCGACAAGTATGACCTGCGCATCATCATGCTCATCACACCAGAAACCAGCGAGGAGCGCATCCGTTTCATCGAAGACCACACCGACGGATTCATCTATATGGTCAGCTCGGCCTCTGTCACAGGTACGCAGAAATCCTTTGACAACCAGAAGCAAGAGTACTTCCGCCACATTAATGCGATGAACCTTCGTAACCCTCGCATGATTGGTTTCGGCATCTCGAACGCTCAGACCCTGAAGGCCGCACAGGACAATGCCACCGGTGCCATCATCGGTTCGAAGTTCGTCACCCTGCTCAACGAAAGCAAGAACGCCGACGAGGCATTGGACAAACTCTTCGACGCCCTGAGTAAATAGCATGGTTGCCACCAACGGCAACAACTAAGCAACGAGTCCGGACAGGCAAAACAGAGCAACAAGTAAACGTTTGCGCGTTTTTTAACGGCTTTTCGTTTGCGGTCTCAAAGAAACTTCGTACCTTTGCACTCAGTACTACTAAAGCAAAGATAACATGAAGAGAATCTTTCAGACCGTGATGCTTCTCACGCTGGTAGCCCTTGGCGTACAGGCCCAGGGTTGGAACGAACAGCAATACAGCCAGATTGAGCAGAGCATCCGCCTCCCACAGTTCGTGGACAAGGACTATGTAATTACCAAGTTCGGTGCCCGGACAACCAATACGGCGGCCAAGAACCAGAAAGCCATCCAGAAGGCTATCGATAAGTGCTCTGCAAAAGGCGGTGGCCGTGTCGTGGTACCTGCTGGAGAGAAGTTCCTTACTGCCGCCATCCAATTGAAAAGTGGCGTAAACCTCGTTGTCGAGGAGGGTGCCGTGCTGGAGTTTGTCTTCGAACCAGAGCTCTACCCCGTCGTCCCCACACGTTGGGAGGGTCTGGACTGTTGGAACATCTCACCACTCATCTATGCCTACGAGGCTAAGGACATTGCCATCAGCGGAAAGGGAACCATCGACGGCGGCGGTTCTCTCGAGACATGGTGGCCGTGGTGTGGTGCTCAGCACTTTGGCTGGAAGGAGGGAATGATTAACCAGAAACAAGTGACACGTCCACGGCTCTTGAAACAGGCCGAGGACGGTGTGCACATGGACGAGCGCCGCTACGGTCCGCAGGACGGTCTGCGCCCACAGATGGTGAACTTCATGCATTGCCAGCGTATCCTCATCGAGGACGTCACCTTGCTACGCTCGCCCTTCTGGGTAATACACCCCGTACTGTCGACCGACATCACCGTGCGTCGCGTCCACATTAATAATGAGGGGCCCAACGGCGACGGCTGCGACCCCGAGTCGTGCGACCGCGTACTTATCGAGGACTGTTTCTTCAATACCGGCGACGACTGCATCGCCATCAAGAGCGGCCGTAACAACGACGGTCGCGAAGGCGGTCAGGGTAAACATGCTGGCACCCCGTCGAAAAACATCATTATCCGTGGCTGCAAGATGCAGAACGGTCACGGCGGCGTGGTCATCGGTTCGGAGATTTCAGGTGGATGCCAGAACGTCTTTGCCGAGAACTGCGAGATGGACTCGCCGAACCTCGACCGTGTGCTGCGTATCAAGACCAACTCGTGTCGCGGTGGCGTCATCGAGAACATCAACATGCGCAACATCACCGTTGGCCAATGTGGCGAGGCCGTCATCAAGGTTAACACCAACTACGACCCAAACGAGGTGTGCTGCCGCGGCTTCTACCCTACCGTGCGCAACGTCACCGTGGAGAATGTAACCTGCAAGAAGTCGAAGTACGGCGTAATGATTGTGGGCTACGACGACCCAAAGTTAGCATATACCGTCAACAACATTAGCGTCCGCAACTGTCAGTTCGACGGTGTGCAGGACAAGGCTGTACGTCAGGACGGCTATGCCCAGGACGTGAAGTACGACAACCTCATAGTCAACGGGTCGCTGGTAGTACAGAACCCGCCCTATAAGCACTATTCCGAGTGGCTCACCTACTCCGAGATGAAGCGCACACCGAAGCCTTTCATGCTCGACTTCTCCAAGTCACCCAAGTGGAGCTATGTCATGGGCATCGAACTGGAGTCCATGCTCGACACGTACCTTGCCTATGGCGGCGACGACATCCGAAAGTATTGCCAGGAGTACACCGACACGATGATCTATCAGGACGGCAACATCCTCGGCTATAACATCCTGGAATATAACCTCGACAACGTCCGTACCGGACATTTCGTCACCCGCATGTACCAGAAATGGCCTGAAGAAAAGAACCTGAAGGCCATGAAACTCATGATGAAGCAGTTGCAGAACCAGCCACGCACCATCGCCGACAACGTCTACTGGCACAAGGCCATCTATGCCTATCAGGTATGGCTCGACGGCATCTTCATGGGTCTGCCTTTCCGCACCCTGACCGCACCCATCACTGAAGCGGCGAACGACAAGAAGGGAAATCGTAAAAATCAGAGTTCAAAGGATAAAGTTCAAAGCATCTACAACGATGCCGTCAACCAGTTGATTACGACTTACGAGCGCACTTTCGACCCGAATACCGGTCTGAACCGTCACGCCTATGACGAGACACGCAAGACCTTCTGGGCCGACCAGGAGACGGGGCTCTCGCAACGTTGCTGGGGCCGTGCACAAGGGTGGTACACCATGGCGCTCATCGAGGTGCTCGACGCGCTCCCTGTGGACTATGACCGCCGTTCGGAGGTCGTCGACTTGTTGCAGAAAGACCTGGACGCCATACTGAAGTGGCAGGACGAGAAGAGCGGACTGTGGTATCAGGTAATGGACGGTCCAGGACTAGACGGTAACTATCTGGAAGCCACGTGTTCCAGCATGTTCACATACGCCCTACTGAAAGCTTATCGCAAGGGTTACGTCGATGAGAAATATCGTGACGCAGCCATCAAAGCCTACCGTAACATGGTGAAGAAGTTCATCAAGATTCATCCCGACAAGACCATCTCGTTAACCCAATGTTGCGAGGTCGCCGGTCTCGGTCCCGCAGCAACTCCTGAGGTGCAGGCCGCCCTCAAGAAAGTGAATCCTAAGGGCACCGTCGTTGAAAACCGTCGCCGCGACGGCAGCTACCAGTACTACCTCTCAGAACCCATCCGCGACAACGATGCCAAAGGTGTGGGGCCTTTCATCTGGGCTTCGTTGGAAATGGAAATGCTCGGATATAATACTGAGAACCTTTTTTAAGGGTTAGAGGTTAGAGGTTAAAGGTTAGAGGTAAGAGGTTAGAGGTTAATC
This sequence comes from Prevotella sp., assembly GCA_016291005.1. Classification (GTDB taxonomy): domain Bacteria; phylum Bacteroidota; class Bacteroidia; order Bacteroidales; family Bacteroidaceae; genus Prevotella. The sequence goes on along the minus strand of JAEEVT010000047.1, from coordinate 5,367 downwards.
GCCTGCGGCGAATAAGAAGTATAGAAACAAGAATTAAATATTATGAAGAGACATCTGATATCACTTGCAGCCATGGCGCTGTCGCTGACGGTAGCTGCAACGGACTATGACCAGCAAAAGCCCTTCGGTTTTTGCACACGTTCCTCACGTACTGATGCTACCAGTACCTTTGACATTACTGGTGGCGGATGCTATACCTACCCCATACCGGAGGATTTCACGGGGACGGTCGTTGTACTGAAGTCCAATGGCGAGGACATGAAGAGCACCATCGAAAGCACTATCAAGAATGGTACCAACAAGGTCATCATCCTCGACGGCTCCGACGGCGACTTCATCGTTTCGAGCACTATCAGCATTACCTCGTCCAACAAAACCATCTTAGGCATCAACAACGCCCGCATCTGTACCAAGTGGTATGTGACACAAGAGATGAAGGATGCGCTGGACGCTGCCGGAGTGCCCAGCATGAGCACCAGCGGCGGTGGCGGTACGCTGCCCAACGGCCAGAAGGTGGACGAGGAAGCGGAATTCAACACACGAAAGATTCTCATCCAAATGACAGGCGATAGTAATGAGGGCTACCGTAAGTCGGGCATCTTCAGCCTTAGCGGGTCCAAGAACATAATCATCCGCAACATCACGTTCGTCGGCCCCGGGTCGATAGACGTTGGCGGCCACGACCTCATCTCAAGCACGAATGGTGCCAAGAACGTTTGGGTAGACCATTGTGCATTCATGGACGGCATGGACGGCAATTTCGACATTACCCAGAAGTCAGACTTCCATACCGTCAGCTGGTGTACCTTCAGCTACACCGACCGTTCATACATGCACCAGAACACCAACCTCATCGGCAGCAGCGACAGCGAGTCGGTAGGCTTTCTGAATACGACGTTTGCCTTCAACTGGTGGGGAACGGGCTGCAAACAACGCATGCCGATGGCCCGTGTGGGAAAGATACACATGCTGAACAACTACTTCAGCTGCACCACCGCCAGCAACTGCATCAACCCGCGCAAGAACTCGGAGTTCCTCATCGACGGAAACTACTTCGAAAAAGGCGTCAAGAAATACTACAGCGAGAACGATTCCAAAGCGGTGACGTGGACGGAGAACAACTACATTGCGGAGAAGAGCGGTCTGCCCGCCTCAAAGGGTTCCACCGTTACCGTACCCTACGAATATACCGCGGCCCCCTACGCCGACGTACCGACAATGGTCCAAGAGCATGCCGGCGCTACCATCTTTACCGGCGAACCTACCGGAATCCAGGAAATACACGACGTTACGGACTGTCGTAACAGTCACCACGTCTACAACCTCTCAGGACAACGAGTCAGCAGCAACAGCAAGGGACTCCTGATTATCAATGGCAAAAAGGTCTTTATTCGGTAAACACAACAAGCAACAACAAGCATTAAAAGCTGTAGTAAGATATGATGCGAAGTTTTTTATTTATTTTTTGTTCATTATTAGTTAGTAGCATAACTGCACAGACCCCAGCCTTCCCTGGCGCCGAGGGCCACGGACGTTACGTCACAGGTGGACGAGCCACCGACGGAACAACAAAAATCTACCACGTCACTAATCTCAAGAATAGCGGACAGGGGTCACTCCGCTGGGCACTCTCACAGTCGGGACCACGCACCATCGTCTTCGACGTAGGTGGTGTCATTGCGCTGACAAGCGACCTCAGCATCCCCGCCAACACCACCATCGCCGGACAAACCGCACCAGCACCAGGCATCACCCTGAGATACTATACCATACACGGCATCGGCAACAACGTCATCATACGCTACATCCGCTCTCGCCGTGGACAGGAAAAGGACGTCAACGACGGAGCCGACGCCATCTGGGAACGTAACAAGACCGGCATCATCATCGACCATTGCTCATTCTCGTGGAGCATCGACGAGGTGGCATCCTTCTACGACAACAACAACTTCACCCTCCAATGGTGTACCCTCGGCGAAAGTCTGAACAACGCCGGTCACGGCAAAGGAGCCCACGGCTACGGAGGCATCTGGGGAGGCAAGCTGGCCTCCTTCCATCACAACATGATTTGTCACGTGGGAAACCGCTCGCCACGCTTCAACGGAGCCCGATACAACTGGACGGGATATACCAGCAACAAACTCTACAGCGACTACCAGTGGCAGAACGCCGTTCAGGCCGAGAATGTCGACTTCCGAAACTGCGTCATCTACAACTGCGGCAACGGATGCTACGGCGGACCTGGTGGCGGACAAATCAACATGGTGAACAACTACTACAAGAGCGGACCGGCCGGCAACACCAGCACCATCACAAAAGCCTCCGTGGCCAACAGCACGTCATCAAGCGACAACCAGACCTACTGGAACATGTTCAGCCGATACTACATCAGCGGTAACCAGCTGAACAACACCGCCAATGCTGACTGGAACAAAGTATCGTACGACGACGGAACCAAGGCCAAGAACGGCATACGCTACACCCCCGACCCCAAGCATTACTACGGCGACGGCGTCACCTACGAGAACATCGACGGCACAGACTGTGTCAGCATGGTGCTCGACCAGCCAGCACCCTACGGCGAAGTCACCACCCACGACGCCACGACAGCCTTCGACAAAGTACTCGCCTACGCCGGATCGTCACTTTTCCGCGACGATGTGGACCAGCGTTACATGGACGAGTGCCGCAACGGCACAGCGACCTATAAAGGTTCCGTCACCAAGAAAGCCGGCCGCATCGACCTCGTCAGCGACGTCAACGGATATACAGAGGAAAACTTCGGCACCAGCCAGCGCCCGGCAGACTTCGACGCCGACAACGACGGTATGGCCGACGAGTGGGAACAGAAGAACGGTGGCGACCTCCAGCCCAACGAATTCACCGTTGACCCGCAGAAGAAGTACTCCAACATCGAGGTCTACCTCAATTCCCTCGTCGAGGACATCATGCAAGACGGCAACAACGGCGGCGACAGCAACTACGAGGAGTACTACCCTCCCTGTCAGAAGATTGACCCCACCGGCATCATAGCCCCCACCTCTAACACCACAGGCACACCCCTCACCACCGAATACTTCGACCTGAACGGCCGCCGCCTCACCACTCCCTCCCACGGCGTCACCATCCGCATCGACCGCCTCCCCAACGGCCAGAGACTAACAACAAAGGTCGTACAATAACCTCTCCTAACAATGGCTTGAATTTGGATTTGCGTTCACTTTTGGGGCTTACTTGCTGGTTTACAGGACTTTAAGCAAGGTGACTGCAAAGTGAACGCAACCCGTTTGCAGTCACCTTTTTGGGGTGTTTTAAAACATTTTAATTGTAAGAGACTTGCAAATGTGCCGACGGGACTAACCCGACATTATGCAGCAGACGGGCTGTGTCTTCCTGTCCATCGAAATTCCGAAAAATGCTGATATACGAATCGACAGTTGGCTTACAGCAACAAATTACGCCAAGAAAAAACTGAAGAAAGATTGCACCTGCCGAATGCAAAACGTATTAACTCTCACACCAAAACAACTTGTTTTGGTATGCTCGGAAAGGCACTTTCTATCGGAAATCACGGTACTTTCCTGACCAAAACAAGTTGTTTTGGTATAAGTGACTGCAAGTGACTGCAAACCATTTGCAGTCACTAAGCATAACTTTCTCGTACACAAGGTGTTAACATTAAAAGTGAACGCAAAATGAAAAACAGCCCTTTTGTGAAGACAATACATATCAGGCTCATCCGCAATAACATCTGGAGTGTGCAAGGCTTGATGGGTTCCAAGCGTGGTGCAATATCATTGCCCAATGCAGGCAATATCTCTTCCTTGATAATACCCTCTTCCAGTTCCTCTACTTGCTGAAGAACATCCTTGCTCAGCTTCACTCCCACTTCGCGAGAGTTCTCAATGATGCTGAATAATTTTACGAGTTTTGTCATATTGATAGAATATTTTTTTTGTTCGCTATTAGTTGTATAATTCAAAATTTATGCTTAATTTTGCAGCGGAAGCAACTAAAGAAAGATGAATCATGACATTTCTCAACCAGTTCCACAAGGAAGTGACGGAGCGCAAGATGCGGAAAATAGCCGCATCGCAGCAATCGCCGATCAGCTCGAGCGACTTTGCGCAATACATGAAGCGCAACGTGGAGATAGCCTCAAAGATGTAAGCCGTTTTGAAACCGAGCAACGTGCCGCTGAGCAATCATGATGCACAATACCCTTTTTCCAGATACCGCTTATTCCTTTTATGGCTTTGCAGGGTTTGATGGGCGCACCATTCAACCTGTTATCGTCCAGCCAAGAATAGCCAATGCCCATCCAGCCACAAAGATTCAGATTGACACCTATTTGGCTGCCCTCGGCTTCGAGAAGACCACTCAGGAGGGCCGTTTCAGGAACAGTCAATACGAGGTTTGGGATGTAGTGCCTCGTAATGTTCTTGTCGATGATGAAGGAGACATCTTTGTGGTAGATGCAGAGATTAAGCATATTGGATAGTACTATTCTTTTCCTTCAACTATTTTGATTTCTTCTTCCGTCAGGCCGTAGAGCTGATATACAAGGCGGTAGATTTCGGATTCAAAGCAGATTACAGGAACCGTCCGTTTTTTTAGGAGTGAAACGCTGACCTGTCCCTAGTGTTCTTGTCCCTAGTGTTCCCTTATCTCGCAAAAAAGTTGTTTTCCGACTTAATATTTCGTCGTGTTCTGCGTATTAAATATGTATGACACGCTCAGAATTCGAACATATTGCCTCGCAGTTGCGCCAGAGAGTGCTGAAAGTCGGGTTCGACTTCTTCGGCTCCCGTGAGGATGCCGAGGATGCAGCTCAGGAGACGATGGTACAACTCTGGCGCTACTGTGAGCATATCGATGCTGGGCGGAACGTAGAGGCGCTGGCTGTCAGAGTGGCTAAGAACTGCTGCGTGAGCATGTATCGCAGACAAACACCGCAGACCGATGTTCAAGGTGTAAAGCTCAATGCCGAACTGGAGGCTTCGCCACAAGAAGAATTAGAAGCTAAGGATGCTCAGCGAATGCTTTCCGAAGCACTTGGTCTGCTGAGGCCACGAGAACGCCAACTCTTCGAAATGCGGCAAATGGAAGGACTCTCGACGGAGGAGGTCGCCAAACAGACGGGCATCCCTAAACTCTCTGTAACAGCAATGGTCTCAGCGGCACGAAAGAAAGTATTCACTGAACTAAAAAGGAGGATGAAACAATGACGGACAAGGACATACAACGACTCACAGACCGATACCTGGCAGGCGCAACAACACCGGCCGAGGAGCGCCGGCTGGCCCTGGCCCTGCGGCAGCGCGGCGAGCTGAGCGAGGAGTGGCAGGCGGTAAGCCTGATGCTGGG
>JAEEVT010000046.1 GCA_016291005.1 Prevotella sp. | reverse complement strand
TATTAAAGGATGAGGTCATCGCCGTCATCGGCTCTGGTGTTCAGGGACCTGGTCAGGCCTGCAACCTGCGCGACAACGGCTTCAACGTCATTGTCGGACAGCGTCAGGGCAAGACCTACGACAAGGCTGTTGCCGACGGTTGGGTGCCTGGCAAGACGCTCTTCTCTATCGAGGAGGCTGCCGAGAAGGGTACTATCCTCTGTATGTTGCTCTCCGATGCTGGTCAGATGCAGCAGTGGCCCACCATCAAGCAATATCTGAAGCCCGGCAAGACGCTGTACTACAGCCACGGCTTCGCTATCAACTGGAGTGACCGCACGGGCGTTGTTCCCCCGAAGGACATCGACGTCATCATGGTGGCTCCTAAGGGTTCTGGTACCAGCCTGCGCACGATGTTCTGCGAGGGTCGCGGCCTGAACTGCTCGTATGCTGTCTATCAGGATGCTACTGGCAAGGCTGAGGAGAAAACCATCGCCTTCGGTATCGGTATCGGTGCCGGTTATCTGTTCAAGACCACCTTCCAGCGCGAGGCAACCTCTGACCTCACTGGTGAGCGCGGTTCGCTGATGGGTGCCATCCAGGGCTTGCTGCTGGCACAGTATGAAGTGCTGCGCGAGCACGGACATTCTCCCTCGGAGGCTTTCAACGAGACTGTTGAGGAGCTGACCCAGAGCCTTGGCCCGCTCTTTGGTGCCAAGGGTATGGACTGGATGTATGCCAACTGTTCGACCACCGCTCAGCGTGGCGCTCTGGACTGGGCTCCCCGCTTCCACGATGCCATCAAGCCCGTCATGGAATGGCTGTACTACTCGGTGCTGACAGGTAACGAGGCTCAGATTACCATCGACGCCAACTCGAAGCCTGACTATCGTGCCGGACTGGAGAAGGAACTGGAGGCTATGCGCAACCAGGAGATGTGGCGCGCTGGTGAGACTGTCCGCAAGCTGCGCCCTGAGTATCAGGAAGACTAAGCGGGCTGAAGCCCTAATGAATAATTAATAATGAGAAATTATTAATTGACACTTAATGAGAGATCTTGAGTCCTTATCCCGCCTTGTGTGCCAAGTAGCGCGCGAGGCGGGAGCTTATATAAGAAAGGAACGCGCGAGCTTCTCAGTTGACAAGGTCGAGCGGAAACATGCCCACGACTATGTCTCGTATGTGGACAAGGGCTCCGAGTTGCTTATCGTGAAGTCTCTTCGTGAGATCCTTCCCGAGGCGGGGTTCATTACCGAAGAAGGAACGACGAAGACTCTCCCCCAACCCCTCCCTGAGAGGGAGGAGAGTAGTAACTCTCAAGACGGGAAAGACGAAGAAGAAGGGGAGGGACTCCTGTGGGTTGTTGACCCGCTTGACGGTACGACGAACTTCATTCACGGCTATGCACCATACGCCGTCAGTATCGCCCTCATCCAAGACAAGGACATCCTGCTTGGTGTGGTGTACGACGTCTGTGCCGATGAGTGCTACTATGCTTGGAAAGGCGGCGGCGCTTATTTAGAGGTAAGAGGTAAGATGGCAGATGTAAGAGGTGAGAAGTCGGATGTCAGAGGTGAGAAGTCTGATGTAAGAGGTGAGAAGTCTGAGGTAGGAGGTGAGAAGTCAGAGGTAAGGGTTGAGCGGTTGGCTGTTGGTACGAGCGCCATCAACGATGCCCTGCTTTGTATGCAACTGCCTTACAACAGCGACGCCTATAAGCCCGTCATCAAGCATCTCATAGACCGTTTCTATGGCAACGTGGGCAGCATCCGCATGATAGGTTCTGCGGCGATGGCGCTGTGCTATGTGGCGGCAGGACGTTTGGATGGCTATGTCGAACGATACATTGGCCGTTGGGACTACATGGCTGGAGCCCTCATTGTCAAGGAGGCTGGCGGCACCGTCACCGACTACAACGGCAGTGTCGATTTCACTCGTGGCGACAGCGTGGTAGCCTCTAACGGCGTCGTTCATCAGCCGTTGCTCGAAGCTGTTGCTGTTGCAGTCGTTACAACGATATGAAAAAAAAACATAAAAAGTTTGGCTATGTCGCAAATTATCCGTACATTTGCGACATAGTTCCGTTTTAACGGTTACTGGACAAGCGAGAAACAATCTATTAATATTCACTAAAATCCAAACAGAAACGTATGAAAAGACTACTGACCACCTTCGTATTGCTGGCAATGGTAGCCATCGGTATGAATGCCCAGCCCTTAGAAGTTAGAGCGAGACATTACCGCTATGTAGTAGATGACGCACGCCCTGGTGTTCACAAAACCTATGACCCCAGACGCGACTGCATGGTTTGGCGTGACGGCCGCGGCCGCTTCTTAGGCGAAGTCCGTAACACCATCACCCTGCGCGAGAAGCGTATGCTGGATCGTCGTCGTGGCTATCGCCCCGGACCTCCTCCTCCCCCACGTTATGTTGGACCTACTCCTGGTGAGCGCCGTGCTATGCGCCGTGAGGCTGAGCGCCGTGAGATTCGTCGCGAAATGCGCCGCGATGCTGCCCGTCGCGAAATGCGCCGTGAGGCCGAACGCCGCGAGATTCGCCGTGAAATGCGCCGTGAAATGCGCCGCGATGCTGCCATTCGCGATATGCGTCGTGATGCTGCTCGCCGCGAAATGCGCCGTGAGGAGATGCGTCGTGACATGCGCCGTGAGGAGATGCGTCGTGACATGCGCCGTCGTGGCTACTAAAAGTGAAAATTGTTTTACTTTAGGTCAAAAAAGTGACAAATTGTTTGTTCGTTTAGCAGAAATTATGTACTTTTGCAGCCGATAAACAAAAAAAGAAGATGAAAAGTCTGAACCTAATTAGCAATATTATTATTATTCGACTGCGTCATGTAGCCGGAAGTGATGGGTATGTATTATATAATTAAGGTGTAAGACGAAACATAAATGATACGAGCCTTTCTCACTTCCGGGTGTAGAGAGGCTCGTTTGTTTATTAGGATTTAAGTGTAAAAAGTAAATAGTTAAAGGTAACACAAACATTTGATTGAGATGAACGACAGATTGTTTATTTTCGACACAACGCTGCGCGACGGTGAACAGGTGCCTGGTTGCCAGCTGAACACCATCGAGAAGATTCAGGTGGCCAAGGCCCTTGAACAGCTTGGCGTTGACGTCATCGAGGCGGGCTTCCCTATCTCCAGCCCTGGCGACTTCCATTCCGTCATTGAGATTTCCAAAGCCGTCACGTGGCCAACCATTTGTGCGCTGACACGTGCCGTGGAACATGACATCGACGTGGCCGCAGAGTCCTTGCAGTATGCCAAGCACAAGCGCATCCATACTGGCATCGGCACCAGCGACGAACACATCAAGTACAAGTTTAATTCCACCCGCGATGCTATCCTGGAGCATGCTGTGAGGGCGACGCGCTATGCCAAACGCTTCGTGGACGACGTGGAGTTCTATTGTGAGGATGCCGGACGCACGGACAATGAATACCTTGCGCAGGTCGTTGAAGCTGTCATTAAGGCGGGAGCAACCGTCATCAACATTCCCGACACCACAGGCTATTGTCTGCCGCAGGAGTATTTCGACAAGATTAAGTATCTGAAGGAACACGTCGATGGTATCGACGCCTGCATCATCTCTACCCATTGCCATAACGACTTAGGCATGGCTACGGCCAATACCCTGAACGGTGTGCTGGCTGGTGCCCGTCAGGTGGAAGTTACCATCAATGGCATTGGCGAGCGTGCTGGCAATACGTCGTTGGAAGAAATCGCCATGATCTTGAAGTGCCACAAAGGCTTGGGCATTGATACTAACATCAACACCACGAAGATTTACCCCACGAGTCGCATGGTCAGTTCGCTCATGAACATGCCCGTGCAGCCCAACAAGGCCGTCGTGGGACGCAACGCCTTCGCTCACTCCAGCGGTATCCATCAGGACGGCGTGCTGAAGAATGTACACACCTACGAGATTATGGACCCGAAGGATGTAGGTATCGATGACAACAGCATCGTACTTACAGCCCGCAGTGGTCGCGCAGCCTTGAAGCACCGCCTGAGAATCAACGGCGTGGACGTCAGCGAGGAGAAGCTTGATAAGATCTATGAGAAGTTCCTGAAGCTGGCTGACCAGAAGACGGAGGTGAGCGATGCCGACGTCATGATGCTGGCAGGTGCCGACACCGCCGAGGCACGTGCCGTGAAGCTTGACTTCCTGCAGGTCACTACTGGCAAGGGCGTCAAGAGCGTCGCTTCCATCGGACTTGACATCTCTGGTCAGAAGTTTGAGGCTGCCGCCTCAGGCAATGGCCCTGTCGATGCCGCCATCAAAGCCCTGAAGAAGATCATCATGAAGCAGATGACGCTGAAGGAGTTTACCATCCAGGCTATCTCCAAAGGCTCTGACGACGTGGGTAAGGTACACATGCAGGTGGAATACAACGGCAGCATGTACTACGGCTTCGGCGCCGACACCGACATCGTTACCGCATCCGTTGAGGCCTATATCGATTGTATCAATAAGTTTAAAAGATGAGAACGCTATTCGATAAAATCTGGGACGCCCACGTGGTGCAAGTCGTCAAAGACGGTCCCACGCAATTATATATAGATAGGTTGTACTGCCACGAAGTGACCTCGCCGCAGGCCTTCGAAGGCATGAGGGCACGTGGGCTGAAATGCTTCCGACCGGAGCGCATCGTCTGTATGCCTGACCACAATACGCCTACCCACGATCAGGACAAACCCATTGCCGACCCCGTTTCGGCCAAGCAAGTGGCGACGCTCGAAAAGAATGCGCGCGACTTCGGACTGAAGCATTTCGGCATGATGACTCCTGACAACGGCATCATCCACGTCGTAGGTCCTGAGAAAGGCCTCTCGCTGCCGGGCATGACCATTGTCTGCGGCGACTCCCACACGTCAACACATGGCGCTTTAGGTGCTGTGGCCTTTGGCATCGGCACCAGCGAGGTCGAAATGGTGATGGCCTCGCAGTGCATTCTCCAGCAGAAACCCAAGACCATGCGCATCACCGTCAATGGTAAGTTGCAGCAGGGCGTGACGGCAAAGGATGTCGCCCTTTACCTCATGGCGCAGCTGACCACCAGCGGCGCTACGGGCTATTTCGTGGAGTATGCGGGTGACGTTATCTCCGCACTTTCGATGGAAGGCCGACTGACGCTCTGTAACCTTTCGATAGAGATGGGTGCCCGTGGCGGCATGATAGCCCCCGATCAGGTGACCTTTGATTACGTCAAAGGTAAAGAATATGCCCCCAAGGGCGCCGACTGGGACAAAGCCGTCGCTTACTGGCAGACGCTCCGCAGCGACGACGATGCCGTCTTCGACAAAGAACTGACGTTCGACGCCAAGGACATTGAGCCGCGCATCACCTACGGCACCAATCCTGGTATGGGAATCGGGATTACCTCCCCAATCCCCTCCCAAGGAGAGGCTCTTGGGGAGGCTCGTGCCCTTTCCTACATGGGCTTCAAGGCTGGTGAGAAACTGCTTGGCAAACAAGTTGACTACGTCTTTCTCGGGGCTTGCACCAATGGCCGCATAGAAGACTTCCGTGCCTTTGCCTCTTTAGTGAAGGGTCGTCGGAAAGCCAACCATGTCGTTGCCTGGCTCGTACCTGGCTCATGGGCTGTCGACCGCCAGATTCGCGAAGAAGGTCTGGACCGTGTGCTCGAAGCTTCCGGCTTCGAGATCCGTCAGCCAGGCTGCAGTGCCTGTCTGGCCATGAACGACGACAAGGTGCCGGCCGGTAAGCTCTGTCTTGCCACTTCGAACCGCAACTTCGAGGGACGTCAGGGACCAGGCTCGCGCACGATTCTCTGTTCTCCCCTCACCGCAGCCGCTGCCGCCGTAACAGGAGTAATAACCGATCCAAGGACATTATTATGAAACAGAAATTTGACATCATCATATCGACCTGCGTTCCCCTGCCGTTGGAGAACGTAGATACCGACCAGATTATCCCGGCGCGCTTCCTGAAGGCGACGACTAAGGAGGAGAAGTTCTTCGGCGACAACCTGTTTCGCGACTGGCGTTACAACAGCGACGGCACGGTGGTTGAGGATTTTGTCCTCAACAATCCCAACTACGGCGGCTGCATCCTCGTAGCAGGCAAGAACTTCGGCTCTGGCTCCAGCCGCGAACATGCCGCATGGGCCATTGCCGGTTACGGATTCCGAGTGGTCATCAGCTCGTTCTTTGCCGATATCCACAAGAACAACGAACTGAATAACTTCGTGCTGCCTGTTCAGGTGAGCGAAGACTTCCTGCAAGAGCTCTTTGCCAGCATCGGTGCCGACCCCAAGGCGGAGGTCAAGATAGACCTGCCGCAACAGACCGTCACCAACCTGTCCACAGGCCGCAGCGAGCATTTCGACATCAACGGCTACAAGAAACATTGCCTCATGAACGGCCTCGATGACATTGACTTCCTCGTGGCTAATCAGGACAAGACAGAAGAGTGGGAGAAACATGGAACAGCAATTTGTTGAAATATTAGACTGCACGCTGCGCGATGGCGAACAAACCAACGGCGTGAGCTTCCTGCCGCACGAGAAGTTGGTGATGGCGCGCAAGTTGTTGTCAGACGTCAATGTTGACCGCATCGAGGTTTCCTCGGCTCGTGTCTCGGAAGGTGAGCGTGAGGCGGTGACTAAGATATGTACCTTTGCCAGGAAGAATGGTATGCTGGACCGCGTAGAAGTGTTGGGCTTCGTCGATGGCGGCAAGAGCATTGACTGGATTGCAGACTGTGGCGGACAGGTGGTCAACCTGTTGGCCAAGGGTTCGCTGAAACATTGCACCCACCAGTTGCACAAGACTCCCGAGGAACATATCAGCGACATTCTTGCCGAACTATGCTATGCCGCCAAGAAGGGTATGACCGTCAACCTCTATTTAGAAGACTGGTCGAACGGTATGAAAGACTCTCCCGACTACGTCTTCCAGCTCATGGATGCCTTGCAGACTCACCCCCAGCCCCTCCCTCTTATCAAGCGCTTCATGCTCCCTGATACCCTCGGCGTGATGAATCCCTTGCAGGTGATAGACTACTTCCGCAAGATGCAGAAGCGCTATCCGGAGGTACACTTCGACTTTCATGCCCACAACGACTACGACCTCGCCGTCAGCAACTCGTTGGCTGCTGTCTATAGTGGCGCCAAGGGTTTGCACGTCACCGTCAACGGCTTGGGTGAGCGTTGCGGCAATGCACCGTTAGCCTCCGTACAGGCCATTCTCAAAGACCAGTTCCACGCCAAGACCAATATCGTTGAGAGTCAGCTCAACGACATCAGCCGTATGGTTGAGAGCTTCAGCGGTATTTCCGTAGCCCCCAACCAGCCCATCGTCGGCGAACATGTCTTTACGCAGGTGGCTGGCGTCCATGCCGACGGCGACTCGAAGGACAAACTCTACTTCAACGAACTGATGCCAGAGCGCTTTGGTCGTAAGCGCGAGTATGCCTTGGGCAAGAACTCCGGCAAGGCCAACATCATGAAGAACCTGGAAGAACTGGGTTTAGAGCTGACGCCGGAGCAGACACGCCGCGTGACCCAGCGCATCACGGAACTGGGCGACAAGAAGGAAATCGTGACGAGAGAAGACCTGCCCTATATCGTCAGCGACGTGTTGAAGCACGACGGTTCCGAGGACAAGGTGAAGCTGTTAAGCTATGTCGTATCGACGGCATACGGTCTGAGGCCGGGCGCCAACATCAAGGTGGAGATTAACGGTAAGCAATACGAGTGCAGCTCGGTGGGTGACGGTCAGTACGACGCCTTCGTCAAGGCCCTGCGCTACATCTATAAGAAGTACCTCAACCGCACCTTCCCCATCCTGGCCAACTATCAGGTGACGATACCCCCTGGCGGTAGGACTGACGCCTTGGTGCAGACGGTCATTTCGTGGCACTATCACGACGGCCTGCTGCGTACTCGCGGCCTGGATGCTGACCAGACGGAAGCAGCCATCAAGGCGACGTTCAAGATGCTGAACATCGTTGAGAACGACAAGAACAATAAACAATAAACGTGAAACAATAAACGTGATATCGTAATAACGTGATAACGAAATAAACGAGATAACGAGAAAACGAAAATATGAAACTAAAGATTGCGGTATTGGCCGGCGACGGAATCGGCCCTGAGATTATGAAACAAGGTGTGGCAGTGCTTGACGCCATTGCCCACAAGTTTGGACATGAGTTCACCTACGAGGAGGCGTTGGTGGGAGCCTGTGCTATCGATGCCGTGGGCGACCCTTATCCTGAGGCTACCCACGATGTCTGCATGCGGGCCGATGCCGTGCTCTTTGCTGCCGTGGGCGACCTGAAATACGACAACGACCCCACGCTGAAGGTTCGCCCTGAAACGGGCTTGCTGGCCATTCGCAAGAAGTTGGGACTCTTTGCCAACATCCGCCCCGTGGCCACCTTCGACTGTCTGCTGCACAAGTCGCCGCTGAAGGAAGAACTGCTGCGCGGCGCCGACTTCGTGGTTATCCGCGAACTGACTGGTGGCATGTATTTCGGCGAGAAGTATCAGGACGACGACAAGGCTTTCGACACCAATGTCTATACCCGTCCTGAGATTGAGCGCATCCTGAAGGTTGGCTTCGAAATGGCGATGACGCGCCACAAGCACCTCACTGTCGTCGATAAGGCCAACATCCTGGCCTCCAGCCGACTGTGGCGAAAGATCGCCCAGGAGATGGAGAAGCTCTATCCTGAGGTGAAGACCGACTATATGTTCATCGACAACGCCTCGATGCGTGTCCTCACCGAGCCGCGCTACTTCGACGTCATCGTCACGGAGAACACCTTCGGCGACATTCTCACTGACGAGACGTCGTGCATCACGGGGTCTATGGGCCTTCAGCCGTCAGCGTCGTTAGGTGAGCATACGCCGCTCTTCGAACCTGTTCATGGCTCGTGGCCGCAGGCTGCCGGAAAGAACCTGGCCAACCCGCTGGCGCAGATTCTCTCGGCGGCGATGTTGCTGGAGCATTTTGGTCTCAACAAGGAGGGCGCCCTCATCCGCGAGGCCGTCACAGCTTCCCTCGATGCCAACGTGCGCACCCCTGAGGTCCAGGTAGAGGGCGGCCAGAAGTATGGAACTAAAGAAGTAGGTCAATGGATTGTAGACTATATCTCAAAGGCTTAGTTCTGTTTGTTGCCATGTCATGGCAACAGACGGGACTTGCCCAAGAAAACTGGCGCGACACGTTGACGGTGCTCAACCGGCAGATAGCCTCGCAGCCTTGGTCAACCGACCTGCACCTGCGCAAGGCAGCTGCCAACCTTCAGCTGAAGCAATGGGAGTATGCCATCGAGGAATATAAAGAGGTGTTGCAGCACGAGCCTCACAACCCTGCGGCACTTTTCTACCGGGCTTACGCCAACACCCACCTGCGCCGTTTCGACTTGGCACGCAACGACCTCAACGACCTGCTGATACTGGTGCCCCGGCACTTCGAGGGGCGTCTCTCATTAGCCGTCGTGCTCCAGCACTTAGGACGCAAACAGGATGCTCTTGACCAGCTGAACCAGACCGTCGAACAACACCCTGACTCGGCGGTGGCCTACGCCGCCCGGGCCAATATCGAGCGTGACATGAAGCACGACGATGCTGCCCTCTATGACTGGCAGCGCGCCGAGGAACTGTCGCCTCGCGATCCGACGTATGTCGTCTCGCACGTCGACCTCCTCTTGGTGCTCGAGCGCCGCAAGGAAGCCCGCCGTGTGCTCGATGCCGCCGTCAGCCGCGGCATCCCCAAAGGCATGCTGTTAGAATGGTATGAGAAATGTAAAAGGTAACACTTTTTAGTGAATAGTGAATAGTGAAAAGTGAATAGTGAGAAGTGAAAAAGAATAATTTATTTTTTTATTTTTATAATCTTTTATTCTTAAAGCCTCCTACCAAGCGCCAGTTCTTCTTCGGCTTCTTTGCCGTCGTTGCCCTGCTGGCTCTTGTCAAACCCTTCGTGGTCAGCTCGAAGAATCATGGTGGCGGCTCTCAAGAACAAAGTGAGGCTACGGATGCCAACGCTTCGAGGAATCCACAGCCCATTCCACATTCTTCGAGTAAAGACACATCAACACCCCTCCCTTGGGGAGGGGCAAGGGGTGGGCTCCATCCCATCCGCTCCGTCCCTGACTACAAGGCGGCGTTCCCTGACAGTCAGGCCGTACAGATTGTGGCTGCAGAACGCTGGGGCGTCCGACCTGTTCAGAACCGTGCCGATGCTGAGCATCGTAAGAAGGAACTGGTCTATGTCGGCGAGAGTCCTTACTACCACGTTGACCGCCTCTCCAGCAGCATTCCTTACCTCGTGCCACGTGCCGCCGTCTTGCTCCAGGACATCGGACAGGCCTTCTACGATAGCCTTTATGTCAAGGGAGTGCCCTTCAATCAGCTTATCGTCACCAGCGTGCTGCGCTCGATGGACGACGTCGCCCGTCTGCAGCGCCACAACCAGAACGCCACCGACCGCTCCTGCCACCTCTTCGGCACCACTTTCGACATCTGCTACAACCGTTACCAGCCTGTCAGCCGCGAGGTGCGCAACGATACCCTCAAATGGGTACTCTCCGAAGTGCTTCGCGACAAGCGCCAGGAGGGTCGTTGCTATGTTAAATATGAAGTCAAACAAGGTTGTTTCCACATGACCGTCAGATAATATGAAAAAGATATCGCTATTTACTTTCTCGTGTATCGTCAGCATAGGGACGTTGTTGCTCTACAACATACCTTTCTTTAATTATGTTGCTTCCAACACCAACGAAACCGTCGGCGGCAAGATATTCCTCCTGGCCTCGCTGGTTGTCATCATGCTGGCACTAAACTTCCTCATGACCTATCTCACCATGTGGCTGCTGAGGAGGGTAGGGCGCATCCTGCTGGCCATCCTTGCCGTCATCAATGCTACGGCGGTCTATTTCGTCTTCACCTACAGCGTGATGATAAATGCCACAACCATCGAGAACGTATTCAACACCCGATATTCTGAGGCATCAGGATTCTTCAGCTGGTGGCTGTGGCTCTTCATCGCCGTCTGTGGCCTCCTGCCTGCCGTCTTCTGCATCATCTGCCCGGTAGCCTTCGGCAAGGCAAAGCGGCTGGCTGTCTGCTGCGGCGGAGCATTAGCCGTTGTCCTGGCAGTAGCATCGCTGAACGTCAGCCAGACGCTGTGGATTAGTCAGCACGATACGGAACTGGGCGGACTCTTACAGCCCTGGTCGTATATAGTGAACATAGGCCGCGTCATCAGTTTTCAGCAGGACGAACAGGCTGAGGAAATCAAGCTCCCTGACGGCACCATTGCTGACCACGAGAAGGCTGTCGTCGTGCTGGTCATAGGCGAGTCGGCACGAAAAGCCAACTTCCAGCTCTACGGCTACGGTCGCCAGACCAATCCCTTGCTCTCAAAACAGCAGGGGCTGAAGGTCTATCAGGCCACCTCGTGTGCCACCTATACGACGGCGGGCAGCAAGGCAATCCTTGAACCCGTTGACAGCCGCGACCTCCATGAACTGCTGCCCAACTATGCCTTCAGGACAGGCGTCGATGTGTTGTGGCGTACATCCAACTGGGGAGAGCCACCAATACATATCAACGAATACGTGACCGACACCGATCTCATCGACCAATATCCCGATGCCGACAAAGAACATGACGCCATCCTCTTTGCTGGACTTCGTGAACGGATAGAGTCTTCCAAGAAGGACAAAGTACTCGTCGTGCTCCATACCAGCACCAGTCACGGACCCAAGTATGCCGACAAGTATCCCAAGGAGTTTGAAGTCTTCAAGCCCGTGGCTAACAGTGTTGAGGAAGGACAGAAGAACATCTCCCTTTTGGTTAATGCCTACGACAATACCATCTGCTATACCGACTTCCTGTTAGACAGCCTCATCAACACCCTGCGTTCAATGACCGACTGGCACAGCGCCATGTTTTTCGTCTCCGACCACGGCGAATCCCTTGGCGAGAACAGCGTCTTCATGCATGGCCTGCCGATGAACCTCGCACCCAAAGTGCAGTACGAAATCCCGTTCCTCGTATGGACCTCCGACGGCTTCAGGCGCTATAAGCCGACGTCAACTCAGCAGCAGCCCTCATCAACTCAGCAGCAGCCGACGTCAACTCAGCAGCAGCCCTCGTCAGGCCAACTACCCGCAGTGATCGAGCAGCACTATGTCTTCCATTCCGTGCTCAACCTCCTCTCCATTCAGTCGCCGGCATACAACAAAGACCTTGATATCTTCGAACCCGCCGACTTCCAATAATCAAGGGCACTCTTGAAATATCAAGGGAACTCTTTCAAAATTCAAAGGAAAAGCTCCAGAAATCCAGTACTTTTCCTTCAGTTATCCTTAGGATTTCCTTCGGTTATCCTAATGAATTTCGTGGAATGGGTGACTTTTCTACAGAAAATGGTCGTTTTTTTAATTTCTTTTTCTTATCTTTGCAAACAAATTGTATCCTATTCTGATTTATTTATGAAAAGCAAATACCTTTCTCCTCGTATGCTCACCATAGACGTGAAGCCCCGGAACAACCTACTCCTGATTGTCAGTAAAGTCGATGATCCCGCTGACGAGCCTGCCATGTCCCGCCGTCGTAGGGACTATTCCTCATGGGACGACGAAGAAGACGAAGATTTCTAACCGCAGAGCAAAAACAAGCAAACCAATAACAAAACCCGAATACGATTATGAAACGATTTCTCACCTTATTTATAATAGTACTGCTTGCCACCGCAGCGTGGTCAGCAAAGACAGCGCAGGCCATCTGGACAGAGGGCAACACCACCTTGACTTTCACTTACGGGAATCTCGCCACCGTGGGAGGCACCTACAACGGACAGACGGTTACGGCAGTTTGGAGTGGGACAGATGTAACGGACACAGGAATTATTGAACCTGGGTGGAATGAAACAGTCAAAGGCTCTGTAACTACTGTAGTCTTTAAATCTGTATTCAAGGATGTTAAGCCTACATCGTGCCACTATTGGTTTGATGGTTTCGCGAACTTAACTACCATTACCGATATATCAAACCTAAATACATCAAATGTAACGGATATGGAAGAAATGTTCTACGGCTGTAAGAGTTTAACATCACTTGATCTCAGTTCGTTTAATACAGCAAACGTTACAACCATGAGTTTCATGTTCTATGGCTGTGAAAGTCTTTCAGCACTAACTTTTGGCAGCAATTTCAAAGTTGATAAAGTTACGTATATGTGGTATATGTTTGGTAACTGCAAGTCTCTTGCTTCTCTAAACCTTAGCAACTTAAACACTGCTAATGTTGCAAACATGTCGAACATGTTCAGAGGTTGTACGAATCTTTCAATACTCAATCTTGGTGGCAATTTCAATACCACTAACGTTACTAGCATGTCCTACATGTTCTATGGTTGTAAAAATCTTTCATCGTTAACTCTTGGCAGCAATTTCAAGACTAACAACGTTACAGACATGAGTGGTATGTTCCAGGGTTGTTCATCCCTTAACTCATTAGATCTCAGTTCATTTAATACGGCAAATGTTAAAAGATTTGGATATTTGTTCTCTGGTTGTTCTAAACTTACTAATTTGATATTCCCTTCTTTAGACACAACAAACAGAAATGAGTTATGGAATCATGATTACCACTATATGTTCGAGAATTGCTCTTCGCTGAAGAACCTTGAATTGAGCCAGTGTAATATACCAAACGAGTTCTATTTTGATGGTATTCCAGACCAATGCTTCGTCTATATGCCTGCTGGAGTATCAGAAGACATAAAGAGTCAAAGGAGCAAGAACCTTGTATTGAAAAGCGGAAGCTCTTGGACATGTGCCAACTGCATAGTGGCAACTGAGACCGATTATGACTTCTGCTACCCATTCACCGCAACAACGTTGACAACTGACGGCACGTCTGCTTCTACTTATTATAGGTATTCTAACGGAGCGTTGAAGGCAACTCTCAAAACTCGCAATAATGTTTCTATCCCTAAAGGGCTTTCGTTGTTTTCGGAATATAATGCACAGGCCATTTGGACAGCTGGTAATACAACTCTAACATTTACATCAGGACAGAATGTTGCTGTTGGAGGAACCTTCGGCGGCCAAACCGTTACGAATATGTGGATTGGCAGCAATGTTGCAGCCACAGGAACAAATGATCCTGGGTGGATAGATACCGTCAAAGGCTCTGTGACTAAAGTAGTTTTTGATTCTTCATTCAAGAGTGTTAAGCCGACATCATGTTACAGTTGGTTCATTAGTTGTGGAAAACTGACAACCATTAAAGATATCTCAAACCTCACCACAACCAATGTGACTAACTTGTGTTGGATGTTCGATGGTTGTTCGTCCCTGACCTCACTTGATCTCAGCTCGTTTATTACAACTAATGTTAAAGACATGTATTGTATGTTCAAGGGTTGTTCGTCCCTGACGTCACTGGATTTCAGTTCTTTTAATACGGCAAAGGTGACCGACATGGAGAGTATGTTCGATGGTTGTTCGTCCCTGACCTCTCTGGATCTCAGTTCATTTAATACAACTAATGTTACAAGCATGCATTGTATGTTCGATGGTTGTTCGTCCCTGACCTCACTTGATCTCAGTTCTTTTAATACAGCTAATGTTAAAGACATGTATTTAATGTTCCGTGGTTGTTCGTCCCTGAAGAACCTTGACATGAGCAACTTTAACACATCCACTGTTAAGTTTTGTTCAAGTATGTTTAGTAGTGTTCCTGCCCAGTGTTTCGTCTATATGCCAACGGGAGTAATTAACAACATCAAGAACCAGCGGAGCAAGAACCTTGTTCTGAAGGACGGCAGCACGTGGACTTGCGCCAGCTGCGAAATGACGGCGGACACAGAATACGATATTTTGTACGAGTTCAAGGCTACGGCATTGTCTGTGACAGGTTCCTCGGCTATGGCGTACTGCCTTTATAAGGATGGGACGATGTACTCCACGCTGACAAACTTTGCCAATGTCACCATCCCGAAGGGTAAGGACAAGATTTCGGAGACCTTCCCTGCAATGGCCATTTGGACGGAAGGGAACACGACGCTCACTTTCCTCGTGTCAGACAGTTACAAGGCGGGCGACACATATAACGGACAGACCATTACCAATGTCTGGAAGGGAAAAACTGTATCCTCTTCTACAACTACGCCGGCTTGGCTGGAAACCGTACAAGGAACTATGACGAAGGTTGTGTTCGCTTCTTCGTTCAAATACGTGAAGCCAACCACGTGCCGCAACTGGTTCTGTCAGTGTGGGAAGCTGGCGACCATTACTAACATCGGCAACCTGAACACGTCGGAGGTGATCAGTATGCGGCAGATGTTCCGCGAGTGTACGTCACTCACCTCGCTGAACCTCAGCACGTTCGATACTCAGAAGGTTATCTCCATGCGGACCATGTTCTATGGCTGCACTGGGTTGACCTCGCTGAATATCTCAAACTTCAGTACTGCCTCGGCAAACAACATCGGCTACATGTTCTACAACTGCAAGAAACTGACAAGCATCGATGTCAGCAAGTTCAACACTGACAAAGTCACTGCAATGGACGGCGTGTTCTATAATTGCGCAGCACTGACCACCCTTGACGTGACCAACTTCAACACGCAGAAGGTGACAACGATGGAGAGCATGTTCCGAGGCTGCTCGAAGCTGACGAGCATCGATGCCAGCAACTTCAGTTATGATGTCCTGACGACATACACAGAGATGTTTGAAAAGGTCCCGGAACTCTGCTTCGTGTATATGTCTGACGGTATGCCGGACGATCTGAAGAGCCAGAAGCCGAAGAACCTTGTATTGAGAAGCGGCAGCAACTGGACTTGTGACAACTGCGTGCTGGCTGACGGCGAGACGCTGACGCTGCCTTACGGCTTTAAGGCCTTGGGCGGTGTGACGTACGAGCGGAGCATTGCAGCCAACAACGGCAACGGCTATACGGTGTTCCTGCCGTACGACTGTCCGATACCTGAGGGCGTGACGGCATACACCCTGCGCACGGACGAACAGTCTCTTCTGGGCGAAGACAAGATAGTGTTTGCGCCGATCGAGGGCGACGTCTTGGAGGCCTACAATCCGTACCTGCTCGTTAACAGCGGGAACGACCTGACCAACCTGAATACGACGGTGGACACGCAAGTGCTGCCCACCACGACGGCGACTGCAGAGAAGACGTTTGGCGACATGCGCTTCACGGGCACCATGCGCACCATCTCGAACGAGGAGGCTGCCGAGCTGGGGGCATACATCATGCAGACTGGCTGCAGGTGGAAGAAGGTGATGACGTCGTCGCCTTCGGCATACATCCCAGCCTATCGCGCCTACCTCATCTCGCCGTCTGGCGAAGCGCAGACCAGGGCAACGCTGTTTGACGGAACGACGGTGGGCATAGACCCAGTTGCCAAGTCAGGCAAGATGTTGGCAGGCGGTGATAACATCTACGACTTGCAAGGTCGCTGTGTGGCCACGAAAGGTCAGTGGTCCATAGCCAACGGTCAGCTATCCATAGCCACCGGCAAGCTGCCGAAGGGTGTGTACATCACCAACGGCCACCGCTATGTGGTGAAATAAAGTAAAATAGGTTTATAATGGTTTTCTATGTTTATTTGATAATGACCTTTCGTCCGTTATGCAAGTAGAGTCCGCTTCGGATAGGACGGTGCGTCAGCCGTTGTCCTTCCAGCGAGTACCAAGGAGCGTCGGATGCCGGCACTGACACAGCAGTCGTAATAGCATCGGTTCCACCCCACTCTTTAATCAGAAAATCCACTTTCTTCGTCAAGCGCTGCTTGAAATAGTCCCTTTTGCCGGCTATCGGGTTCTGATTGTATTGAGGCCAGCGTGCGCCGTCACTCACTACCGCCGATGAAATCTGTGAGGTAAAGTCATTGATGAAAGCATCCAGCTGGGAATACTCATCGCTTAGGAAGGTACGCCATACCTCCCTCACTTTCTGCTGGAAACGAGGATAGCGAGCTATTTCGCCTATCCAATACTGTTCGAACGGCGGATTCACATAGATGAACTTGTCGTACGAACTGCTGAAGGCATTGCCAAAGTCCCATACAGGTCCGAACACCAGCTTGGTGTTGTCGCCACGGTCTTTATGCATGTAACAACTGCCATGAAACGACTCTCCGTCATCCATCACCTCCTGTACAATATAGAACCGGACCAGGGCATCCATATCGATATATTGCTCCCAGTCAGTACTATTTTTGTCGGCGTTAAAGATTGCGGCATCGGTAGCTTTCAGAAAAGTGGTCAAATATTCAAGCTGAACATCAGACAACGACTCTGGCGACTTGTAGGTAACCATCAGCGTAGAGCCGTTGGACTCCCTGAATCTCACCTGAGTGGGTTCTTCATAGTTGTCGATTTCCAACAACCATCCTCCAGTAACCTTATCGGCATCCGTCTCGTTGTCCTCCTGTTCTACAATGTTCACCCGGTCCTTATCCACACGGATATGCTCTGTCAGCATATACAAGCCGAGATATTTGCCGTTAAACATCACCTCGACGGGCCGTTGATCCGGGGTGTAGTCCAGTTTCAGCATACGGCTCAACTCGTAGCCTACTGTATTGCGAAGGAATCCCATATTATCGTCGGCATTAGCCATCAGGTTGAAATGTTTGTTCTTCTTCATACCCAATGGTGATGCCTTCTGGTCGAACTTCAGACGATAGGGTTTCTTCTCAAAGGATCTCCACGTATAGTTTCCGCGACCCTTAACCTGTAGAGCCAAAGGACTCTCGGCACTGCCCAGCGAGCTGTAGTCCTCCAGACCTAATGCATCGATGTAGTAGGTACCTTGGACGTAGGTCTCTTTCGATGTCACCTCCGCCTCCGTATTGATATAGAGCACGGGCAGAGTGCCAGAATAGGCTGTCGACTCGTGCGGGACAATCTCGTATTGCATCGTGGAAGGCACTATTCTAAGGGTGTAGGAGCCTACGCCAGACTTGTTGGGCAGTCGCCAAGCTCCACCATCAAAATTCATTGTTCCCGACAAGTCGCGGCAGCCATCAAAGGGCGCACATAGTAACAAATGCCAAAAATTATCCTGCCCGTAGGCGGAGGCCGGTGCAACCTTAAACCAACCATCGTCGCCAGCAGCAGGGATGGTAATCTCCCACGTCACCCCGTCGGCCTGCTTCGTCAACGGATAGCTCTGGTCGGTAGTGCTCCAACCGTTCAACCAACCCACGAAATAGTATGTTTCTTCGGCTTCTGCCGCAAAACCGACAGACGACAGCAAGACGAACGAGAGCAAGAACAATATTTTCTTCATCATCCTAAATTCCGCAGCACTTTAGTTTATCTTTCTTTATAAGTACCTGAGCAACTTTTTGTTGCTCAGGATTTGGCCATGTCAGATTTTTCACTTACCTTAGTGCTGCAAATCAAGACAAGCAAAATCATCAATGACATGGCAAAGGTACAACAAAAATCTGAAAAAAATCAGCGCTTTTGGCGGAATATTTTTCGTTTTGGACAAATTTGACCGTATTCTGTCCTCTGTAATCGACTCCCACCTAGGACTTCGCAGTAGGCTGATAGGCTATCAGCACAGCGAGATAATACGAGCCGTCTTCTCCGTAAGGATAACCTCAACTTCTCCTTAGGATAACTTCAACTTATCCTTAGGATAACTGACGGCTATCCTAAGGCTTTTTGTTGCCTATAATGCAGGGATAAATAAAAAAAGATAAAAATTTAGCTCACAACGAACGTCATTTAAGAAAAAATACTTATCTTTGCACCGTCAGAACATCCGTTTTGGCTATCCGGGTAGAATCCCGCGAGGGGCAAGACTTAGTGACACCGCCCTTGGAGCAAGACATCACGTACACTACTCCACTTTTAAAAACCATCCCGCAAGGGGTGGCTTTCTCTTTCGCCAAAGTCCTGGCAATAATAGACCATGAATAACTATGATAATACCTTCAGAAATCCAGTACTTTTCCGTCAGTTATCCTTAAGATAACTTCAACTTATCCTTAGGATAACTGACGGCTATCCTAAGGCTTTTTGAATCACGGGGAGAAAAGGACTTTATTCCTTTTTTTTTTATTCTTTTAATCTTTTATTCTTTTGTTTTTAATCTTCATTAATCTTTCTTTCGGCCCGTTTTAACAAACGTTTATTTTTTTTTTGAAATTAACGAAAAACGTTGTACCTTTGTCGCCGTATTGTGTTTTAAGACACAACAACGACGAAATAGAACAAAATAAATAATGTTCGCGCGCAAGCCCTACAACAAACGAAAATAAACAACAAACAACATAATAACAACTAAAATTAAAACATTATGAGAAAACAACATTTACTCAAAACAATGCTCCTGCTATGCGCCCTCATAGTAGGTAGTTCGAGTGCGTGGGCAGAAGCCGATGTCACTTACGACTTTACAGGAAGTGACTGGTCTGTAAGTAACGGAACACTTACTAATGGTACCGTCAGCTTTACTGGTGAAGGCGAAGCAAATTTCAAAATGAACGGTGGTTATTTTATGATGGGAAAGAGTGGTGCATATATCAATTTCCCAAAATATAATAGTCCAGTAGAGAAGATAGTTGTTACGGGTAGGTCTGGCGCATCAACTGGAGTGATACAGAATATCTTTGTAGGTGAGACTGCAGTAAGTACTGCAACTACTGGTGCAACGGGCTCAAACACTTACAATATAGCATCAGGCTATCAGACTGCTGGTACTGCGTATACACTTAAAGTTACATCAAACCATAATACACAGATTACAAAGATAGAAATTTTCTATGCATCTGGAAGTGGTGGCGTTGCTACCCCAATATTTGATCCAGTAGGCGGTTCATACACTTCTGCTCAAAACGTAGAGATTAGCTGCGTAACCGCAGGTGCTTCTATTTATTATACAACAGACGGCACTACTCCAACCAACGAAAGCACGCCTTACACATCCGCCATTTCTGTTACGACATCTGGAACAACATTGAAAGCTATTGCTTATAAGGGTGAGGATAATTCTTCTGTTGCTTCGGCCACATATACTATCAAGCCAACTACTCCGACCATAACAGCTGCAGGTGCTACTGTAACTATTACTGGTGATGAGGGATGTACATTCTATTACACAACGAATGGTTCAGATCCCAATAACGAAAGTACAGAGTATTCAGGTCCTTTCGATTTGACCACGAGCTGCACTATTAAGGCTATTGCTTACGATGCTTATAATAATGCAAGTGACGTAAAATCTTATACCTTCAAATACTTCCCACTTAATCCGAAAAACATTAATAGTGGATATTTTGAGAAGGTGACTGATGCCGATGATCTCGAAAATGGTGATGCCATATTGATTGTTTATGAAACTGATGAAATGGCCATGAGTACCAACCAAAAGTCGAGTAACCGTGGTGAGGCTTCTGTAACAATATCTGATGATAAAGTAATCTATGCACCAAGCGAGGATGTCCAGAAGTTGGTCTTGGTTAATCAGACAGAAGAAATAAGTGGGGTGAATACAAATGTTTTCTATTTCTATACAGGGGCTGGCTATTTGTATGCTTCATCGGGTAGTTCAAATCAACTCAAGACAGAGGAAACTCCTGATAACAATAATAATGCAAGAGCTACTATTTCTATTTCAGATGGGAATGCAAAAATACTATTCACAGGAAAGAACGCCCGCAACTGGTTGAAATACAATCCTAACGGCACAAATGATGGCCTTTTCGCTTGCTACGCTGATAACGATACCCAACAGAAAATAGTTCAGATTTATAAGGAGGTTGCTCACAACGAGTCTGCTACTATCACATCTGCAGAGTATGCAACCTATTGTAATGCAACTTACGCTCTTGACTTCAGCGGAACTGGCATTACTGCTTATACCGCAACCGAGGGCGAGACCTCTGTGAAACTGAACGAGATTACTTCTGGCAAGGTGCCTGCAGAAACTCCCGTGGTGCTCTACAAGGAGGGTGCCGACGGAACGGCTATCAATGTTCCCGTAATTGCTTCGGCTGATGCTATTGAGGGCACTAACGACCTGCATGTTTCTGAAGGCGCTGCCTACAGCAATTCATACGTTCTTGCTAAGCCCGAAGGTAAAAAAGTTGGTTTCTACCTCTGGGACTCGAATGTGGTTCTGAATGCCGGTAAGGTTTACCTGAAGGCTGGCGACAGCTCGCGTTCGTTCTTAGGCTTCGAGGAAGGCAATACCACCTCTATCGACGTAAGAAGTAAGATGGAAGACGTAAGAGGTGAAGTCTACAACCTCAACGGCCAGCGTGTGGCTCAGCCCACCAAGGGTCTGTACATCGTGAATGGAAAGAAAGTGGTGGTAAAATAAGATGGTTTAGGAAAGAAATGAGCAAGAATTAGAATAATCTATTCAAGAAATAAGGAATAATATATCTTTAAATGTTGGACGTAATTATTTCTAATTGTTGCTGATTTCTTTCCCAATAATCATTCGTGGATGAAATTAAATCAAATTAGTAAAATTCGTTTCTAAACATAAAAAGACAATGAAAAAGCAATATATTTCTCCTTCTATGGAGTGCATCAAAATTAAGGCCGTTAGCATACTGACAGGTTCGCTGCCAAAGGACGATACTACAATCGGCGACAACAATGCTGTTCTGGGTCGTGGCTTCCTCGACTTCGGCGACGACGAGGAAGAAGAGTAAATTATGGTTCATGGTTCACGGTGAAAGGTTCATGATTCCTTTGTTTCCGTGACTCCGTGATTCCATTGAAAACATAAGACTTAGGCCGGAGGGCTTAGCAGAGTCATTTATAAATTTGGTTAATACAAAGTTTGATGTTTCCTCATAGGACATCAAGTCTTAATCGAGGGGCGAAATTATGGTTAAGGGTGAATGGTTAATGGTTACTTTACCTGAAACTTGAAACCTGAAACCATACTCCCCGTCGCGAGGCGGCGGCCCCGAATAATGTTTTTTTTAAACGATAAATATTTAGTTAAGTACATTTACATTTCCTGGCGCGCGAGCGTCGGGAATGTTTTTAAAGAATAAAAGAATAAAAAAATAAAAGAATAAAATAATAAAAGAATAAAATTAAATATTTTATGTTAGAACACTTTTACGAATATTTGCCTGCGGCGTGGTTCACGCCTGAGGGCTGCTTCTGGGCCACGCTCAGCGTCCTGTTTCTTATGGGCGTGAGTTTCGCCCTGGGCTTCCTGATGGGCAAAAGAATAAAAGAATAGAAGAATAAAAGAATAAAGGCAGCAGGTAGTGACCTGCAAGTAGCTGTTTTTTCAAACAAATAATAGTTTAAGTAAATAAATCGATCATCCCTCGCGGTTCGCGAAGAATAGCGAGGGTTTTTGAATAAAGCTAATACTATCAATATATACAAAACATAGACAATGGATGAAAGTGAACTGAGAGCCATCTTTGAGCAACTAAAGGCTGAGGGGTGGCAACCGAGGCTGTGCGACACGGA
>JAEEVT010000045.1 GCA_016291005.1 Prevotella sp. | reverse complement strand
ATTAATTCCATTTCGTTGTATTTTTGTGCAAAGGTAATGGAATCTTGTTACGCTCGCGTTACGCTAATGTTACAATGCTGTTACAAGCAACCTCGTAATTAGGATGTCTTACATTTGAAACTGTTTTGTAATATCATGATAGTACCTTTGCCTGCACAAAATTAATTTGTTTATGGAAAGAGAAAAGGCTGAAAAAATCATTTGGATGATTGATTGGTTAAGATTCATCATCCTTGCATTGCTCCTCACATTAATCTTCGTGGGGCTTGGAAAAGCATAATCAGAATAATGATGCTACCAATGTTCACCTTCTTGAAGCATTATCACCCATCAAGTATCATTTATATGCTTTTTGTGATACGACAAATACAGAAATTAGTTTTTGGGGGTATTTTTGGGGGTAAATTTGGGAGTATCTGAGCATAAAAATAACGTAACTATCTGAAAATCAGAATAGTTACGTTATCCCAGCGGAGAGAGAGGGATTCGAACCCCCGGTACCTCTCGGTACGGTAGTTTTCAAGACTACTGTAATCGACCACTCTACCATCTCTCCAATAATCTCCGACCTAAGGTCTGAGTGTGGTGTTGCAATCTACTTGTCTCGAAAGCGGGTGCAAAGGTAGTGGTTTTTCTCGAATTAACCAAATTTTAATTCAACTTTTTGCATATTAGCCTTAAAATTTGTACCTTTGTCGCCATGATTTATCCAAGCAACTACGAACAGAAGATAGGTTTCGACGAAATACGGCGCATGCTGAAGAGCCATTGCCAGAGTACGCTGGGTCAGGAAAAGGTGGACGAAATATCCTTTTCTACTGATGCCGGCGTGTTAAACGAGCAAATGGAACAGGTAAGGGAAATGCGGCGACTGATGCAGGCTCAGGAGAAGCCGGAGATGAACTATTTTTTTGATGTACGCGAATCGGTAGCCCGCATCCGACTGGAGAACACTCATTTGGAGGAGAACGAGTTGTGGGACTTGCGGCGGTCATTGGAAACGATAGGGAATATCGTTTCTTTTTTGAACCGAAGCGACGGATCTACGGACTCACGGAATAACGAAACGGCAGAGAGAGAGGGATTCGAACCCTCGGAGTTTCTCTACCCTGCCCTGCACCGTATGGCAGAGGATGTGCAGACGTTCCCTGCAATGATTCGTAGGATAGACTCGATACTGGATAAATTCGGACGCATTAAGGACTCGGCATCGATGACGCTGGCTGGTATTCGTCACGACATGGAGCAGACGGCAGGCAGTATCTCGCGTACCTTATATACTATATTGCATGCGGCACAGCGCGACGGACTGGTGAGCCAGGACGCTGCTCCTACCTTGCGCGACGGTCGTCTGATGATTCCTGTGGCTCCAGGATTGAAACGGAAAATCAACGGCATCGTACACGATGAGTCGGCAACGGGAAAGACAGTGTTCATAGAACCAGCTGAGGTGGTTGAGGCCAACAACAAAGTGCGTGAACTGGAGGCTGCCGAGCGCAGGGAGATTATCCGCATCTTGACGGTCTTCAGCGACGAACTAAGGCCACATGTACAGGAGGTACTAGACTCATACCGTTTCCTGGCACAGGTTGATCTTGTCCAGGCCAAGGCCCAAATGGCCGAACAGATGCAGGCCTTTGAGCCTGAGGTAAAGGCTGAACCCACGATGGACTGGATCAGAGCTATCCATCCGCTGTTGCAGCGTTCACTGGCAAAACAGGAGAAGCAAGTGGTGCCATTAGACATCAGCCTATCCCCCCGTCCTCTCCAAAAGGAGAGGGAGCCACAATCCCCCCGCACTATGGAGGGAGCCAAGGGGAGGCTTCTGATTATCTCTGGTCCGAACGCCGGTGGAAAGTCTGTATGTCTGAAAACGGTAGGTCTGCTACAATACATGGTACAATGCGGTCTGCCGATTCCCATTGGCGACAGAAGTACGGTGGGCACTTTCGATAGCATCATGATAGACATCGGCGACGAGCAGTCTATTGCCGACGACTTGTCAACTTATTCCAGCCACTTGCTGAACATGAAGAACATGATGCGCCAAGCCAACTCGCGTACCTTATTATTAATAGATGAGTTTGGAGGTGGCACGGAGCCTACGATTGGCGGAGCCATTGCTGAAGCCGTCCTGAAGCAGTTCTGGAAGAAAGAGGCCTTCGGTGTCATCACCACCCACTACCAGAATCTGAAACATTTTGCCGAGGACCATCCTGGCGTGGTGAACGGTGCGATGCTGTACGATCGCCATCAGATGCAAGCCCTCTTCCAACTCAGCATCGGACAACCAGGCTCCAGCTTTGCCATAGAGATAGCCCGCAAGACCGGCATCCCTGAAGAAGTGATTAATGACGCCTCGGAGATTGTAGGCTCGGACTACATCCAGAGCGACAAGTATCTGCAGGACATTGTCCGCGACAAGCGCTACTGGGAGGGTAAGCGCCAGACCATCCACCAGCACGAAAAATCGCTGGAGGGCCATATCCAACGCTATGAGACCAATCTGGAAGAGATAGACCGTGAGCGCAAGGCCATCCTGAACCGTGCCAAGGAACAAGCCGAAGCCCTGTTGGTTGAGGCAAACCGCAAGATAGAGAATGCCATCCGCGAAATCAAGGAAGCACAGGCTGAAAAAGAGCGTACCCGTCAGATTCGTGAAGAGTTACAGGAGTTCCGCGAGCAGGTTCAAAACGACGACACCCGCGGTCTGATGAGCGAGGAAGACTTTGCCAAGCGCTTACAGAAGATGGAGGAGCGCAAGGCACGCAAGGAAAAGCGCAAGGCTGAGAAAGACGGTCAGCAGAAAGCCATCAGCAAGAAGTTGGCCGAGCATGCCAAGACCAGTCAACAGGACGCCAATCGGCCTTTGGAGAAAGGTGACTATGTCCACATCAAGGGTCTCAATAGTGTCGGAACCATCGAAAGCATATCCGGCAAACAGGCTACCGTCATCTTTGGCGACGTTCGCTCGAAAGTAAAGGTGGAACAACTGGAGAGGATAGCCTCCTCCAACCTCCCCCAAAAGGGAGAGGCTAATAAACATGCCCATTTGGCCATCCAGACTTCACACATGACTCGTGCCACGATGGAAGACCGTCGCCAGAACTTCCATCAGGACTTAGATGTCCGTGGCATGCGCGGTGACGAAGCCATTGACACCGTGATGCACTTCATCGACGATGCCATCCTTATCGGATTGAGTCGCGTCCGCATCCTTCACGGAACAGGCTCGGGCATCCTTCGTCAACTGATTCGTCAGTACCTGCACACGGTACCCAACGTGAAAAGCGCCAAAGACGAACATGTGCAGTTTGGCGGCGCCGGCATTACGGTGGTAGATCTTGATTAGTGCGAAGCTTCACTTCACAACGACCTTTTTTCCATTGATGATGTACAGCCCGGGCATTAACTCTGAACGTTGCATGCGCTGGCCGTTCAGGTTGTAGATGCTGTTGTCGCCCTTCATATTCCTTTCACCGTCCTGCACCACCTTGATGCCCGTCCGCTGGTAGGTATAGCCCAACTTGTTGTCCATCCATACGAAGCGCTCCTTCATGTATCGGCGCACATTCTGCACCTCGGCCTCATAACTGCCCCAGGTACGTGGGTTCTGGTGTACCTTCGTGTTTATGATGGGCCAGCGGATGAAATTCAGCTCCTGCGACAGTTCTAATGTCTGCTCCCAAGCGTCAATACAATCCGTCATGTATTCCTCTGTCAGTCCGCCTTGTCGCACCTCGTCCCAGATTTCCAGCAACTGTGCCTTGGCTGCCGCATCGTACACCACGATATTATCCACAAACTGCTTCATCTTGCCTGCACAACTGCCTTTAGTACGGTAGATATAGTCCTTCAGGTTCATGATGGGATAGGTGCGGTCGTCGTTCTCAAACGCCAGGTCAAAGTCCCAGACCGGGCCTGTATGGAAGACGTCTTCACCACGGTCTTTATACATAAAAGTACTCCAATAAGTATCCGTATTGCCAGACAATTCGCCCACTAAAAAGTGGCGCAGGAACGTGTTTAGGTCCAGATACGTCCTCCACTGGCTTTCCATTTTGTTGAAGTACTTACGGATATACTCGTGCTGCTCGTTGGTGATTTCGTCCTCATCGGGCGACTTGATGGTAACGGGGTTGCCCTTGGCCGACGTGAACATTGATTTCTCCTGATAGGCGTATGCATCCACCTCGATGAAGTAGCCACCAGTCAGCGCCTCTCCGGCATTGTCCTCGGGCGTCATTTCCGTAATATCCACACGTTTAGGTCTCACATCTACTTGGTCGCACAACTGGTAACAACCCTTGTACTCACCGTTGAGCAGCACATCGACTGCCGTTCCAAATGGAGTATAGGGCATGCCCATCTTCCGGCTCAGTTCGAAGGCCAGCAGGTTACGCATCAGCGTCTTGTCGCCATAGTTGTTGATGAGCGTCCACTTCTTTGCCTTGGCAGGAGCATCAAGCACATTCTGCTTCTTCTCGAACTTGATGCGATAGGGTTTCTTGGGGAACGACCGCGAGGCATTGCCGCGCTCCCTGACGCCGCCAGGCTGGTAAAGCAGCTTTGTTCCGTTGTCAGAAATGATGGCAATCTGCGAGGCTATCTCATGCTCCTTGTCGTAGGGTATCACACCGTCCTGCGTGTGGATGCTTACCGTTGGCAGGTTCGTCAACTGACTCAAATGACTGTCATCGCCCTCGCCCTCACTACCATAAAACTCCAGCTCGGCTATGTTACAACGGGCGTCGGAAGGTCCCACGTAGCGCACATAGCGGAAGCCGCGAGAGCAGTCCACCGTCCCGTACGACATCTGGCCGATAGTCCCCTTCTCCTTAATAATATATAAGGGCAGGGCATCCATGAAGTCTTCGCGGTTGGCACCTTCAAACACTCCCAGAACCACGCGCTGCTCGCCCAATCCGTCGTTCCTGGGCGACCATCCCACACGGGTAATGACATGTTGCTTGCCCAAGTCCAGACCCGTCCATGTGTAGCTCCGCTCCCACGAAGCAAAAAAAGTCTCCAGGTTGCCGTCGAAAGCCATTTCGCGGGTGTTGACGGTTGTTGACTTCTTGGAAGTGGTGTAGTCCACGCTCTCCGTGGTGCCTATCACCGTTCCTGTGAGTTTCTTACTATTGTCCGCTACTGCCCACAATGCCGGCATTAGCAGCAATAATGAAAAAATACTAAGTCTCATGGGTTTAAAAAGTAGTAATGAAAACGCCGAACGTTAAAGGAGAGCCTCTTGTCGGATTCGAACCAACGACCCCGAGATTACAAATCACGTGCTCTGGCCAACTGAGCTAAAGAGGCGGGGGGGCAGCTATCTGCATCGCGCCGCTACAACCAAGTACCCTTGCTATGTTCCCATCCTGGGGGATTCCGAGGGAGCTGGCCGTACAGGACTGCCCATGTACTTTTGTCATTTGACAATTGACAATTTAGCATCGTCTCGTCAAAAGCGGGTGCAAAGGTAAGTATTTTCATGAAGAATGAAGAATGAAGAATAAAGAATTTGCTACCGCCCTAAACAATTTAACACGAATTAACCATCAAAGTACTGATTCTTCAGTCTTCATTCTTCATTCTTCATTTTTCTTCGTATCTTTGCAGCCGATTATGACACCAGAAGAATTTGTACAGCTTAAAGCCTTTGCACGCCAAGACGGTGCCCTGCTCTCCTTATTATGGATAGGAGCGCTGGTTTGCTACGTGCAAGGTCTGACGTCTCCGCTCTTAGGCATGACGGCGCTGCTGCTTATCGTGCTCTCGCCACTCTTTGCAGCCAACCGTCTCCGCCACTTCCGCGACTATGCCCGCGAAGGTTTCATCACCTTCCGCCGAGGCTATGCCTACACCATTCTTATATTCTTCTATGGCGGTCTGCTGTTGGCTGCGGCCCTGTATGTCTATTTTGCCTTCATCGACCAAGGCTATCTCTTGGGAAAACTGACGGAGATGATGCATACGGCCGAAGGGGAACAAGCCATTCAGGCATACGGCATGCAGGAGGAGATGGAGCAGGGCCTGCGCACGCTGACTGAGATGCGCCCCATAGACTATGCCCTGAACATGCTGACCATCAACATCATGACGGGATTCTTCCTGGGCATTCCTATTGCCGCAGCGGTTAGGAAATTGAAAGTTGAAAATTGAAAATTGAAACGATGGATATATCAGTTGTAATACCTTTATATAACGAAGACGAGTCGCTGCCCGAACTCTATGACTGGATAGAGCGAGTCATGACGTCAAACAAGTTCTCGTTTGAAGTCATCTTCGTGAACGACGGCTCGACAGACCACTCGTGGGACGTCATCGCCGAACTGGCAGCACGCTCAGAGCACGTCAAGGGTATCAAGTTCCGCCGCAACTACGGCAAGAGTCCTGCCCTCTACTGTGGTTTCAAGGAAGCCCAGGGCGACGTGGTCATCACGATGGATGCCGACTTGCAGGACTCGCCAGACGAGATTCCCGAGCTGTACCGCATGATTACACATGATGGCTACGACCTGGTGAGCGGCTACAAGCAGAAGCGCCACGACCCGCTGTCGAAGACCATCCCCACAAAGCTGTTCAACGCCACAGCCCGCAAGGTCAGCGGCATCAAGAACCTGCACGACTTCAACTGCGGTCTGAAAGCCTATCGCCGCGATGTGGTGAAGAACATTGAGGTGTTTGGCGAGATGCACCGCTTCATTCCCTATCTGGCCAAGAATGCAGGTTTCGGCAAGATTGGCGAGAAGGTGGTTCACCACCAGAAGCGCCAGTACGGCACGTCGAAGTTCATGGGCTGGAACCGCTTTGTCAACGGCTATCTCGACCTGATGACGCTGTGGTTCCTGGGCACCTTCGGCAAGAAGCCCATGCACGTCTTCGGATTCTTAGGCACGATCGTCTTCATCATCGGCTTTTTTGCTGCCCTTTGGTTAGGCATCGACAAGGCGTGGGCACTTTATAATCATGTACCCATGCGACTGGTCACCGACTCTCCCTACTTCTATATTGCGCTGACCATGATGATGATTGGCACGCAACTGTTCCTTGCCGGATTCTTAGGCGACCTCATCAGTCGCAATAGTGCCGGCCGTAACGAATATCAAATAGAAGAGAACATCAGATGCGGAAAGTAATCATCATATTGATTTTTGTGGCAGCATTGGCAGCCTGTACCAACATCGACTGCCCTGTCAAGAACCTGGTCTATACCAACTATGCCCTGAAGAAAGCCAACGGCACTGCAGACACGCTGAAGACTGACTCG
The DNA here is from genome assembly GCA_016291005.1 of Prevotella sp. Classification (GTDB taxonomy): domain Bacteria; phylum Bacteroidota; class Bacteroidia; order Bacteroidales; family Bacteroidaceae; genus Prevotella. Next base: position 15,257 of record JAEEVT010000045.1, on the reverse strand, counting down.
CTTTGGATATGGACTAAACGCGTTGACGGCACAGACACGTTGCTGCTCAACGGTCTCTGTGGCGTGACGGCCAGCAAGTTCAGCCTGCAAATCAGCCACACGCAGCCCGAGGATGTCTTCTTCACCCTGCTTAAGAACACCGCTGGCACCATATTCCGCGACACATTCCGCATCAAGAAAAAGGACATTCCCCATTTTGAGTCGGTTGACTGTCAGGCCGCCTACTTCCACGAGCTCGAGGCCGTCAGCACCACCCATCATGCGCTGGACTCCATCACCATCAATTACCGACATGTAAACTATGACGTTTCGAACACGCATTACCACATTTATTTCAAGGCTCAGCGTTAGTCTGATGCTCATGTTGCTGGCCATGCCGGCTGCCCATGCACAGAAGCTGTTCCGTATGGAGAAAGACTCCATACCCCTGTTCCGTGGTTTTGCGCTATCGTTCGACCTGGTGGGACCAGCCATGAAGATTTGGGGCGACCACGGCGAGTACGAAGGAGCCCTGCGCATCAACCTGCATGACCAGTGGTTTCCCGTCGTCGAGCTGGGTATAGGTACTGCCAACCACGACCAAGACGAGGTAACGCTCATCACTTATAAGACGACGGCTCCCTACGGCCGCATCGGTATGGACTGGAACGTCTTGAGGAACAAGCACCAGGCCAACCGCATGTATGCCGGATTCCGCTATGCCTTCACATCGTACAAGGTGGACATCATCCGCGAAAACCTGCCCGACCCCGTCTGGATATCGATGTCGGGCTTTGGCGTCAAGGACATGTCCTGCTACCAGCATTGGGCAGAGATCGTCTTTGGCGTCGATGCCAAAATCTTCGGACCCTTCCACTTAGGATGGGCGGTGCGCTATAAGCGGCGCCTGTTCTACGACGCTGGCGACATTGGCAATACGTGGTATGTCCCTGGCTTTGGCACAGGACAGCGCGACCAGATCTCAGCCAACTTCAACGCCATCATCGACATCTAACCCCAAAACCGTCATAACGTCAGACCGTTATAACGCTATACCCCAAAAGACTATGGACCCAAAACGAAAGAAACAACTTGTCTGGCAGCTGCCCTTCCTCACGCTGCTCGTCGTCGGAACCATACTCATCATCCGCCAACAACAGAACATGCCGTATCAGAAGTGCTCAGGCACCATATTCGGAACGGTTTATAACATCACTTACCAGTACGACCATGACTTGCAGGACGAACTGGTAGCCAAGATGCAGGAGGTGGACAGCGCCCTGTCCATGTTCAACAAGGAGAGCGTTATTTCGAAGATCAACAACAACCAGCCCGTCGAGGTCAACGAGATGTTCCTTGAAGTCTTCAAGATGGCCCAGAACATCAGCGAGGACACCCAGGGCGCCTTCGACATCACGGTGGCTCCGCTGGTCAACCTATGGGGCTTCGGATTCAAGAAAGGAGAAGACCCAAACCCGCAGGCCGTCGACTCGTTGCTACAGATTGTGGGCTACCAGAAAGTCCAATTGTCAGTTGACAAATCCCATTTCTCCGTTAAGAAGTCCGACCCGCGCATCATGCTCGACTGCTCCGCTATAGCCAAAGGCTACGGCGTCGATGTCGTGGCAAAATGTCTTAAAGCCAAGGGCATCAAAAACTACCTGGTCGAGATTGGCGGCGAGATTTCCACCAGCGGCATCAGCGAGAAGCGACTGCCCTGGAAGATTGGCGTCACCAAGCCCTCCGACGATGCTGCCGAAGGTCAGGGCGAGTTGCAGACCGTCATCAACGTCACAGACAAGAGCATGGCCACCAGCGGCAACTACCGCAACTTCTACTACAAGGGCGGCCGTCGCTATGCCCACACCATCGACCCCAAGACGGGCCGTCCCGTTCAGCACAACATCCTGTCAGCCACCGTTCTGGCCGACCGTTGTGCAAAGGCCGACGCCTACGCCACCTCGTTTATGGTCATGGGATTGGAGGGCGCAAAGGTCATTCTGGAAAGACATCCTGAGCTGATGGCCTACCTCATCTACGACGACCACGGCAAGACCGCCGTCTGGTACTCCCCCTCCATGCAAGACAAGATCTTAGGAAATTGATTTTTTTATTCTTTTAATCTTTTATTCTTTAAAAGTGGAGATCTACGACCGACTGCTACAGTTTACGCTCTTTCAGGGCATGAGCCACGCCGACCTCATGCAGGTGGCCGGACACACCAAGTTCGGCTTCTCAAAACTGGCTGTCGGCAAGCGGCTGGTCAGGGAGGACGACGCCTGTACACACCTGCATTTCCTCACCAGCGGCACACTCAGGACTGAAACCGTCAGCGACGACCATAGCTGTCGAGTCAGCGAAATCGTCAGCGCGCCATACATCGTACAGCCGGAACGCCTCTTCGGCATCAGCCAACGCTACACGACCACTTTCAAGGCTGAGACCCCCTGCAACATCATCAGCATCGACAAACAAGAAGTCTTCCTCCTGTTGGAAACCCAGCTGGTGTTCCGCCTCAACATGCTCAACCTGCTGGCCACCGAGGCCCAGCGTCTGCGCCACCACGCCTGGCGAACCGCCCCAAACAGCCTGAGGGAGCGCATCACCCGCTTCTTCTTCTCGCGATGCCTCTACCCTGCCGGCCCCAAGACGTTCTACATCCTCATGCAGCAAATAGCTGCCGAACTCAACGACAGCCGTCTCGACATCAGCCGCGCCCTCAACCAAATGGAAGACGATGGTCTCCTCGTCCTCCATCGCGGCCGCATAGAGATTCCCATGCTCGAGCGACTCCTCATGTAATTCAACGCCTAAAGGATTTCTTATTGTCCCACCCCCTGGAACAACAAGAAATCATGGCACTTTCCTTCAGAAATCACCGTACTTTCCTTCAGAAATCACCGTGATTTCTTGCAATTATTGCCGTGATTTCCTGAAGAAGTTGCGGTGATTTCTTACAGTTATTGCCGTGATTTCCGAGGTAAAGTACCATTTTGCCACACATTTTCCTCTAAATAAGGTCAGAATACTGAAATCTTACGAAGCTGTTTTTTGCGCCAAATACAGGAGAAAGCATAGAAAACGGGGGGTTGTGCATGTTATTTGAGGCCTGTGAGAGCTGGATTTTGATGCATTTTGTACCATTTCCGAGGTTCGGAATCTCGTCGGCTTGGCGTTAATCATGTCGTATATCGCTGATATTCAGCCTTTTAAAAGAAGGAATACTGATTGGCCATTACAATTACAGTTATTACAGTTATTTTTTTGAGGGTTACAACGCCCCACATTCTATACTTAACTATCTATATATTAATTAGTTACAAAGTCTTTAATAGGGGATATAACCCTTCATTTTAAAACTGTAATAACTGTAATTGTAATAGCCTCAGCCGTTGCTTGCCGCTCACACTTCGTATGCCATCTGACGTCTGTTACTTCGCAATCTTCCCTTTTCTCTATAGGCTCATCGCCAAAACGAAAGTGCACCCCAAAAGTCTTTGCCTGACTCTTAGGGTGCATTTCAATTAAAGCGGATCAAAGTCCAATGGTCCAAAATGTGCTAATCGGATTGCAACGCCACACTCTCACAGAGAGAACCGAATCGCCGATTATCCCACCGATAATCCTCAAGGAACTATCTTGTGACAAAGAGGATCATACCCTTAACATATTATTTCAGATCTTTTGCCTTAACCACTATTCGAAAATATGCGTTATCGCGATAATTGTACCAAGCAGAACGATCAAACTTACCATATTTCGAATTATAATTTCGAATCACATGATATTTACCCTCTTTAGGACCTGTAGGGTCAATAACATAATCAACATTACTGAATTTGTCAAAGATATCCAAACAAAATTCCACATCAGTACATTCATTAAATATCTTGTCTTGCTCTATCGAACATGCAGCATACTCCCATTCTGCTTCAGTTGGTAAGCGAACTGGTATACCAGATTCAATTGCGATCTTTTGCGAAATATCATGGGCCACTTTCCATGAGTCTGGTCTATAACGATCCTTTTTCTTTTTTTTCCCGAGAATTGATTGAACTATATCAGACGAAACAAATGTAGTACTTATGTAGAATGATGTTACGTTTACCAAATGAACAGGTTCACTCTTCATCTTCCAACTATGCCTATCATCATATCCCATATTCAAATCTCCACCTTTAACTAGTACCATTGGTATACAATGGCTTCCAAATTTTAGTTCATACGACTCTGGGTAATCGATTAATTCTGTTACTCTAATCTTTTCGTCTTTTTTATTATTTTGTTTTACTGAATTATTCGATGGTTCCTCATCTTCATTTACTTCTTCTATTTTTGCCACCTCGCTAAATTTAATCGTAGTTTCAACGTTTGAAATCACTATTTTTACAACATCTATCGGGTCTATTGATTTTATAGTCCCAATCAATTCCGTGCCATTCTTTAAAACTAATTTGGATCGCTTACTTTGCGCATTTGCCGTTAGTGAAAGTACAATCACTACAATTACAAGAATAATCTTTTTCATCGTCTAAGGTATAAAAAACATACTTTCATATTATTATCACAGAAAACGTGGACAAGTACTTCGTCTACGTTTCTGAGGTATTGGGGAAAACCTATTAGTCTTAAACGAGTAAATGCCCACGCCGACGGCGTGAACTATCTACTAATGTTCTTGACTAATTTCTTTCAATTCCCCAATTGTCAGAAACAAGAATCAAAAGCGGATGTTCTTATCCTATATGTCCTTTTCAGTTATTATCTCTCTCAGCCCATAGGCATTTGTGGTTTTAAAGGGTTTGACATTATTGTTCAATTTGAATAAGGTCATAGAGATTCTCTATGAAGTAATCTATTGCTAAACGAAGTGCTGGCAGGTCGTTTTTCACAACGTCCCAGACAAAATCGGTATTGATGTCGAAATATCCGTGAGCGATGTGGTCACGCATTCCTTTGACAGCCTTCCAGGGTATTTCAGGACGCAAGGGAAGCAATTGCTGGTTGGTGCGTTCGTCTATACGCTTAATGCCTTCGCCTATTGCTTCTATCAGCATACAGTCAGCAGCCAATGTTTTCATGCCATCGGGTGATGTAAGTAGGTCGTTGACATCCGTAAGGGAAGCGTTCCACAATTCAAGATTGTGGATTGAATCGCGAATCTGCTTCAAGAGGTCTTCAACGATTCTAAGCTGCTGAAAAGACATCGATTCCATCCTGTTCTATCTGTTGTCTGAAAAAGGGTCTTATGTTTTTGTGCTCCTGTATCAGGTCGACACTACATCCAAGCAGTTCCTCCAGATACTGAGCCGCCAAAATGTGATTATAGAACTTCGGAGGCATTACGACAAACAGGTCTAAGTCGCTGCCCTCGTGATGGTCACCACGGGCTACGGAGCCGAACATACGCATGGAGGTGATGCCGAATTGCTCTTGCAACTCAGTCTGATGCGCCTTGATGATGTCCATGTACTCCTTTGCTGTCTTCATAACCAACGTTTAAAGTCCTTCTGCCTGCAAAGATAGTGAATGTTTTTGAAACGGCAAAGAAAAAGGTGGGAAAAACGCGCTCTGATTCGGAGAAACGTTAAAGATTATTATATTATAATAAGGTGGGAGCGGGAATTGTGAGGGAATGCTTAACTTTGCGGGTTAAAAGAGAATAGACGTTAGTATGAGTGAACATAATACCCCCTGTCCGACGGACAATCAGACTTCAGGTCCGACGAATAAAGAGAGGAAGAATCCGTTTTTTGAGCCATACGGTACACCGCACGACACGGTGCCTTTTGACCGCATCCGACTGGAAGACTACGAGGAGGCGTTTATGGAGGGCATCCGCCGCGACAATGAACAGATTGAGAAGACCATCAACAACCCTGAGAAGCCGACGTTCGACAACACCATTATCAATACGGAGGAGGACGAGGGCTACTACGATTTGCTGTCGAGGGTCTCGACGGTGTTCTTCAACCTGCTGTCGGCTGAGACCAACGACGAGATGGACGCCCTGGCTCAGAAGATACAGCCCATTCTGACCCAACATGCCAACGACGTGCGGCTGAACCCGCAGTTGTTTGAGCGTGTCCGCCAGGTACACCTGCACCACCGCCGACTGACACCAGAGGAACAGATGCTGTTGGACAACTGCTACGACGGTTTTGTACGGAGCGGTGCACTGCTCGACGAGGCTGGCAAACAGAAGCTGAGGGAACTGACGGAAGAGGCTTCGATGCTTGGTCTGCAGTTCTCGCAGAACCTGCTGAAGGAGCAGAAGGCCTTTACCCTCGACATTACCGACGAGGCGCTCTTAGACGGTCTGCCTGAGACTGCCCGCGAGGCTGCCGCCCTCACCGCTAAGGAACAGGGTAAGCAGGGCTGGGTATTCACCCTGGACGTACCCAGCTACTCGCCCTTCATGACCTACTCCACCCAGCGCGAACTGAGGGAACGGCTGTACATGGCCCGCAATACGGTTTGTACCCACGACAATGCGGAGAACAACCTTGCCATCTGCCAGCGCCTCATCAACCTGCGCCGCGAGATAGCCCAGCTGCTGGGTTACAAGACCTATGCCGACTACGTGCTGAAGCGCCGCATGGCCTCCAATCCCCGCAACGTCTATCGTCTGCTCAACGACCTCATCGATGCCTACAAGCCAACAGCCATCAAGGAGCGCGAGGAGCTGAAGAGAAGCCTCCCCCTAACCCCCTCCAAAGGGAGGGGGGAAAGCATCCCCTCATCCAAAGAGACGGGGAAATCTATGTTTAGGATGGCTCCCTGGGATGTTTCTTTCTACAGGCACAAGCTGAAGATGAAGAAATACAACATCGATCAGGAGATGTTGCGCCCTTATTTCGAACTGTCGAAAGTCATCGATGGCGTCTTCGGACTGGCGAACCGACTCTATGGCATCACGTTCAAGGAGAACAAGGACATCCCCGTCTATCACCCTGACGTCAAAGCCTACGAGGTGTTCGACAAGGACGGCTCGTATCTCGCCGTCTTCTATGCTGACTTCCATCCCCGCAAGGGCAAGCAGGGCGGTGCCTGGATGACGGAATACCAAGGGCAATGTTTCAGATACGAAAAAGGTAATCATAAAGATCAAAGTTCAAAGTTTAAAGGTCAAAGTTACGAGAACGTCCGGCCGCACGTCTCGGTGGTGATGAACCTCACCAAGCCGACGGAGGACAAGCCCGCCCTGCTGACACTCGACGAGGTGGAGACCTTCCTCCACGAGTTTGGCCACTCGCTGCACGGCATGTTTGCCAACACGCGTTTCGAGAGCCTCTCAGGAACCAACGTCTGGTGGGACTTCGTCGAGCTGCCGTCGCAGTTCATGGAGAACTACGCCATCGAAAAGGAGTTCCTGCGCACCTTCGCCTTCCACTATCAGACTGGTGAACCCCTGCCCGACGAACTCATCAAGCGCATCGTCAAGAGTCGCAACTTCATGGCTGCTACGGACTGTCTGCGTCAGGTCTCGTTCGGACTGCTCGATATGGCGTATTACACCAAGAAGGAGGCGTTCACCGACGACATCATCCCCTTCGAGAAGCAGGCCTGGAAGAAGGCCATCCTCGGCGAACAGCTGCCCGACACCTGCATGACGGTGCAGTTCTCACACATCATGGCCGGTGGCTATGCCGCAGGCTACTACAGCTACAAGTGGGCCGAGGTGCTGGAAGCCGATGCCTTCAGCGTCTTCAAGCGTCACGGCATCTTCGACCAGAAGACGGCCCAGAGTTTCCGCGACAACATTTTAAGTAAAGGTGGCACTGAACACCCCATGACGCTCTACAAGCGTTTCCGCGGTGGCGAGCCTACCATTGACGCCCTGCTCAAGCGCAACGGAATAGGGAAAGGTAAAGAGGTAAAAAAGTAAAAAGGTAAAAAAGTAAAAAGGTAAATAAGGTAAACGATATAAGAGATGGACAAGGAGAAGCAACTGAGGTTTGACCAACGCTATTTGGAGATGGCCCGCGTCTGGGCACAGAACTCCTACTGTCAGCGCCGCCAGGTAGGTGCGCTGGTGGTGAAGCAGGGCATGATTATCAGCGACGGCTACAACGGTACGCCGAGCGGTTTCGAGAATATCTGCGAGGACGACAACGGCGTCACCAAACCTTACGTGCTGCACGCCGAGGCCAACGCCATTACCAAACTGGCCCGCTCGTCGAACAACAGCGACGGCGCCACCATCTACATCACCGCCTCGCCCTGCATCGAGTGTGCCAAACTCATCATCCAGGCCGGCATCAAGCGTGTGGTCTATGGCGAGAAATACCGCTTGATGGACGGCATCGAACTATTGGAGCGCGCCGGCATCGAGGTGGTTTACCTAGGAGAATAAGGGAACCACGGAATTACGGAATTACGGAATTACGGAATAACGAAATAACGAAATAACGACATAACAAGACAACGACATAACGGAAAAATGACAAACCAGAAGACAACAAACCGTTTCATGCCCCTGCTGATGGCCATCTGCGTGGTGGTAGGCATCTTGATAGGAACATTCTATGCCAACCACTTCTCTGGCAACCGGCTCAGCATCATCAATACCAGCAGCAACAAGATTAACAACCTGCTGCACATCGTCGACGACAAATATGTCGATACCGTCAACGCCAACGACCTGGTGGAGAAAGCCCTGCCGCGGATTCTGGCTGAGCTTGACCCACACTCAGTCTATATCTCCGCCAAGGATGTTCAGCAAGCCAACGACGACTTGAGGGGCTCGTTCTCAGGTGTGGGCATCGAGTTCACCATCCGTCAGGACACGCTGCACGTACAGAAAGTCATCAGCAACGGACCAGCCGAACGTGCAGGGCTCATTGCTGGCGACAAGATTGTCGTCGTCGATGACAAACCCTTTACAGGCAAGACGCTGACCAACGAAGAGGCTATGCACCGCCTGAAAGGTCCTAAGGACACGAAGGTGAAGCTGGGTATCATGCGTTTCGGCGAGAAGAAAATCCGCGATTTCGTCGTGACACGTGGCGAGATTCCCACCAAGAGCGTGACGGCAGTCTATATGCTTGACCAGCAAACGGGCTACATCCGCATCAAGAACTTCGGCGAGAACACCTATCCTGAACTGCTCATCGCCCTGGCCAAGTTGTCGAAGGAAGACCTCCGCAACCTGACTATCGACCTGCGCGGCAATACAGGCGGATACCTGCAGTCGGCCGTACAGATAGCCAACGAATTCCTGCCGAAGGGACGCCTCATCGTCTATACCCAGGGCCGCAAGTCACCCCGCATGGACTATCGTAGTGACGGCCGCGGCTCATACCAGCAGATTCCGTTAGTGGTGCTCATCGACGAAGGGTCGGCCTCAGCCTCTGAGATTCTGGCAGGTGCCATTCAGGACAACGACCGCGGCACCATCATTGGCCGTCGCTCTTTCGGCAAGGGACTCGTACAGGAGCCTATGGCGTTTGGCGACCAGTCGATGATACGTCTGACCGTTGCCCGCTACTACACACCCTCTGGTCGCTGCATTCAGAAGCCTTACACCTCGGGCGACAACAAGAATTACGAAGAGGACATCCTGGAGCGCTATCAGCATGGCGAGTTCTTCTCGCAGGACAGCATCAAGCACGAAGGTCCAGCCTTTAAGACTGGGTTAGGCCGCGTTGTCTATGGCGGCGGCGGCATCACCCCAGACATCTTTGTCGGCGAGGACACCGTCAACGTCACCTCATATTATAAGCAGGCCTCGATGAGCGGACTCATCATCCAGTTTGCCTTCGAATATACAGACAACAACCGTCAGAAACTCAGCAAGATGGATAGTGCCAACGAACTGGCCAAGTATCTGGTGCGACTGAATACCGTCGAGCTGTTTGCCAATTATGCTGACCAGAAGGGTCTGAAGCGCCGCAACCTGATGATTCAGAAGTCGCACAAACTCTTGGAGCGTTATATCAACAGCCGCATCATCTACAACATGCTGAGCGAAGAGGCCTGGATGCAGTATCTGAACCAGGACGATCCCGCCATCCGCGAGACGCTGCGAGTGTTCCGCGAGAACAAAGCCTTCCCGTCAGCACCCGCCCAGGAGGAGATGCTCAAGAAAGTTGCATAATTGTCCGATAGGGGCATTAGCAAAAGTCAAATGGTGAAATATCAAATTTAAGGTGTTCAAGCGTGACGTTCTTAGCCTGAAGGACATCCTGCTCCGTAATCTGCGAGAACAGGGTCTTGAGACGCCACTCATGCAGAAGCGGCTTGTCGAAGCGTGGCCAGTTGTGGCTGGTCCCGTCATTGCAGGCTATACGCTGAACACCTATATCTACAACCAGACGCTCTACGTCCGACTGTCGTCGCCTGCCCTGCGTTCCGACCTGAGCATGCGCCGTCAGGAACTCACCCAACAGCTCAATGCCGCCGTCGGCGAACAGGTCATCACAGACATCAGATTTTCTTGACCACGAATTACACGAATTGAAGTCGTGGTTTATAGAGTGTTTGTGGATATCACGCCGTTCTCTACGTGGAAAATCTTGTAGTCGAGGGCTGTGTGGCTTAGGATTTGGTCCAGGTGTTCGCGGTTGGTGTCAGTAATAAAGATCTGTCCGAAACCGTCTCCCGAAACTAACCGTACTATTTGTTCCACGCGATTAGCATCCAGCTTGTCGAAAATGTCGTCAAGCAGCAGCAGAGGCGTCGTCTGTGAGGGAGTACGCTTCAGGAAATCGAACTGCGCCAGTTTCAGACTCGTCACATAAGTCTTCAGCTGTCCCTGGGAACCCTCGCGGCGCATGGGATGGTCGCCTAAGGTAAACTCCAGGTCGTCGCGATGTATGCCGTGCAAGGAATAGCCGACGGCAAGGTCTTTGTGACGGTCGCGCCGGATAACGTCCAACAGCGGACCGCGCTGACAATGTGACACGTAGCGCAGCCCAACGCGTTCGCGGTCTTGCGAAATCAGCTGATAGTATTCCTGGAATATGGGAATCAGTTCTTCAACGAAAGCGGTTCTGCATTGGTACAGCTGCTCACCCTCAGCCGCCATCTGTTCCTCCCACAAGTCCATGAGCGCCGGATCGTAACTAACCGACGGATCATTGGCAGCACTCGCAGCCTTCAGGAGTGTATTGCGTTGCAACAAGGCATTGTTATAGCGCACCAGATGGTCCATATACTGCCTGTCATATTGCGCTATCACCATATCCATCAGCTTTCGGCGCTCTTCGCCACCACCTTCCACCAGCAGCGAGTCTGCCGGCGACACCATTACCAACGGAATGAGTCCGATATGCTCCGACAACCGCTTGTACACCTTCTTGTCGCGCTTGAAGAGCTTCTTCTGTCCACGCTTCATGCCGCAGGAAATCATCATAGAAGGATTGAAAGATTGAAGAGTCGAAGGATTGGAGTCTTCATTTCCATGAACGTATTCTCCTTCTATCATGCAGAACGCCTCGTCATGATGAATGACCTGCGAATCGACGGATGTCGATGCCGAACGACAGAACGACAGGTAGTACACCACGTCTAAGACGTTGGTTTTACCCACCCCGTTTGCGCCAATGAAACAGTTCACCTTCGGCGACAGTTCCAGCTCAGCCTCGCGGATGTTCTTATAGTTCAGTATGGACAGCTTCCGTAGAATCATATTTTAAAGATAAAAAGGTAAAAAAGGGTCTATAGGCGAAATCCGAAAAAGGCACGGGCGCGCCACTTGCTGTTGTGCAGGGCGAGATTGTCCTCGTCGCCATTGTTGGTGAAGGTGTAAACCATTGACAGACCGATGAACTTAGTTCCCAACTGACGCACGATGGCCGCCCGACCGGTAATGATGACTTCAGGGAAGTGGTATTTCAAAGGGATGCGGTCGCCGTCAAAAGTTAACGACGTATTGCTGTAGACGATGAACGTTGGCATGGCAGAGATGTGAAGCAGCCACTTCTTTGTCGGGACGAAGTTGTAGCCATATCCCGCACCAATACCGATGTTCGTTAACTTATAGTCAAATTCCGGTTCGCCCTTGTAGGTTCCATGTTGTCCCATGATAGACGCTGCCAGCTGGAAGCTGCCTGCCGAACGCCGTTGGATGTAGCTTTGGGAGAAAGCAGCGGGATAGGAGAATCGGCGGTGGTTGAAGTTATAGAAGGCGTTCGCATTATACGTCTTCACCACAAGCATGTCTTCGGGCAAATCAAATCGCCCGACACCATCTGTTTCACGCCAGCCGCTAAAGTTCTTGGCATCCTGGTAGGAAAAGTCGAAGCCAAAGCGCTTGCCATAAGAGGTGAGGTTCAATTCGTAGTCATGGTACTTGCCCAACAGCTTGGCAGGATTGAGCGCTGCACTGAGCGTAACACCCATATAGCTGACGGCCAGACTAACAGTAGTCTTGTAGTCGGCTTTTATCTCCGACCTGAAATGCTCTCCGTTATCCATTCCCTCAGTCTCAATCATCGATCCGGAAAAATTGACGCGTGCCGCAATTCTCCACTTGGTTTGCGGACGGATAACGTAGGCGGTATCAATGTTGCTACTACGATATCTCTTGGTCAACAGACTGTCAATGCGTTTAAAAAACGATTGTTTCTTCTCTTGTGCGCTAACCGGAAGCGCCAACAGCATTACTACAATGCTCAAAAGCAGTTTCTTCGTCATATCAGAATTCGTAGCCAAGATTCAGGTAAAAATAGGGTTCTTTGGTGCGGTTGCTATAGCCAACGGAAGCACCTACAGGACCGGCAATGGTGTTGTAGTAGAAGGCGATTTGACCACCGAGCATGGTGCGTGTGTCGAGAAGCTGCTTCAGATGGTCGGACTGCTGGGCACCGACTATGCGAAGCAGCACAAAACTCTTGCCACCGATGCGCTGTTGAGCCTGCAGCTGGGCTGCCACAAACTGATGGCCAACGTATTCCAGGTTTCCTACGCCGGCAAATGGCATCTGTTGCTCGATATAATGTCCGAACCAGTCGCCGCCGATAGTGTTGCCAAAGACTGGCGGTACGACGGTTCCGAAAAGCAGTCGGCCATAGAGCATGGGCTGTAATGTGAAGCGGCTGTTCATTGCGAACGACATGCGCCAGTTGGCACTTACCTCGCTCATGCCGGGTTTATCGTCGAGCTTGGCAAAATTGTCGGTCAGGTAAGAGTATTCTGCCTTGAAGCGGACACCGCGAGTGGGAAAAATCCAATGATCCTCGCTGTTATAGTTGACGCGGGCGTGGTAGCTGAAGAAGTGCTTATTCTTGAGCACCGACTGAATGGACGTCTCCGTGCCCAGCAAATTGCGGTAGTGCAGATAGTTCCACCTCAATCCATATTGAATATTGAAGTTGCGCAGGTCATGGCTGATAGGTATTATCTCGGCCTGAGACTGGTTATAGCGGATGTTATAGTCACGGTCGCCTTCAAAATAGATGTCAACATCGTTGCGACGGAAGGTATATATGAGTGCAGGCCGGATAATGCTGCGAGGGTGAATAGTCAGTTCGCCACGCGCCATCATTCGCTTGCCCAGCCGAACAGTGATATCGGTATTGATGGGAATGGCAGACTTCAGCGGAACGTCGAGGTCGAGCTGTACAGCGGCATATTCCTCAGTGTCGTAACGCACTCCGGCATACAGCTGTACCGATTTACGGTCGCCTGCCGAAAGAACGACACGCACGCCGTCGCCGTCGGGCACCAGATGACACTCGGCGGTCTGGTAGAACAGGTCGACGCGCATCGAGGTAGTGAGCTGCTGCATCAGGGCTGCGTCAATGTAATTCCCGTCGGAGGAACCGTCGGACGCACTCGAAGCCTGGTCTTTCAGATGGAACTTCTGACGAAGGAAGCGCTCAGCCTGAGGCGTCATGTTCTCAAAGGTGTAGCTGGTGACGCGCTGCTTCTCGGTCATCACCTGCGGACGCAGCGGCTGGTGAATCACAGGGCGGAATGCCTCGTCGATGCCGATGCGCTGCTTCAAGGCGACAATCTGATCCCAGTGACGCATAGCCTCTTCTTCGCCGCGACGTATCAGCGTGTCGATAGCGGCTGGCGAGAAGCTGGCGGAACCGTAGCCTTTCGTGTCAACCTGCAAATGCAGGTTGGTGATAGCCAAGTTCTCCTCCACCTTGTTCTTACAGTTCACATCAACAATTTGACTGATGATGCTCATGGTGCCCCCCATATTCTCGGCACTCTTCGGCGCGCCCTGAACGGTGACGCCGATGATGATGTCGGCACCCATCTCACGAGCCAGGTCGGCAGGATAGTTATTCTTCAGGCCGCCATCCACCAGCACCATTTTCCCAATCCTCACAGGTGAGAAAGCTGCAGGGATGGCCATCGAGGCGCGCATAGCCTGTGGCAGACGGCCGCTGTGGAAGTCCACCTCATTGTTCGTTATGATGTCCGTCGCCACGCAGGCAAAGGGAATGCGCAGGTCACGCGAGAAGTCGAGCGAGTCGGTAAAGCCCGTACAGAGCTGCTGGAACAGTTCTGCCAGATTCTTACCCTTGATGATGCCGCCTGCCTGTTTGTTGCGCTTGCCAAAGGTCAGGCCGGTATTATAAATATAGGTGTACTGCTTCTTGAGGTCGCGAAGGCTCTGGTTGCGCAAGTCTTCCTTGTCGGTGATGACGTAGCCCCAGTCCTGCACACGAACCATTGAGTCCAGCGCATTGGCGTTATAGCCGATGGCATAGAGTCCGCCGATAATGCTGCCCATCGACGTGCCAGTAACGATATCGACAGGAATCCCCGCCTTCTCCAACACTTTCAGCACACCGATATGTGCCATACCTTTTGCTCCGCCACCACTCAGCACAACGCCCACTTTCTTCCTGGGCGCTGCGGCACTATCCGTCTCCTGAGCACTCACCATGCTGCATATCATCACGGCAGCAATAACTATACTTAAAAACCTTTTCATATTACCTATTTCCAATATGGTCGCAAAGTTACGAAAAGTTGAAAGAACTGCCAAATTTATTAGTATTTTTCTTTTGTCACCCCACGCACTTTCCGCCAGTTATCCTTAGGATTTCTACATCTTATCCTTAGGATTTCCGTCGTTTATCCTTAGGCTTTCCGCCGACTCTGCTCTCGCTGTTGCAGCGTTGACTTCGTCGACAACTGCTGGCGCTCGGCAGAGTTCAAGCAAGCTCGACTCTGCTCTCGCTGTTGCAGCGTTGACTTCGTCGACAACTGCTGGCGCTCGGCAGAGTTCAAGCAAGCTCGACTCTGCTCTCGCTGTTGCAGTTGTTGCAGTGTTGCAGTTCTCGAAAGGCTCTTCCACTACGCCAAATTAC
>JAEEVT010000044.1 GCA_016291005.1 Prevotella sp. | reverse complement strand
ATACAAATTTGTGTAATACGTTTAATTCGTGGTTGTTATTGTTTCTCTCAGCGGTAGCGTGACGATGAATCGTGCGCCGGGGCCTGGGAAGGTGGTGTCGAGGTGGACGTTGCCGCCGAGTCGGCGTGCGATGGTGCGGCTGATGGGCAGTCCCAGTCCGATGCCTTCCTTGAAGGTGTCGAGTTTGACGAAGCGCTCGAAGATGATTTCCGACTGCTTGGGGTCGATGCCTGGGCCGTTGTCCTGGACGGCGATGAGCAGGTGGGAGTTGTCGGTCTTGGTACGTACGAAGATGTGTCCACCCTCGGACGGAACGTTTTCCTTGGCGTTTTCGAGCAGAGCACCAAGCACGCTTTGCAGCATTCGCTCGTGGCTGTAGATGGTGAAGTCGTCAGGGAGTTGTGAGACATACTCCACGAGACTGTTGCTGCAGTCCGCCTGTTCGCAGAAGGTGTTAATCATGCGGCGCAGCATTTCGTTGCAGCGTAGGTGTTCCTTCTCTATGGGTGCATCTGCCTGGTCGTTGCGTCCCATCTCAAGCACCTCGTTAATCATCTTGGTGATGATTTCCGTATTGTGCATGACGGTCTCGGCAATGTGCTTCCGCTCCTCCTGAGTACCGTTGTAGTCCGGTGCTGCCAGCACCTGTGCAAAGCCGCTGATGATGTTGAGCGGCGTGCGCACCTCGTGGCTGACGTTGCGGATGAAGTCGGTCTTCATCTGGTCGGCCTCCAAAACGCGCTGATATGCCTTGCTGAGTTCGCGCAGATGGCGGCGACGGCTTTGTACGATGTAGATGAGTGCCATGACAAATGCCAGCAGCAGCACGGTGACGATGATGAGTCCGTAGAACCACAGTCTTCCCGATTGGCGGCGTGCCTCATAGACGCGGAGTTCATTTTGGATGTCCTGCATGGAGCCTGCCAGTATGACGCTATTGATGGAGTCGCTCTCGAGGGCGCCACGCTTCAGGGCGTTGTAAGCCTCTTGCCAGCGTCCAGCGTCAGCCAGTATCTCGGCCTGCGTCTCGTAGGGGTCGTCATTGGTCTGTTCTGCCAGACGAACTGCCTCGTCGGTATTTCCTATCAAGGCCTGATAGTAAATGTCGAGCACATGACCATGTACGGAAGACTTTCCCTGTGCCACACCCTCGCGATACTTCTTGTAGCCTTCCAGAAAACGTTCCTTGTCGCCGAAATAATGGTAGAGCAGCGTTCGACGCGTCTCAATGTCGAAGACACGCTCGGGCGACGACTGCTGAGCCAGTTCCAAAGCCTTGTCGATGAGTTCCAGGGCGTGCTCGTGGTCTTCCTTCATGATGATGCTCACCAGGTTCATATAGATAGGTGGCATGCTTTCCACATATCCGGCCTGATGCATGCGTCGGATAACTTCCCAGAAGCACTCCTTGGCCTTCTCCTTATTGCCGCTGACACGGTAGATGTGACCCATCATGTTGACTGCCATATACATCTCCCTGTCGAGTTTCTTCTCTGTCAGTTCCCTTGAGAGCTGGGAGGCCATCTTATACGCCTCCAGGATGCGTTCACGGTTCAGCATGAACACAATCTCGTTGCAGCGCTGGGTATAGTAGGCATGGGCATCGTCCTGTTTCAGCAAATAGCCTTCCAGCTGGTGTACTGCACGGAAGAAGCGTGCGCTGTCTCCGTCGTTGAAGGCATGGCTCATGGAGTCGCGCAGAGTCAGATACTCTGTCGATTCCTTGTAGTCTTTCAAGTCCTTCGCGGTCATGCCCTGAGTCAATGCCGCCGCGAGGAGTAAGGTTAATAGGCGTCTCATATATATATATAATAAGGTGTAAGGGGGCTGCCGGTTGAACCGACAGCCACACTCTTATAGTTTCACTTTCACGGCATTGCCGGTGTACTGCACCAGCTTGCCCATAGGCTTGGTGAGGTTCAGTGCGCGAGGCTTGGCCTTGGTGACATAGACAATGTTGAAGCGGCGCGTCTTCAGCATGCCGTCAAACTGACCCTTGCGCTGGCCGATGGTCAGCGTACGGGTGGCATCGTTATAGCTGATGTCGATGGTACTGTATTTTCCCTGTTCGTAGTTGTAGTTGGTTCCCTCGTCCTCGTAGAGCTGGAACTCGCCGTTGCTGCCAGCATAGACGTAGAGGATGATCTGTTCGGGAGACTTCTCGTCGGTGTACTGAATCTCAGGGCCGAAGGGGATGATGCTGCCCTCACGGACAAAGACGGGGATGCGTTCGTAGGGAGCCGAAACCGTCTGATGACGGCTGACGGGCTTAGCGTTAGCCTGCTTGGCATTGGTTTGCTTAGCGTTAGCGATTTTCCCGTTGGCGGCCTTGGCTTTGGCCGGTGTTGCCTTCTGAGCCTGCTCAGGCTCCTGCTTGTCAATCACCTTCTTACCCGTATAGAGGTCGTACCAGCCGCACTGCTTGGGGAAATAGACGCTGCGCTCACGAGCCTGGTAAGTTCCTACGGGACAAGCCATCAGAGCCGGACCGAACATCCACTGATCCTTGATATCCCTGACGTTGCGGTCGCCGTTGAAGTCCATGATCAGGCCACGCATCATGGTGTAGTCGTGCAGATGTACCCAGCCAGCCATCGAATAGAGGTACGGCATCAGGCGGTAGCGCAGCTTGTCGTAATATACGAATGACTTGTAGGCTGGATGCTGTTCTGGGGCAATGTTCCAGATTTCGCGTAATGGCCACTGGCCGTGGACGCGGAAGAGCGGGATGAAACAGCCGAACTGGCTCCAGCGCGCCTGCAACTCACGCCACTCCTTCAGGTCGTCGTTCTCCTGACCCGTGCGGTCGAACAACTGCTGAGCCGCCATATAGCGGTTCTCGACACAGAAGCCTCCCTGGTCCATACCCCAGAAGGGCAGTCCCGACATCGAGTAGTTCAGACCGGCTGTCATCTGGGCACGCATGTCTTCCCAGCGTGTGCCGATGTCGCCGCTCCACGTGGCGGTGGAGTAGCGCTGTTCGCCAGCAAAGCCGCTGCGCGTCAAGAGGAAGACACGAGGCTCAGATAGTTTATTATTTGACGATTGACTATTCAACAATTCTTTCCAGGTGTTGCGCTGTCCGTTATAGATGGCGTCGGCGTTGACAATGCTGTAGGCGTTGAAGTACTCCGTCGATGTGCCGAGGGCGGTAGGACCGGAGAGTGCCTTACGATACCACATCGGCGTACAGTCGCGGACGTTAGGCTCCGAAGCGTCCATCCACCAAGCATCGATAAGAGACCCACCCCCAGCCTTAGGTCTATACAGGTTTTCGTCCATCTGGCGCCAGAACATCTTACGAGCACCCTCGGAATAGGCGTCGTAGAAGGAGCCGACGTAGCCCGGACCCACCCAGTCGTGGATGTCGTCCACTACGGCCTGGTGGTACATCCAGCCCTTGGCGTCCAGTTCCTTGTAGTTGTCGGTATTGCAATAGAACTTCGGCCAGACGCTGATCATGAAGCGTCCGCCCATAGCATGGACGCTGTCGAGCATGAGTTGCGGATTGGGGAAGCGCTCGGCCTCAAACTGGTGGCTGCCCCACTGGTCCTCCTTCCAGTAGTTCCAGTCCTGTACAATGTTGTCGCAGGGAATGTGGCGCTTGCGGAACTCGCCCAAGGTTTCGAGAATCTCCTGCTGCGTCTTGTAGCGTTCACGACTCTGCCAGAAGCCCAGCACCCACTTGGGATAGACGGGTGCCTTGCCCGTCAGGGTGCGGTAGCCACTGATGACCTCGTCGGCATTGGCGCCGGCAATGAAGTAATAGTCCATATCCTTGGCCATCTCGCTCCAGACGGAGAGTTTGTCCTGGTCGGGATTCAGCGTAGCCACCCGCAGGCCGCAATAGCTGGTGCCGCCGTCGGGCTTCCACTCAATGCGCAGCTTGGCCCTCTGACTCTTGTCGATGATGGCCAGGAACTTATAGGTGTTGGGGTTCCAGGCTGTACGCCAGCGCTCGGCCACTACCTCTTCGTCGTCGATGAACACCTTAATATATCCTGCGTAGTAGAGGATGAACTGGTAAACAGCACTCTCCGAGGCCTGAAGACTGCCCTCATAGACGACGGTAGAGCCGTTCAGGTCGAAGTCCTTCGGCAGGTTCTTGATGCCACCGGGCTCCGTCTGCTGTGCCAGGACGGAGACTGCCGGGGTGTCGAACTCATAGTAGATGGAGTCCTCGTCGCGAACGATCTTGCGACCGTTCCTGTCGGTGTAGGTTCCCGTCAGGTGTCCCTCGCGACCATCCTTGTCAAAGAGCTTGAAGGCGCGGTTCAGCTGCAGGTAGTCGTTGGGATTTCCCCAGCGGCAATAGCTGTAGGAGTCCCACAACAGACCGTAGTTCTTGTTGGACAGCACGAAAGGTACGCTGACCTTCGTGTTGTACTGGAAGAGGTCTTCATTCAGGTTTTTCATGTTCAACTCCTCGGCCTGGTGCTGGCCCAGTCCGTAGAACGCCTCCTCGATGGGGCTGTCGAACAGCATGCGCCAGGTGTATCCGTTGCGCTGGGCTTCGGGAACCTTGGCCACATCGACGCCGATTTCACGATCGGGAACGCGGAACGGCTGGAAGGTCTTGCCGCGGTCTTTGGTCTCGGAGAGCAAGAGCTTGCCGCTGTTGTCGTAGAACGCAATGCGACCGGTCTCTAATTCCACGACGGCCTTGACACCGGCTGACTTCACACAGACGGCAGGCGTAGAACCCTTGGGGTCGGTAGGTGGTATCCCTGCCACACGAACGACGGTGTCGGTGACCTCAAACTTCGGCGTGGCAGTCTGCTTGACGATGATGAGGCTCTGCTTCTCGGGCAGCTGGGTGTCCGGCGTGGCCTGAACACGAATGATGTTATCACTAACGACTTGCAACCGAACGATGCGGGCACCGTCGTCCTGAACTTGCTTGACGGGAATGGTGACATACTGTCCGCTGACGGTATAGTCGGCGGCAGAAACCAGCGTGGATGCCATCAGCGACAACACAGCTGTTGATATTGTTCTTGAAATCTTCATATTCTACTTTTGTTTTTTATTCGTCGTCGTCCATTAAGACGGCGTCCTCGATGACTACTTCAGGCTGGACCGGCAGGCTGATGATGAAGATGGTGCCGCCGCCGGGGTTGTCCTGCAGGCGGATGGTACCGCCGTGAGCCACGACGATGTCCTTTACCTTGTCCAGACCAATGCCCTCGGTGCCAATCATCGGGTCGAAGGCGGTAGCCTTGAACTCGTCGCGGATGCCAACGCCATTGTCGGCCACCTGGATGACGGCATGGTCCTTGTCGCTGCGTCCTATGTTAATGTTGACGATACACTTTCCGGGTGCAAAGCGCACGGAGTTTGTCAGCAGGATATTGAGAGCCTCAGCCAATTTATCATGGTCGATTTCGCCCATGATCTCATCGGTCATCGACTGGCAGGAGAGCTTTGCCTTCAGACCCGTCGGGGTGATGAGGAATTCCTTGCATATGTCCTTGATGGCCTCAACGATATTCTCCTCTTTCAGCGTCAGCTGGAGACCGGCAGGTTTATCCCCACCCTCTCCCGAAGTGAGGGGAGCCTGAGGATTTTCGGCCCGTTCCTTCGACATCTTCATGTGCATCTCGCTCATCCACTGCAACTTCTCCGTCTCGCGGCGCAGTTCTTCAGCCTCTACCCGGCGTGCATGGTACTTCACATACCACTTACGCCAGAACCACACGCCGACACAAGCCAGCAAGAGATAGAACAGCTGCATCCAGCGCGAGCGCCAGAACGGAGGACGGATAGTAATCTCCATTGTACTCTCCTCAGAACCGAAGGTGCCGTCGTCGTTCAGCATGCGGACATGCAAGGTATAGTCGCCAGGACTCAGCGAGTTATAAGTGATGTTGGGGTTCAGTTCGGAGGTCTTCACCCAGTTTTCATTAAAGCCCTCCAACTGATATACAAAGCGCTTGGCGTTGTTCACCATACCGGCATCACTGGCCAGTTGGATGGTGAACTGGTCGTTATAGCGCATGGACACTTCGCGACAGATGTCCAATGCCTCGTCAAGGATGACGCGGCCTTCTATCTCGCGGTTGACCGGCACAGTGACGCCGAACAGCAGCAGGCCACTGAAGACGGGGCGCTCCTTCGACTTGGCGTCAGACATGGTCTTGGGGTTGATGACATCCAAACCACCTTGGCCGCCAATGAGTATCAGTCCATCGTGCGTCAGACAGGTGGAGCGCTGGTTGTACGTGGTCTGCTGGAGACCGTCACGGTTGTTATAACTACTGATATTGAACTGCCAGGTGTTGTCACTCTGCAGCTTAGGGATGACCTTCGACACGCCATGGTCGGTGACAATCCAGATGGTATGGTCCTGATCTTCTATGATGGAGCAGATGCTGGAACCGAAGAGTCCGTCGTTCATATCAAACAGGCGCTGGAAGTTTCGCTTTTGGTCATAGACCAGTGCTCCGGAATTGGAGCCTTGCCAAATCAGTTCGCGGCTGTCCTCCATGACACATATCGAAGAGCCTGTTTGTACGGGAACGCGGGGGTCTTCAGGGATAACACGGTTGGCCAGCTTGCCAGTCACGGGGTTTACGAAGCAATAATACCAGCTGCTACCCACCATAAGCCAGCCTTTCTTAATCCACGAAGCCGAGGTCATATAGTTGCCGGGGAGACCTGCATTCTCCTGATTCCATGTGCGCCACTTGCCCGTCTTCAGGTCGAACTGCTGAATACCAGCACCCAGAGTGCCTAACCAAATGCGGTGCCAGTGGTCTTCGGTGACGCTCCAAACGTTGTTGACTGCCAGTCCGTTGCCGTCGTTCGTGGCGCGGTAGTTGACAACGGTTGCCTTTCCCGTAGCGTCTTGGGGGATGCAGCGCGTCAGTCCACCATTGTAGCTGCCAAACCAGATGCTGCCGTCGCTGGCGCTGCACGAGCCTACCATGATGTTACCCAGCATGGAAGTGTTCTCCGTCGTGTAATGTGCCACTTCCTCATCGCTCTTCGGGTTATAAACCACGATGCCTTTCTCGTTGGTGCCTAACCAGTAGTTGCCATAACGGTCTTCGCTCACCGTGTTGATATCGCCCAACTCCAGGTTCCTCATGCTCTGCGAACCCTCCTTGTACATATTGACACCGTTCTTATAAGTGCCTATCCACACAAGGCCTTTGTTATCGATATAGATTTTTCGCAGCGTGTTGTCGCTGATACTCGTCTCGTCGTACTTGTTGGTCAGAAACTGGCGCACCTCATGGTTCTTCAAGTCAACGACCACCAAACCCTCGTGGTCGGTAGCCGCCCAGATGCGGCCATGGCGGTCAACCTTGACGTCCCACACCTGCAATTTGGATAACGTACAGGGAATTTGGCGAGCCTCCAGTAATTCTTCTATCTGGCGGTACCACTTTTTCTCACTATTTATATATATAAAGGTGTAGTTCTCCGTCGATACCCAGAGGTTGTGTTGCTGGTCAATGCTCAGGCGGTATTCTCTGTTCTCCGGGCCGCCATTCTCGCGAATCCACTTCTGTTCCCATACCTTGACGCCCTTCTCGCCGTTCAGACTTATCAGTTCGCCATTGAAAGTAGCAAAGACCACGTTGTTGTTGTCATAGTCGTCGGTCACTGTCGAGATACCATAAGTCGGGTTAATCTCATTGGCACCGTATCCTGATTTAAAAACGGTCTTCTTCTTTGTTTTCGGGTTATAGTAGATGATACCCTCATCATTGGTCTTGACCCAGAAGTTCTTGTTTCGGTCGATGAACAAACGGTCTACACCACCGAACTGTCCGATATAAGGTTCCAAGGCACGGGCAGCGTTGCGTTCGAAACGCTCCGTTACAGGGTCATAGACACTGTAGTTCATGCCTTGATGAAGCCATAGCTTACCCTCCCAGTCCTCCATGATTTCGCTGGTACTGTTTTCACGCATGGTCGTTGAGTCACGAAAGTTCGAGAAGAACGTCTTGACTCGATAGCCGTCGTAGCGGTTCAGACCGTAGACCGTACCTATCCAGACATATCCACGGGAGTCACGGAAGATACAATTCACCGACGAGTTCGACAAACCTTCGCGGATGTCCAAGCGCCGGAACTTCATATCGGGGATTTTTGCCTCCAAAGCAAGAGGCAGCAATAGGGCAGCAATAAGTAGGTATAATAGCTTTTTCATATAGTCTTTTGGTTTCTAACTTGCAAAGATAGCACTTTTCTGATAGACTACCAAAAATTTAACAAAAAAAATGCTCCCTGAAAGGGAGCTTTTGTTGTTTGACTATCGTTATTTCTTGTTCTTTGCCGAGGTGTCGCGGATGACCAACTGCTGCGGAACGATTTTCTTGTACACCTTATTATCGCCATTGATTGCCTTGAGCAGCAGTTGACAGGCTGTTACACCCATCAGGTGCGACTGGTCTTCAATAGCCGACATACGAGGGGTGACGTAGGCGGCATGCACATCGTCGGTGAAGCCGATGAGTGCCACGTCTTCCGGAATACGCAGACCACTGTCCTTAATGGCAGTAAAGGCCGCAAAGGTGATGATATCGTTGAAGGCAAGAATGGCATCAGGGCGGTTCTCGTTGTTCAACAGGCGCTTGGCAGCCGCCAAGGCTACCTGATAGTCAATAGAGCCGCAAGCCACCAGGTCGCGGTCGATGGGCAACCGGTTGTCGCGCAGGGCTTCGAGATAGCCATGCTTACGGCGACGCACCATATCAAGATGGTTGGGACCTCCGATAAATGCGATACGGCGACTACCTGTATCTATCAGATGCTGAGTAGCCATCTGAGCTGCTTCGTCGCCATTGGCCGTCACGGAAGAGAAACGGTCGGTCAGGCAGGTACGTCCGAAAAACACCAATGGAATGTCCATCTCGGCAAGTTCCTCAAAATGACTGTAGTCCGTCGTGGTTTGTGCCAGACAGGCTATAATACCCTCAACATGCAGACCAATAAAGTTGTCGATGGCGTGGGCCTCATCCTCAAAACTCTCGTGGCTATTGGCACTGATGACGCTATAACCGGCACGGCGGGCCTCCGACTCAATGCCATCAAGGACGGCAGCATAGTAATGTGTCACCAGATTCGGCACGACGACACCAATGACACGGGGAGCTTCCTTTCGAAGGCTTTGGGCAAAGGGGTTGGGGCGATAATTGAGTTTCTTGGCAAGGTCCTTGACGCGCTGCTGCATCTCCTTGCCTATCTCGGGAGAACTGCGCAAGGCTCTGCTGACGGTGGCAATGCTGACACCCAGCTCTTTCGCCAAATCCTTCAGCGACGTACGATGTTGTTTTTTGTTGACCATGATTAATAAGTTAGTTAGATGGGCGCAAAGTTACATAAAAATCTACAAAATTGCAAACGTTTACGTGTGTTTTTTCAGTAAAAAGTCACTTTATACGCAGGAAAATATGTAATTTTGCAGCGTGAAAATCAGAATGAGTAATGAATAGTTGATAATAAGTTAGTTAGAAAAGGGATTAGGGATGTCGTGAGGATATTCCTAATTTTTTTGGCGTATGCCCATGCTGAGCATACGCCATTTTCAAAATTAGCAATCGTGGTTCTGGGATCAGAACATCATGGTAAAGCCAAAACGTATGCTGTTCTTCGAGCCATGCGTTGGCGGATTGTAGTTCATGCGGCGTACATACTCAATCTGGAAGAAGCGCAGAATGCCGCGAACACCGGCAGAGATTTCCCAATATGGCTTGTTCGGATCCATGATTTGCGAGTCGTCGGGGAAGAGCATGACTATCGAACTTCCAGCATTCTCTGGGAGATAGGGGTTGTTCTTGTCGGACAAGGCACCCCACAGCATCTTGGCACCGATATATTCACGCAGACGAAGTCTCTTGAGAAGCGGTATTCGGTTAAAAATCTTTCCCTGCATATCCCAGTTCACATCGACGCTGACGAAGCGGTCGTTCAGGAACTCCATGCTCGAAATCAAGTTAAACGTCTGCTTATGGCTAAAGTATGAGAGGTTGGCGGCGGGCATGCAGAGCAGGGTAAAGGGCACCTGGTTCCATTGAACACCAGCACGGGTAAAGACATCGATACGTCCCCAGCTGCTCATCCACAGACGTTTGAAGATGCTGGCCTCAGTATAGTTGTAGTCGTAGTCACCACCCAACAGGTTCTTGACGCCTAACGTATGGCTGACGGTAAAGATGGGCGCCTCACGATTGACCTTCATGCGGCGCTGCTTGTTATTGGTATAGAGAGCTCCCGGACTATATTCAATCTCGGCTCGCAGTTCGGTGGTATTATAGCTGATGGAAGGATTTTGCGTTGGTATGCCATCCACGGTAGCTACGGGCATCACCGAGCTTAGCGGGGTAAACGTCATGTCGCCTGCTGCTGAATTGCGCTCCATCTTGACGCTAAACAGGGTGCGCAGACCATTCATCTGCTCATATTCGAAGGAGAGCTGCTGGCGGTTGTAGAACATCATCTTGTCTATCGTGGCCCATCGAAAGGCAGAGAAGAGATTATCCTTATCTCTGGCAAAGAGTTTATCGGAGGGATACATCACGTCTTTGGTCGACAGGAAGGAGATGTTACGCTTGGGGAATTCCTCGGGCAGGTACTTTTTCTTATTCAACGACCAAGTCAAATTGCTACTGTAATACCAGTTGCGACTCTTCCAACCACGGGCTACGTAGCCATTCCAGAAGAGGTGCGGAAACAGGTTCTTTGTGGTCTGCAAGCCGAACCGCGTACGGAGGCCATCGACAAAGTTGGTGCTAATCATTGAAGTGATAGGTCCAATGTCCACCTTGCTGCTATCGCTCGTCTCAATATAGTTCTCCACAAGAAGTTTCAGTCCAAACAAGATGTATTTGAAACCGCCCATTGTCTTCATGCCTTTCAGGAAGTCGCCCATCTTGTTTTCACTCTCGGTCAGCTGCACCTTGCGCTCTTTCTGCCAAAATTCGTCATCTTGAATGGCCGCATCGGGACTAACAATTTGCTTGGCTTTGCCCCTGAACATCTTGTCGGGAATGGGTTCAAAGAGATAGTCAGAGAGTCGGGTAGTACGCACAGCCACACCTTTCTGCAGGAAGTCGAAGAGTACCAGCTCAACCACCATGTCGTCAACTGCCAGCACCCATTCGCCCGTAGGCAACTGCTTGAACTCCTGGATGATACGCAAGTCCTCCACAAAGTTGACGTCGGTCTGGTTAGGCAGGATGATTTCGCAGCGCTTCACCTGATGGGTCGAGTCGGCAAGGACATAGAGGTCACCACGGAATCCGAAGTCTTGTTGGTTGTTAGGCAAGAAATGGAGATGGATACAGGGGTATTTGTCGACCATCAACGTGTCCTCTATATAATAGCGGTAGAAGGAAATGGCTCCATCGCCGATAGGCGAGGTGAAGGGGTGTTGCAGGATTCGAACCTGATTGTCGTAGATGTTGACATCGGTAAAGACGTCTTTAGAAGCGACGTTCAGCATGTCTCCCGTCTGGAAGAAGTCGTTGATTCCTGCTGATTTCTTACCTGTCACTATATCTTTCACCGTATGCGGACTGCGGCGATAAAGATGTTGCGTGACCGTCTCTTCGACGCTGACGGGCAATATCAGTTTACCTGTCATGAAACATTTCTCGACCTGATCGACCAGCCAGGGGAACTTCGCGTATTTCGGGTTGGTCAGCATGTCAGGCTTGACGTCGTTCAAGGCCAGCGTCAGCTTCTGGTATTTTGTGTATTGATAATAGTCGCGATTAGTGAGATTTGTCTTCTTCTTATTGGCAATGACCTTTTTCATCAGTTCCACCGCAGGATTGTTCTTACGATGGTACTTGCTGCGCTTCGATTTTACCGTAATCTCGCCCACCGAACGCGTATCAGGCTTCATCGATACCAGCAGCCGGTGACTATTCTTGTCAATACTTACCGAACGTGTCTTATAGCCTACGGCACTGAACGTCAGTTTCCAGCCAACATGCTTGGATATGGAAAAATAGCCGCGATGGTCGCAGATGGTAGCTATATTCTTACCTTTATATTGTACAGATACAAAACCGAGGCTGTCGCCTGTGATGTCATCAATGGCATAACCCGTAATTTTCTCCTGTGCTACTGCAGGTAAGGCTACTGCCATCACCAAGAACAGGAAAAAGAATTTCTTCATTTTTTTCACAACAATTTTACTTATATATATAAATAGGTACGCGAGAAAAATTGCTATTCCTCGTGCACTTTCAAATCTACCCAGAAGATAGACCCTTCACCAAATTTCGATTCTACACCGACTTCGCCATTTATCGTTATGGCCTGACTGCGACATATGCTTAGTCCGAGACCCGTGCCAGGAACAAAATCGTCAACCTTGAAGAAACGGTCGAACAGATGTTCGTTACACTTGTCAGCAGGTATGCCACGCCCTGTATCGCGAACCCAGATGCGCCACTTGTCGCCTATCCTGTCGCACCCTAACGTCACCTTGCCCTTGGATGTGAACTTCAACGCATTGTCGACGTATTGATTCAGTATTTCCAAGAGTCTGTCACGGTCGGTCTTCAACTCAGGCAGTTGATGGTGACCGGCTATTTCCAAGGGAACGCCCGACTGCATGGACTTTTTCTGGAACTTGGCCAGAATTTCTTGGAAGATCTCCAGCAGGTGGAAAGAGGTTATCTTAAGGTCTCCGCCTCCACGGGCTTCCAATTTCGCCATGTTCATCATATCGTTGAAGAGATGCAGCAGGTGGGCGTTGTTCTGACGAATCAAATCAATGAGCTTCTTGCGCTCTTCATCATCGGAAACCTGCGTCAGCACTTCGCTAAAGCCGACGATGGCATTCAGCGGCGTGCGAATCTCGTGACTGATGTTTGCCAGGAAGGCCGACTTCAGTCGATCACTCTCCTCGGCATGATAGACAGCATCCATCAGCGCATTCTCAATCTCCTTCTGCTGGTCAATACGCATGGCAGTACCGACAATAACCAGTGGACGATTCTGGCTGTCGCGCTTGTCAACGGTAGCATAGACCTCGCTCCAATATGTCTTGTCACTATGTGGAACCCGGACTTGGAACTGAAGGTGGTAGTCGTCGGCACGTCCCGCCATCATCTCATCAAGCCCCTTCTTGACCATTTTGGCATGTTCCGGAGGCAACTGTGCGAAAAAGTCGCCAATCTTGGAACCGGGAGGCAACGGCAAGCTGTCACCTTGGTCACGATAGTCGCTCTCGAAGACAATAGACCATGTGGACACGTCCAGACGCCAAACCGCCAACTTCATGGTTTTCAGCACCAAGTCGTACTCCACCGAATGCGTCATCATCTTTGTCAGCAGGGCCAAGTCGCCCGTCAACAGACGGTATTCTCTGCGTTGCATATAGGCAAAAATGATGGCTGCAGCCACCAGTACAATGCCGACAACCCAAGCCAGGATGTCGAGCCGCATCAACGAATTGAGCGTGAAAAGAACTGTCACAGAGGTTACGGTCATGTGTCCTTTATCAAGAATTCACGCGCAAAATTACAAAATAAATATGAAATATATGCGAAGTATTAAGATTATTTTGTAACTTTGCAGCACATTTTCATAGAACACATCATGACACAGCAAAGCAATGCCACACTTAGCCCTGTGGTAGAAGAATTTGAAATGATTGCCAAGACCTTTATGGGACTTGAGCCTGTCTTGGCAAAAGAACTGAAGCAGTTGGGCGCCAATAATGTTCAGGAAGGCCGTCGTATGGTATCCTTCACTGGTAACAAGGAGATGATGTATCGCGCTAACTTCCAACTGCACACCGCTATCCGAATCCTGAAGCCTATCAAACGTTTCAAGGCCCAGTCGGCCGACGACGTCTACGAGGGCGTGAAGACTGTCGACTGGAGCGAGTTTCTCTCGCTCGACAAGACATTTGCAGTCGATTCCGTGGTTTTTTCTGAGGAGTTCCGCCATTCGAAATTTGTGGCCTACAAGGTGAAGGACGCCATTGTTGACCAGTTCCGCGAGACGGTTGGCAAGCGACCGAACATCAGCGTCACCAATCCTGACATGCGTCTGCATATCCATATTGCCGACGTAGCTCCCGGCCAAAGCGAGTGTACGCTGTGTCTCGACTCCAGTGGCGAGAGTCTGCACCGCCGTGGTTACCGTCAGGAGTCGGTAGAGGCTCCGCTCAACGAGGTGTTGGCAGCTGGCATGATTCTGATGACGGGCTGGCATGGAGAGACCGACTTCATCGACCCCATGTGTGGTTCGGGCACTTTGCTTATAGAAGCTGCCCTCATTGCCCGCAACATGGCACCGGGACTCTTCCGTAAGGAATTCGCCTTCGAGAAGTGGCCAGACTTCGATGCAGACTTGTTCGACAAGATTTATAATGACGACTCTCAGGAACGCGACTTCCAGCATCACATCTATGGCTATGACGTTGACATCAAGGCCGTTAATACGGCCCGCCTGAATGTCAAGGCTGCCGGCCTGACCAGTACTATCACCGTGGCAGAAGCCGACTTCAAGGATTTCACACAACCTCGCGAGAAGAGTATCATGGTGACCAACCCACCCTATGGTGAGCGCATCTCAACGCCAAACTTGTTGGCTACCTATAAGATGATAGGTGAGCGACTGAAGCACCAGTTTACGGGTAACGATGCCTGGATTCTGAGCTATCGTGAAGAGTGCTTTGAGCAAATTGGCCTGAAACCCAGCATCAAGATACCTCTCTATAACGGTTCTTTGGAATGTGAGTTCCGCAAATACCAGATGTTCGACGGCAAGATGAGAGTGTTCCGTTCCGAGGGTGGTGTGGTAAAGACCGAGGAAGAGAAGCGCCAAATGGCTGAGAAGCACCGTTTTAAGAAAGAGCGCGAGTTCAAGAAGCGTATCAGCGAACAGGAAGAGAACGAAGATGCCGACATCCGCAACTTCAAGTTCCACTCCCTGGAACGCAAAGCTTCCAAGAAACCTTTCAAGAAGAACAACAGACGATTTAGCGATGATGAAGACTAAGACACTGTTCTCCCTGCTCCTGACTCTCTTCGTCTTTTTGCCTATGAGTGCTCAAGAAAAACTATTCACGCTTGAGGATCTGAACTACGGCGGTAACAACTACCGAAACCTGCAGCCCGAGAACAAGTGGTACACTTGGTGGGGTGACGAGCTGGTGCGAACGGATGTTGAGGATTGCTTCTTAGTGGAAAAGAGTACCGGTCGTCAGGCTGGACATGAAACCAAGCTCTTCACTTTGGAAGAAATCAACAAGTGGATTGGTAGCGACGACGATAAATATGTGCGTCACCTGATGAACGTGACATTCCCTTATCCAGACCAGCCATTGGTTTTGGTAGGCAATAGACACGCTGTCCTGCTCGTGGATTTCAAAAAGCATCAGGTGGTTTGGCAGGACAGCATTTCTGGTCAGACTGCCAACGACTGGAACAAAACTTCCAAGGCTACAGTCTGGGTAGAGGACAACCAACTCTTTGTTGTTGATGCTCAGGGCAAGAAGTACCAGTTGACAACCGATGGCAGCCGTGATATTGTGTACGGACAATCCGTTCACCGCAACGAGTTCGGCATTGATAAGGGAACTTTCTGGAGTCCCGACGGCCAGCGTCTGGCCTTCTATCGCATGGACCAAAGCATGGTGACTGACTACCCACAGGTGGACATCTTCCTCCGTGTGGCAGAACATCAGCCCGACAAATACCCCATGGCGGGCATGAATGCTCACGTAGTGACGGTGGGCGTCTATGATTTAGCCACCAACAAAACCGTTTATCTCAAGACCCCGCAGGGTTCTGTTTGTGGTGATAGTGTCACCTCATCCACCCCAATCTACTTCACCAATATCATGTGGAGTCCTGATGGCTCAATCATTTATATGTTTGAGTTAAACCGCGACCAGAACGACTGCCGCTTGGTGAGTTACGATGCTACCACTGGCAAACGCCTGAAAGAACTCTACCGCGAGACCAGTGACAAATATGTCGAGCCCCTGCATCCCATTCAGTTCCTGCCGTGGGATGACTCGAAGTTCATCCTTCAGAGTCAGCGCGATGGATATAACCACCTTTATTTATATAATAGGGAGGGGGAGTTGTTGCGCCAATTGACCAGTGGACCGTGGGTCGTACAGGAGGTGTTAGGCTTTAACAAGAAGCAAAAGAGCATCATCATCGCCGCCAACAAATACCATCCTCTGCACCGCTGGCTTTACAGTGTCAACGTGGCTAATGGCCAAATGACGGAACTTGTTACTGCCGATGGTGTCCACCGCGGCGAACTCTCTGAGTCGGGCAACTACATCCTCGACCGCCACTCGGCTCCTACCCAGCCCAGAAACATCAGCGTCATCGACATTTCTCGCCATTCACCTCTCACCACTCACCTGTTACAGGCTGCTGACCCCTGGGCAGGCTACCAGCAACCCATCTTCGAGTGTGGCAGCATCAAAGCCGCCGATGGCATGACCGACCTCTACTATCGTATGGTGAAACCTTACGACTTCAATTCTGACAAGAAATATCCCACCGTAATCTACGTCTATGGTGGACCGCATGCTCACAACGTCGAGGCATCGTGGCACTGGCAGAGTCGTTCGTGGGAGACATACATGGCACAAAAGGGCTATATCGTCTTCATCCTTGACAACCGCGGCAGTGAGAATCGCGGTCGTGACTTCGAGCAAGCCACCTTCCGACAGTTAGGACAGATAGAGATGCAGGACCAGATGAAGGGCGTGGAGTATCTCAAAAGCCTGCCATATATTGACGCCAACAGAATTGGCGTCCACGGTTGGTCGTTCGGTGGCTTTATGACGATCTCGCTCATGCTCAACTACCCTGATGTCTTCAAAGTCGGCGTGGCTGGCGGACCCGTCATCGACTGGAAATGGTATGAGGTGATGTACGGTGAGCGCTATATGGACACGCCACAGCAAAACCCCGAAGGCTACGAAAAGGCCAGCCTCATCAACAAGGCCGGCAACTTAAAGGGCCGCCTGCAAATCATCACTGGTTACAACGACAACACCGTAGTGCCGCAGCACTGTCTGTCGTTTCTCGACGCCTGCATCAAAGCCGGTACGCAGCCTGACTTTTTCGCATATCCTGGCGAAGAGCACAACATGCGTGGCCATGCCAGTGTTCATCTCCACGAACGTATCACACGTTACTTCGACGACTACTTGAAATAAGAGGTAATCATAAAGTTCTTAGACCAAAAGGTCAAAGCGACCAAGGTCGATGACAAAGTATAAAGTTTAAAGTTCAAAGTATGAAAGAGGAGCAGATCTTAGTCCGCATCACCGGTCAGGACCGACCGGGACTAACAGCCTCCATCATGGGCATCTTGGCACGTTACGACGCCCAGATTCTGGACATCGGCCAGGCCGACATCCACAACACCCTGTCATTAGGCATACTCATCCGCATTGACGACACCAAGTCAGGCTTTGCCATGAAGGAACTGCTCTTCAAGGCCACCGAACTGGGCGTCAACATTGGCTTCTCACCCATTCGTGACGACGAGTACGAAGACTGGGTGGGCCATCAAGGTAAAAACCGCTACATCCTCATGGTATTGGGTCGCCAATTAGAGGCCCGCCAGATAGAGGGTGCCACACGCATCTTGGCCGACCAGGGACTGAACATCGACAGTATAGTGCGTCTGACGGGCCGCAAGAGCATCAAGCAGCTCGACAAACACACCCGGGCCTGTATCCAATTCTCACTGCGTGGCGAACCGATCAACCGTCAGGAGATGCAGTCGAAGCTCATGCACCTGTCGCAGGAAATGGAGATAGACTTTTCCTTTCAGCGCGACGACATGTTCCGCCGAATGCGCCGACTCATCTGCTTCGACATGGACTCTACACTTATCCAAACCGAGTGCATCGACGAACTGGCCGAGCGCAACGGCGTTGGTGCAGAGGTTCGTGCCATCACCGAGAGTGCTATGCGTGGCGAGATAGACTTTAAAGAAAGTTTTACCAGACGTGTGGCTCTGCTGAAGGGACTTGACGTCAGCGTGATGCAGGACATAGCTGAACACCTGCCCATCACCGAGGGTGCTGACCGTCTGATGAACGTCCTAAAGACATGCGGCTACAAGATCGCCATTCTTTCCGGCGGTTTTACTTATTTTGGCGAATATCTCCAGCGTCGCTACGGTATTGACTACGTCTATGCCAACGAGTTGGAGATTGACGACAACGGCAAGCTCACAGGTCACTATGTTGGCGAGATTGTCGATGGTCACCGAAAAGCCGAACTGCTTAAGCTCATCGCTCAGGTAGAGAAGGTGAATCTTGCACAGACCATCGCCGTGGGCGATGGTGCCAACGACCTGCCGATGATCTCGCAGGCTGGCTTAGGCATTGCTTTCCACGCCAAGCCTCGTGTGGTAGCTAACGCCAAGCAGAGCATCAACACCATCGGACTCGATGGCGTGCTCTACTTCCTTGGTTTCAAGGATTCATACCTCGGCGAACAGGGGAAACTTTAAGAATTGAAGTATTGAAAAATTGAAAATCAGATAATATGAAAATACTTTTGTTAGGCAGTGGTGGACGAGAGCACGCACTGGCATGGAAGATTGCTCAAAGTGAGCGAGTAGAGAAACTCTTTATTGCACCTGGCAACGGCGGAACAGCTGGCATGCCTCTCCATAAAGGTGGATTTACGGAGAATATTGCTATAAAGGCCGATGATTTTGAGGCCATCAAGACATTCTGCGTGGCGCAACATATAGATATGGTGGTGGTTGGTCCTGAGGATCCGTTGGTAAAAGGCATTTACGACAATCTGAAGCAAGACGAGCGCACGAAGGACATTCCTGTCATCGGACCGTCGAAAGCCGGTGCAGTCTTGGAAGGTTCGAAGGACTTTGCCAAGGGTTTCATGCAGCGCCACAATATCCCAACGGCACGCTACGAGACGTTCGACAGTGAGCATGTTCAGGAAGGTTTAGCCTTCTTGGAAACGCTCCAGCCACCTTACGTGCTGAAGGCTGACGGTCTGTGTGCCGGCAAGGGTGTGCTAATTCTGCCTACTCTGGAAGAATCCAAGCGCGAATTAAAGGAAATGCTGGGTGGCATGTTCGGCAATGCGTCAAGCCGCGTGGTCATCGAGGAGTTCCTTAGCGGTATCGAGTGTTCGGTGTTCGTAATGACTGATGGTGAACACTACCAGATATTGCCCGAGGCGAAGGACTACAAGCGTATCGGCGAACACGACACAGGTCTGAACACTGGTGGTATGGGAAGCGTTAGTCCCGTTCCCTTTGCCACAAAGGAGTGGATGCAGAAAGTGGAAGACCGCATTATCCGGCCTACCGTAGAGGGTCTGAAGGCTGAAGGCATTGACTATAAAGGATTCATATTCTTTGGATTAATCAACGTAAAAGGCGACCCGATGGTCATTGAATACAATTGCCGCATGGGTGATCCGGAGACGGAAACCGTTATGCTGCGACTGAAAACCGACATCGTTGACCTGTTTGAAGGTATTGCCAAAGGTACGCTCGACCAGTACAAGGTAGAGTTTGACGAGCGTGCTGCTGTCTGTGTCATGCTGGTAAGTGGCGGCTATCCCGAAGCCTACAAGAAAGGCTACTCCATCACTGGCATTGACGACGTTGAAAACACTTTTGGACAATATGTAAGCACCGTTGTCTTCCACGCCGGAACAGCATTAAAGGATAGTCAGGTCGTCACCAATGGCGGTCGTGTCATTGCTGTCTCTTCGTACGGCAAGGACAAGGCCGAGGCTTTGCAGAAGTCGTTTGAGGGAGCTCAGAAGATTCAGTTTACTGATAAGTATTTCCGTCGCGACATCGGTGCAGACTTATAAGATGTAGGATGTAAGATGTAGGATGTAAGAAGTAAGATGTTAGAAGTAAGAAGTTAGAGTTGGTCAAGCGATTACAGAATAAGGTTGCGGAAAGCAGACTGACGCTGCCCGGGGTGGCGGTGTTTGTCTTCGTGGTGTGGTTGTTGTGCGGACTGGTGAGCGGTCAGTGGTGGGTGCAGTTCGGCTGCTTCGCGTTGTCCACTTATCTCATGGTAGAGTTAAACAACACCAACGCCTTGATACGCATCTACTCTCGTATGGTAAGCTGTACCTTCCTTATGCTGGGATGCTGTGCGTGCTTCCTATTCCCATCGCTCAAAGGAGCTGTCCTGCAACTGTTTTTCATCAGCAGTATCCTGGTACTTTTCTTAGGCTATCAGGATAAGCAGAGTGTAGGCACCAGCTACTATAGTTTTCTGCTCCTCAGCATAGGGAGCATGGTGTTTGCCCAGATACTGTTTTTCGTGCCGCTTCTCTGGCTATTGATGCTCACACATATACAGTCGCTGTCGTGGCGAACCATGGGAGCATCACTTTTCGGTCTGATGACACCCTACTGGTTTGGTGCCTGCTGGCTGGCCTATAAGAATGACTTCACACCTCTTGTCAGCCACTTCCAGCAATTGACTGTATTCCAGTTCCCATTCGACTACACCACCTTGCCCAATCATCAGCTGGCCGTCTTCGTCTTCTTCATCGTCGTGATTGCCATAGGTATCACGCATTACATCCGGAAGCATCATGGCGACAAGATCCGTATCCGCCTGCTCTATGGCTTTTTTGCCTGGACAGACATCTTTGCAATCATCTTCCTCGCCCTCCAGCCACAGCACTACGACAGCCTGCTGCGCATCATCACGGTCTGCACGGCACCACTATTTGGCCATTTCGTGGCACTGACGTCGACAAAAGTCACCAACATCGTCTTCTGTGTCATCGCCGTCATCATGATTCTTCTTACCGGCTATAGCTTATGGACAGTATCATCGCTCTTTTGATTAGCTACGGCTACTGGGGCATGTTCCTGACCGCCTTTATCGCCGGGTCGTTCTTCCCTTTTTCCAGCGAAGCCGTGATGGCTGGGCTCTTGGCTGCCGGACTGGACCCGTGGGGTCTCATCGTCTACGGCACCATAGGCAATGTGATGGGCGGCATGTTCAACTACTGCATTGGCCGTATGGGACGACTGGAGTGGATTGAGCGCTACCTGCACGTCAAGCAGAAGGACTTGGACCGCGCCACAAAGTTTATGGCGGGTCGTGGTGCCTGGATGGGATTCTTTGCCTTCGTCCCTATCCTCGGCTCGGCCATTACCGTGGCATTAGGACTGATGCGCGCCAATGTCGCCATCTCAGTCATCAGCATCACCATCGGCAAGTTTCTACGCTATGTCGTGTTGATCTATGGTGCCAGTCTGTTGATGTAATTGAACATTGACTCTTGAAGTCTGGAATGGCGAGAATTGTTAAAAAACAACAAGGCAAAGCTAATTCTCAATTCTCAATTCTCAATTCTCAATAATTAGTAGTACCTTTGCAAGTTGGAATAATCACACAACACTTTATACAGATGAAACAATTCAGAATTGTGGACAATATCATGGGTTGGCTGGCGTTTGTCGTTGCCGCCTTTGTGTATTGCTCCACCATTGAACCGACAGCATCCTTTTGGGACTGTCCGGAATTCATTTCAACAGGTTATAAACTGGAAATCGGCCACCCCCCCGGCGCACCGTTCTTCATGCTCACGGCAAATCTCTTCTCGCAGTTTGCCAGCGATCCGAGCCACGTGGCTTATATGGTGAACATGATGAGTGCCCTGCTTTCGGCAGCCACTATTTTGTTCCTCTTCTGGACTATCTCGCACTTGGCACGCCGTCTGCTCATCAAGCAGAGCGACTTTCGCGCAGCAACAGCGTTGGCCGACATGTCGTGGTGGAAAGTCATTGCCATCGAGGCCTCGGCCTTGGTGGGTGCTCTCATCTATACCTTCAGTGATACATTCTGGTTCTCGGCGGTTGAAGGCGAAGTGTATGCCTACTCATCGGCGTTCACGGCAGTCGTTTTCTGGCTTATCCTAAAGTGGGAAGACCATGCCGACGAACCTCATGCCGACCGTTGGTTAGTGCTTATCATGTACATGACTGGCCTCAGCATCGGTGTTCACTTGCTGAACCTGCTATGCTTACCGGCCATCGTACTCGTGTACTATTATAAGAAGTTCCCCACCGACGACCCGAAGCGCGACCTGAAAGGTTCGCTTATTGCCCTGTTTATCTCTGTGGTCATCCTCGCCGCTGTGCTCTACGGCGTAGTACCCGGTATCGTACAGGTTGGCGGATGGTTCGAGTTGTTGTTTGTCAACATCCTCGGCATGCCGTTCAATACGGGTGAGATTGTTTACATCTTCCTGCTCATCGGCATCACCGTCTGGGCCATCTACGAGACCTACAACGACAAGAACGAGAAGCGCCAGAACGTAGCCTTCCTCCTGGCTGTTGCCATGCTGGGTATTCCTTTCTACGGTCATGGCTGGATGTCGGTCATCATCGGCATCATTGTTCTTGCCGTGCTTTGGTTCGTGCTGGGCTACAAGAAACAGGTCAGCGGTCAACAGCCCAAAGCCTTGGTCACCGCCCGTATCAAGAACACCTCTCTTCTCTGCATGTTGATGCTGATGATAGGTTATTCTTCGTATGCCCTCATCGTTATCCGCTCTGCAGCAAACCCGCCCATGGACCAGAACTCTCCCGAGGATATCTTCACCCTGGGCGAATAC
>JAEEVT010000174.1 GCA_016291005.1 Prevotella sp. | reverse complement strand
CTCTTGTCGGATTCGAACCAACGACCCCGAGATTACAAATCACGTGCTCTGGCCAACTGAGCTAAAGAGGCTTGCTCTAAGCATCCGCTCCCCGATTTGGAGTCTTATTGTCGGAAAGCGGATGCAAAGGTAGGCATATTTTTTGAATTACCAAAACTTTTCGAGCTTTTTTTTATTTATTTCTCAATTTTTCCTTGAATTTCTGCAGCTGGACCTTCATGGAGTCCACGCAGAGGTCGGTAGATTCTTCAAAAGTGTCGCTAACTTTCTCCACGAACAGGGTTGAGCCGGGAACGGTGACATTGATGCTTACCTCTTTGTTTTGAGCGGTGGCTGGCTTGACTACTTTGCACTGCACCTCTACTTTCTGAATATCTTCAAATGTTTTTTCCAACTTGGCGACCTTCTTTTCGATGAACGCCTGTAACTTCTCGGTAGCGTCGAAGTGAATCGACTGAATCTTGATTTCCATAATTACCTCCTGTTTTTAGTTAAAGGGTAAATATTAATGTTGTTAAGCCCTTGGGTGGGCATTCTTTTATTGTTAGGCCCTTGGGTGGGCATTCTCATATACTTTCTTCAGTTGTTCGAACGTGGTGTGGGTGTAGATCTCCGTGGTTGCCACGCTTTCGTGTCCCAAGAGACGACGGACGCTTTCCAGCCCGGCACCGTTGTTCAGCATCGCCGTGGCGAACGAGTGTCGCAGCACGTGTGGCGAACGCTTCTTCATGGTTGTGGTCCGCGAGAGGCTGTTCTTGACGATCGTCTCCACTTGACGGCGTGTCATGCGGCGCCCCTTGTTGTCCAGGATGAGTGCCGTGTCGAGTTTCAACGGCTGCTGGTCTCGCTCGGCCATGTAGTTTCTCAGCACTTCTGCCAGTTCGTCGCCGAAGGGGACGATGCGCTGCTTGTTCCTTTTGCCGGTAACCTTCAGCTGGTGTGACACGAAGTCGACGTCTTTGTCGTCAAGTCCTATCAACTCTGCCAGTCGGATGCCGGTTTCATAGAATAATATAATTAAGGTACGCGCGCGAAGCTCGGCATAGCTGTCGCCCCACATCTGTGGGAGGTCAATCAGTCGATCCATGTCGGCCTCTCTGACAAAGTGGGGTAGGGGCTTCTGTTTCTTTGGACCTTTCACATTGTGTGCCGGGTCTATGTTGACAAATCCTCTTGCGAGGGCAAAACGGAAAAAGGAACGCACGGCACACAAGCAGTTATTCACTGTTGATGCCATGTCGCCTTTATCCATCATACTCTCCACCCAGTCACGGATGATGTCCGAGTCTACCGACTCCCACAAGAGATGACTTTCTCGATTTTTGAAATACGATTCGAAATGCCTTAGGCTTCGTTCGTAGTTGCGTACAGTCAAGTCGGAACGGTTCCGCTCAAAGCGCAGGTAGTTCAAAAAATCTTCTATAATCATGACGTTGCTTCTCGATTTCGGCAACGAATTTACGGAATTTTCTTTAAACCACCAAATTTTTAACGCACTTTATTATTCTTCGACAGTGCGCAGCTTCTGTACGTATATAGCGTGCTCCATCTTCAGGCGCTTCAGTACAGAAGGTTTGTTGAACTGCTGACGTGAGCGGAGCTCCTTAACAACACCAGTCTTCTCGAACTTTCTCTTGAACTTTTTGAGGGCCTTTTCGATGTTCTCGCCTTCTTTTACAGGTACAATAATCATTTGTTTTTTTTGTTTTAATTCTTTAATTGTTACTATCTGTTTTCTTGCCTTCTGGCATAGGTGCCACGAAAAGCGGGTGCAAAGTTACGACTTTTTTCTTAATCTGCCAAATAATGACGCTTTTTTTTCATTTTAATTTGGTTGTTTGCGTTCTATTTCGTACCTTTGTCCGACAATTTAGCTATTTGTCATGAACATATTCAAGAAAAGAAAGGGCAAGTTGTCTCGCCGCATCACCTGGCGCGTCATATTGATTGTGTCGATTATCAGTGCGGTGATCATGGCTTTGACTCTTGTCTTTGTCTTTGTGGTTTCGATCATCCTCAGCGCCATGCGAGGTCAGTACGTGACAGATGGTATCAGTGGAAGGATGGAGACCATGTTGCGTGCCGTTGAAATTTCTGCTGCGAACAATGTGGCGGAGATTGAAGCCAACTTGGACAGTCCGGAGACCGTGTTTGGCGCCTTGGAGCACGAGTTGCTGCTGAACAAGAAATACTTAGGTTGTTTCGTGGCCTTCGAGCCAGACTATTATAAGAGTCAGGGCCGCTGGTTCGAACCATACGTGAAATATAGCGACAGCACCCGTGTCGTTCGGAGTCAGATAGGCTCTGCCGATCATGACTACCTCAGCCGCGATTGGTACAAGACCGCGATGAAAAAGGGCGTGGGCTACCTGTCTGATCCTTATTACGACCCCGACGGCGGTAGGACGTTGCTCTGCAGCTACCTCATTCCTGTCCACGACAGTCAAGGCCGCAAGGTCGGCGTCTATGGCATCGACCTGAACTTAGAGTGGCTGTTAGAGACTGTCAACGTCGAAGAGAAGAAAGTCAGGAAGATGGAGTTCTTTGAGGACTCTCAGAGCATCGATGACAAGGAGGTCGGCAGTTATTTCTTCATCCAGATCCTCGATGGCAAGGGCAACAAGATTGCCGGTTCCGACTTTGACACGAAGTTGCTGAAGGGTGAACAGAAGGTCGAGGTTGAAGGTCTTGAGATGAAGGACCTGCAGGATACACCTTATTATGTTAATACGAAGCAGCTGGCCTCCACCGACTGGACCTTGATCGTGGTGCAGCATAAGGAATTCGTCTTCATGTGGGGTGAGCTTATCGCCACCATCATGCTGTTTTTCATGGGCATCGGCATCGTCTTCATCTTCTTCTTCATGCGCCGCAGCATCCGCAAGGCCACGAAGCCGTTAGGTTTCCTGTCCGACTCGGCCAAGGAGGTTGCCAAGGGCAACTTCGACACCGAGTTGCCGACGTTCGAACGCCAGGACGAGATCTCCGACCTGCGCGACTCGTTCAGTGCCATGCAGCAGTCGCTGAAGCAGTATGTCGAGGACCTGAAGGTCTCTACTGCCGCAAAGGCGTCGATAGAGAGCGAGCTGAAGGTGGCTCAGAGCATCCAGATGTCGATGCTGCCGAAGACCTTCCCCGCCTTCCCCAATCGCAAGGACATAGACCTCTTCGCTTCGCTGACTTCCGCCAAGGGTGTAGGCGGCGACCTCTACGACTTCTTCATTCTCAACGAGAAACTGTTCTTCTGTGTCGGCGACGTCAGCGGCAAGGGTGTTCCTGCCGCACTCGTCATGGCAGTCACCCGCACACTCTTCCGCAACATCTCGGCCCACACCGATAAGCCGAGTCATATCGTGCATACCATGAATATGAACGTCAGCGAGGGCAACGAGAACGACATGTTCGTTACGCTCTTTGTCGGTGTGCTCGACCTGGCCACTGGCCATCTGAGCTATTGCAATGCCGGTCACAACTCCCCATACGTCAACGGCGTCCAGCTGCCCTGCGACGCCAACCTCCCCGTCGGCGTCATGCCAGGCTGGAAGTACACGGAACAGGATACCAAGATAGATCCCGGTACGACCGTCTTCCTCTATACCGACGGGCTGACCGAGGCCGAGAATGCCGCTCACGAGCTCTTCGGAGAACAGCGCGTCAATGACGTCATTGCCAACTTCGACGATGCTCCCCAGAAACTCATCGAAACGATGACCGCCGCCGTTCATAAGTTCGTCGGCAACACCGAGCAGAGCGACGACCTCACCATGCTGACCATCAAATATAACAAATAATGCTTTAACAACGCAAAAGACTGAAAAACTATGAAGATTAAAGCCGATTACACAAATGCACCGCAGTGGAAGATTCTGACCGTGAAGGCTACACTGCCCGAAGAATTAAAGTGTTTGGACGAGATTGCCCACAACATGTGGTGGGTATGGAACTACGAGGCACGCGACCTGTTCCGTGAACTCGACGTCAGTCTCTACCACGACGTGCGCCACAACCCTGTCATGCTCTTGGAGCGTCTGACCTTTGTCCGTAAACAGGAAATCCTCAAGGACAAGGACCTCATGAAGCGCATCAAGGGCGTCTATGCAAAGTTCCGTAAGTACATGGATGTGAAACCCGACAAGACACGTCCCTCCGTAGCCTACTTCTGCATGGAGTATGGCATCCACTCCGCCCTGAAGATCTATTCCGGCGGTCTCGGCATGCTGGCCGGCGACTACGTGAAAGAGGCTTCCGACTCGAACGTCGATATGTGTGCCGTCGGTTTCCTCTATCGTTTCGGCTACTTCACCCAGAGCCTCTCGATGAACGGCGAGCAGATTGCCAACTACGAGGCTCAG
>JAEEVT010000043.1 GCA_016291005.1 Prevotella sp. | reverse complement strand
CAGAGCCTACATGATGTCCTCCGGCATATCCAGCTTCGCCGTCGCAATCAAGTCCAGCAGCTGAGCGCGCGCCACCTCACGCTTCGCCTGCGTCTTCCGCCTCGACGTGTTGACGTAGATGCGGATAGCCTTCTCAATACCCTCCTGCGACGACTTCTTCGCCATGTTGACCGAGAATTTGTTCATCTCGTTCAACTTCATGTCCTTGTCGTCCAACTGCTGACGCAGACTCTCAATCTCAGCCTTCTGCTGCTCCACCTCATTCAGCAGGCGCTCGTTCTTCTCCAGCAAAACCCCGTTCATCTCCAGAATCTTCCGATAGGCATTCAGCCTGTCCATCTGCTCCTGCAACCGCTCATGCTCACGATCCAGACACTCCCTGGCCGCGCGCAACTGTTCTTCAAAAATAGTACTCTCTGTGTCCATATATCCCAATTGATAGTTTTAGATTACTTAATTTAAAAAGGGCTGCAAAGGTACAAAATACTATCCTTATTTCATGTTCAAAAATCAGAAAAACTGAGCCCCCAGAATGTTAAATAATACAAC
Source organism: Prevotella sp. (assembly GCA_016291005.1). Taxonomy (GTDB): domain Bacteria; phylum Bacteroidota; class Bacteroidia; order Bacteroidales; family Bacteroidaceae; genus Prevotella. The sequence continues at coordinate 22,138 of JAEEVT010000043.1, read as the reverse complement.
CGCCAATGGAACAGCAAGATACAAAGAATCCGTTATTTATAAGCATATCATCCGTGACAGCTCGTTCAGCTTCAGACATTGGTCACGGCGAATAGTTAGTCGCTCGTTGTGGTGTTCCCACGGAGCAAGCAGCAGCAGCTGGCCGCGAGCACAGGCTTCCATACGCTTGCCACCGGGCTTGGCCAAGTCCGTAAAGCCATTCTCCTGAAGAACGATAATAGGCAGGCCTTCCTCAAAAGCTGCTCTCATTACCTGTTTCTCTCCTTTGGATATGCAGGGCGACACCAATACAGCACCGCTTCTGGCCTGCTCAAGCCACTCCTCCTGCTTCTCTGCTATCTGCTCATCGGTGAGGCGTCGTGAGCATTGCACCTGCAGCCTTATGGGGCGCTCCAGCAGAAAGCGGTTGCCAATTGCCGAGAACTGCTGACTTCCAACTATTAGGCCACGTTGTACGCGAAAGAGGTCGGGCTGCTCGCGTTTCATCAACAGACGGCGCGGGTTGTCGTTCAGGTAGTCCAGCCATCGCTGCAGCTGCCCCTCACGTAGCAGTAACTTGTCGTTGAAGCCGCGGGCAAAGAGAAACCCGTGTGTGCGGTCTTCTTTCTGCGCTGCCCGTCCTGTTTGTTGCGCTGCCCGTCCTGTTTGTTGCGTTGCCCGTCCTGTTTGTTGCGCTGCCCGTCCTGTTTGTTGCGACTGAGTCGCAACAGACGAAACACCAAGGACCAGCTCCCTGTAACTGCGGTTACACCCCGTCTTAAACCCACGGATAATGCGGCTGAGGTCTTTCTCCATCTTATCCTTGATAAAGATAATGCCATGCAGATGGTCAGGCATCATCTGGAGGGCTATGATTTCCACCTGCGGGTAGTACTTCGGTATGCCCATCCACTCATCTGAAACGCGCTGTCCCAATGCGCTCAGCTCTATTCTCGCAGCCTCTGCACTATCTGCTGGCGCATCGCTACGGCCCACTACAGTACCAAACAGCGGACGGCGACCTTCCGTCACCATCGTCACCATATACATCATGCGCTCTGTGTAGTCGTGCCCCACACAGCGTCTCAGCATTGACGGTTTCTTCTCACCCGCAAATGCCTTCTGGCTCTCATAGACCTCACGCTTCATGTCGGCAAAGATACGACAATTCCCCGACATCTGCAAGCAAATATCGAAGATTCTTAAAAACAGCCCAATAGCACAACGTGGTCAAAGTGGTCATGGTCATTTTGGTCAAAATCAATTTCGAACATGCGGTCATTCTTCAACAGTATATATAAATTATAATTTATATATACTGTTGCTCATTTTGACTATGTGTTTTCGATTTTGACCAAATGACCAAATGACCAAAATGACCGCAATGACCACCAGTAATCACGGCACTTTCCGTCAGAAATCACCAAGAAAGGTTGCAGAAATCACCGCAATAATTGCAAGAAATCTCGACAACTTCTTCAAGAAATTACGGCAATAATTGAAGGAAATCTATGCGATTTCTGACGAAAAGTACACAAAAGGGACGGTTCTTTTTGTGTACTTTTTATTTAAATTTTTTCTTGAAAAAAAATGCGGAAATATTTGGTAATATGGAAAATATTTCGTAACTTTGCAACAGATAAAGGTAAAAAAGTAAAAAGGTAAAAAAGTAAAGAAATGCGGTAATCGGCCAGCCGATGTAGATGGTCGAAAGGATGTCATACAATGAAAAACACACAACGCGTATGAACTATTATGCACTGGCGAAGAACAACAACGAGCATTCGCCGATTTTCGGAAAGTACACGGCAAGACCGGTGTATCCCGACGAGTTTGTCGACCTGAACGTGGTCGCAGAGTTTATCCAGGAGCAGGCTTCGGTCAAGAGATCGGACTGCAAGGCTGTCATCGACGAGATGGGCAAGGCCATCAAGCACTTCCTCGGAATGGGCTGTAAGGTCAGGATCGAGGGTCTGGGAATCTTCAAGCCCGGACTGAGCTCGAAGGCGGTGAACCACCTGGAGGACTGGAACCAGGCCGAGCACCTGAAGTCGACGAAGCTGCTGTTCACGCCCGACAAGATCAAGGTGGGCAAGAAGAAGGTCGCCGAGGCCATCTCGGAGGTTACCTGGCAGATGCGCGACGTGGCTCTCGACAGCAAGGGCAATCCGCTCTACGGTGCCAAGGCTGTCCGCGAAGCCAAGAAGCAGCACGAGCCACAGCCCTAAGAGCCTCCAAGCCTCCCCCCAACCCCTCCCATTGCGTGCCACACTCCATTGCATTGCGAAGCCACACTTTGCACCTTTAGGTCAAAGAACGCCACACTCTCAAAGAGAGAACCTTCAGGTGGGAGAAAAGGGAGGGAGGATGGGTTACTCCAAGCACAGAGCCCTCTCCCGCAATAGGGAGGGGGTTTTTATTGCTCTACACTTTGCGCCAACCGAAAAAAGGTAAAAGAAAAGAAAATTGCGTTTTTTCTTTGTTTTTCTCGTATTTTTTCGTATCTTTGCAACAAATTGAAGGTCATGACAAGAAAGAAGAAACCATTGCCCTTGCTTGAGGGTGTGACGATAGAGGCTGCGGCAGCGGAGGGCAAGTGCCTGTTCCATTGGCACGTAGAGACTGGTGTTGACCAGAAGGCGGGCGAAGGCCAGGAGGCGGGCAAAGACCAGAAGGCGGGCGAAGACCAGGAGGCGGGCAAAGGCCAGGAGGCGGGCAAAGACCTTGTGGTATTTGTGCCCTTCTGCGTGCCTGGCGACGTGTGCGACGTACAGATTCGGCGGAAGAAGCACTCGTTTGCCGAGGGCGAGGTGGTGAGGTTCGTAGAGTACAGCAAGGTGCGCGCCGTGCCTTTCTGCCAGCACTTCGGCGTCTGCGGAGGCTGTAAGTGGCAGAACCTGCCCTACGAAGAGCAGCTGCGCATGAAGCAGCAACAGGTGTACGACCAGCTGACGCGCATCGGGAAGGTGGAGTTGCCCGAGTTTAATCCAATCTTAGGCAGCGTGAAGACTCAGGAGTACCGTAACAAGCTGGACTTCGGCTGTGCCAACAAGCGCTGGCTGACCAGCGAACAGCTGAGTGACGAAACGTTGGTGAAGGATGCGCCTGCCATCGGTTTCCACATCACGGGGGCGTTCGACAAGATCCTGCCCATCGAGAAGTGCTGGCTGATGGACGACCTGCACAACCAGATACGCAACGAGATTCGCGACTATGCCATAGAGCACGGTCTGTCATTCTTCGACCTCCGCCAGCAGGTCGGCCTGCTGCGCGACGTCATCATCCGCAACTCTGCCAGCGGCGAGTGGATGGTTATTATCCAGTTCCATTTAGAAGCCTCCCCCGACCCCTCACAAGAAGGGGAGAACCGTTGGGATAGCCATGATGGAAAACAAGCTCTTGGTTTACTGCAGCATATTGCAGACAAATACCAGGAAATCAGCTCGTTAATGTATTTGGACAACCAGAAGTGTAACGACACCATCGGCGACCAAGAGATCCTCGTCTTCAAGGGCAAGGACCACATCTTTGAGCTGATGGAAGACCTGAAGTTCAAGGTCGGTCCGAAGTCGTTCTACCAAACGAATACCGACCAGGCCTATCACCTCTACTCCGTCGTCCGCGAACTGGCATTTAGCCAAGAGCCATCACCCAACGCCCAGCCGCCATTGGTCTACGACCTATACACGGGAACTGGCACCATTGCCAATTTCGTGGCTCGCAAGGCCAGCAAGGTCATCGGCATAGAATACGTGCCTGAGGCCATTGAGGACGCCAAGGTGAACTCGCAGATTAACGGCATCGAGAACACGCTGTTCTTTGCCGGCGACATGAAGGACGTGCTGAACGACGACTTCATCCAGCAGCACGGTCGGCCAGACGTTATCATCACCGACCCGCCCCGTGCCGGCATGCATCCCGACGTGGTGAAGACCATTCTCAGGACGGCACCGGAGCGCATCGTCTATGTCTCCTGTAACCCTGCCACCCAGGCCCGCGACCTGCAGGCTCTCGACGAGGCCTACCGCGTCGTCGCCGTGCAGCCCGTAGACATGTTCCCACATACCCCTCACGTAGAGAATGTGGTGCTGCTGACCAAACGATAATTCATTTATTACTAACCAAACGATAAGCTTTATGAAGAAACTAATGATCCTGGCCCTCCTCGTGACGGGCTTCGCATTGGCTTCCAATGCACAAGAGAAGAAAGAAAAGGCCACCATCGAGGTGCCTGCATGGGTAAAGAACTTCAAGTTCAGCGGCTACGGCATGCTGCAGTATCAGGGTCAAGACCCCGAAGGTAACCACTCGAACACGTTCAAGCTGCGTCTGGCACGTTTCATCCTGGACGGCAAAATCGGCGACTTCGACTGGCGCGCCCAGATTCAGGGCACCAACGCCACAGGTCCCGGCCAGCCTACCGTACAGCTGGTAGACCTCTACGCAGAATGGCGTAAATTCCCCGAGTTCAAGGTGCGTGCCGGACAGTTCAAGCGCGCCTTCACCTATGAGAACCCCACCCACCCCATCACGCAGGGCTGGCGTGGATATGCTGACGTCATCAACAACCTTTCTGGCTTTGGCGACCGCACCGGTGAGCGCTCATCGGGCGGCCGTGACATCGGTTTGCAGGTTGCCGGTGACCTCTTCCCCAACGCCAACGGACGCCGTTTGTTCCACTATCAGGTAGGCGTTTATAACGGTGAGGGTGTGAACGAGACAGACAAGGACAACCGCAAGGATATCATCGGCGGTGTATGGGTGATGCCCATCAAGGGTGTCAGAATCGGTGCCTTCGGATGGACCGGTAGCCGTGGCGACATGCTCGACCCGATAACTGGCCAGAAAGTCAGCATGGCCAAGAACCGCTATGCCCTGTCTGCCGAATACGACTTAAACGAGTTTACCTTCCGTGCTGAATACCTGCATAGCCAGGGCTGGGGTGCTGCAAAGGCCGCCAACAATGTTCGTGAGATAGACTACTCGAAGGGCGACAAGGCCGACGGCTGGTATGCCTTCGGCATCGTCCCCGTCATCAAGTCGAAGCTGCACGCTAAGGCCCGCTACCAGTGCTATCGCAGCACCAAGGAATGGAGCAGCGCCAAGACGTCGTACGAGGTAGGTTTGAACTACTTCTTCACGAAGAACCTGGAGATGCACTTGGAGTATGCCCGCATCAACGACCGTAGCCTGGCCAAGCACGACTACAACCTCGTGGATGTCGAAATGGACTTCAGATTCTAAACAACTGATTCTTCAGGGAATACGGACTGATTCTTCAGGGAATACGGATTAATCCGCTTTGAGGAATTTCCTGCGGAGAGCCTCCCAGAGGCGCGTCTTCTGGTGGAGGACATAAACGGAGTAAGCCGTGCTGGCAACGACCAGTGCGGCTTCTGCCGTCCAATAGACCCACCCCTCGGCATAGCGCGACACAGCGTATGCAGCCAAACCGATGGCCAGTTGTACGCCTGCATAGCAGCCAATGGGCAGCGTCAGCCGGTAGGCATACTTCCAATAAGCAAAGCCTATCACTATGACATACTCAACGATGTGGGCGAAAACGATTGCCACACCCGTTCCCCAGAGTCCCCAAAGGCGAAAACTGACAACGACAGACAGAACAAGAACGATAAAATACGACGTCTCTAAAAACAAATAGGCCCGAGAACGCCTGCGTGCCAGCGAGATATAAGCTACCGGCATGGTTTGCACCTTAAAATACATTGCCAAAACGGCCACCTGAGCCATTCCGACCATCGGCAAGAACTCATGGCTCAGCATAAGAGGAATGAGCACCGGCAAAAACATCAACAGAAACACCAACATGGGCGATAGCAATAGTAGCGATACCTCCATCTGCTTGTTGACGGTCTCGTTGGTCTGCCCGACATCCTTGCTGACTCCCGACAGACGGGGATAATAGTCACTATCCAAGGCAGAAAAGACTATTCCGCCATAGGTAAATACGATAACGTAAGTCGCGTTATATAGTCCCACATTGTTCAAGCCCCCTTCCACATTCAGAAACGAACGCACTATCAGCTCTGCGGCACTACCAATAGCTGCTGCCAACACATAGGCCAACCCCAGGCTAATCATCGGCCAACCAGCAGAGATATGACGACGCGTGAACTGCAACTTCAACGGATAATAACGATAGGAATAGGCAATGGTGACAGACAATGACACCAGCGTCGTCAGCACGATAGCCGGCAAAACACCAGAATGACGGAGATAAAAGTAGAGCGGCAACGACAGCACCAACGACACCACCACCGTAACGACCTGAATGTTGGCAAGCGACCTCAGCCGACGGGTGGCTTTAAGAATGGCTGTCTCACCGAAGCTGACTGCCAGCAGGGCAACAGAAAAGGCCAAGGCAGCATAGTGCAGCGTGTGATTTCCCCAGGTAAATGTCAGGTCGTTCATCAGCGGACTGACAATAACACAAAAAGCCATACCCAACAAGGCTGCCATGAGGCTCCAAAGACGAATGACCTGAATATAGAAGCTCAACTGCTCCTCTGAGCCTTCCTCATAAAGCTCAGACAGTCGCGGCACGGCACCAAACGAAATTCCCAGATTGGTAACTTGAGAAGCAAATGTCTGGACAGACGTTAACAATGCATTAAAGCCCATTCCGCCGGCACCTAAAATAAGAGCTATCAATTTGTTGCGTACAAGGCCGACAATAAGAATGACACCCTGTACACCTCCAAACAAACTAATATTTTTTAATACACGACTATAGTTCTCGTCTCTTGTTTTCATGACTAATGCATTATTATAACGTATATCTCTCCATTATATTGTGTCTTCACTTACCAATCAGGAAAGCATCAGACATCTACCAGCATGAAAGAGTCGTCTATCAAGTTAGTCCGCCACTCGTTTGCATACCATCGGGAAGGACAAATCACCAGTTTGTCCGCTCTCCTGCCCAGATACTGCGCCCACCATGAGAAAGTAGAGTTGGAAATGATGAAGTGATGACAGCTATACATCAACCGAAGCGACTCCCATACAGGAGTGTCAACATTCTCATAATAGCATGGTCTGTCTGGCACAGACATGTGTTCTCTCACCCATTCCTTGTCGTCAGAGAAAAATATGAACGTCGGTGCCTCCACATGCTGACACAATAATGCGATGGCCTTCTCAAAATACTCTGGCGTGCATACATAGAAGTTCTTTTTATTCTGAGCGCTCAAATAGTCTCCACGACGCACAGTAACACAGACGCTATTGGGCTGGGCAGCAACATCGTAAAGCTCTTTGTTACATTCTAATGGTGGAAAAACAGGGGACAATTCCTCCAACAGAATACTACGAATGGCATCAAAGTTACGTCTGTCCTGAAAGAAGCCTCTCACAAAAATAGAATCCTTATGCAGATGACCGATGGGGCGAGCAGCATCATCACCATCTGAAAAATAGAAATTGAAATGTTCCAAAACGTGACGTAGCAAACGCTGTAGCGAATCCCATTCTCTTGTCAATGGAATACGTTGCAACAATTCGTAAGCCAAATATACCATGCGTTGTTTAAAAGAGCCATATTGCCATTCTAAATTCACATCCTCAATCCTATATGGTTGTACATGGAAATATTTAAGGGAATCGGTAAATCCGTCTTCCGAAGAACCGCCATACGATCTTCTGAAGTTTGCAACAACCTGATAGTCACATTGAGGCAACCGTTCCATCAAACTACGTACATAACTATAGATAAACAACTGATTTCCCAGCCGTCCAGTATAGTCAACACCAATAGTCATCATCTTTTTATTCATTTTCTCATAAACAGAATGCAAAGATAATAATAATTTGTATATTATCACTCTTTTTCTTTGGCTATTTACTATTTTTGATGTACTTTTGCAGGCATGAAAGACTCTATAAGCACGCCACAAAGACCTTTGGTCAGTTTTATCATAACTTATTACAACCTGCCTGTACAAATGCTGTGTGAATGTATAGACAGTATCTTATCCCTCTCCCTCTCATCGGAAGAACGAGAAATCATCGTCATTGACGACGGTTCGGACATTAGTCCGATAAACGGATTAATGCATTATGGCGAGGATATCATCTACGTTAGGCAGAAGAACGGAGGGGTCAGCATTGCCAGAAATACGGGATTGAATATGGCCAAGGGACAGTATATCCAAATTGTTGACGGTGACGACTATCTTTTTACCTCACCTTACGAGCATTGCTTAGATATTGTAAGACAACATCAGGATGCAGATGTCGTCATCTTCGACTTTACACACAAGACAACCGACGACACCACTTATTCCGACGCAAAACCTTGCAGCGGTACCGAACATCTGCGTAATCATAACATCCGAGGAACTGCATGCTGCATGATGTTCCGCCAATCAACACGAGGCCAATTGGCATTCACCCCTAACATCTGCTATGGCGAGGACGAAGAGTTCACTCCCCAATTACTTTTACGAGCCGAATGCGTATACACGACAAATGCCAAAGCTTACTACTACCGAATACGTACAACATCGGCAGTTCATAAAGAAGAAAGTACAAGTAAACAGCAACGGCTCAATGATAATATTAAGGTTATCAAAGGCCTGAACAAGTTAGCCGATCGGCTGCCAATCAACGACAGATTAGCCATACAGCGCCGAGTTGCCCAGTTGACAATGGATTATATTTATAATACCATTATGCTTACACGTTCACAGAAAGAACTTGAACAACGTGTTGGTGAATTGCGCCAGGAAGGCCTGTTTCCGCTGCCCGACAAGGACTATACCCAGAAGTACACCTGGTTTCGCCGCATGACAAACACCCGGCTGGGACGTACCGTCTTACTGAACACATTACCATTGTTACGAAGGGAGAGATAATGGAAGACAAGATATCTGTCATCGTTGCCACTTACAACCAGGAAGATACTATTGCACGGACGCTGGACTCGGTACTGATGCAACAATGTCACGTGCCCATAGAAATCATCTTAGGCGAAGACTGCTCGACAGATGGTACACTGGCCGTCTGCCAACGCTATGCCGATGAGCACCCAGACGTCATCCGACTGATAGCCAACAAGCAGAACAAAGGTTTGGTTGACAACTACTTCGACTGCATTCTGGCGGCTCAGGGCAAGTACATTGCCGATTGTGCCGGTGATGACTTCTGGACAGACCCGCTGAAACTGGAAAAGGAAGTCTGCGTCATGGAACAGCATCCGAATGTGACTATGGTACTGACCCGGTGGAACTGGTTTAACGAGACGACAAGACAAATCTCCCCAGGCCCCACCCCGCCATTTCCAGATGGCATCATTAAGGGAAGCGAAATGCTGGAGCCGATTGTCACACAGACCAATATGAATGTGTACCACCTATGCACGTCATTGTACAGAAGGGATATTTTCTTGAAGGCTTATGAGGAATATCCCTACCTGTTCCGCAACAAAGAACTGGCGACGGAAGACACCCAGGTGGCATTTATGATGGCCCTGCATGGCGACTTTGCCTATCTGCCTGACGTCACCATGAACTACAGCATCGGCAAGGAGTCTGCCTCTAATACGACAAACGACGAAAGGCAATTCCACTTCATCCGGAAAATCATGAATCTGTGTTACTACCTGACTCAGCAATACCAGATTCACAGCAGCAACGTTGACCGTTTCTTCTCGCGCCGACTCTTTGCACTTAGCATGCATGCCTTCAGAAGCCATCGGCCAGAATTGTATCAGGAAACCTTAAAGTGTGAAAAGGAATGGCATGTTCGCCGTACAATGCCTATCAGACTGGCTTATACGGTCATGCGCCATGAGTGGTTGTGGCAAATAATGTTGAAGGTCAGACTGTTGTTTGTTGCGATGAAGCGACGATTGTCTTGAGAATGGTCACAAGCTGCATGCCGACAACCTGTGGTGACGCCATCTGGTACACCTTTTCTGAAAGCTGACGAGCATTGGCAGGCGTATTCTGAAGGGTCATCAGCATCGCTTTTGCAAAAGCATCTGCATCATCTATCGGAACAATGGTACAGCCGCCTTCAATGCGCAGACATTGGGGAATACATTCCGTAGAAACGACAGGGATGCCCGTCGACATAGCCTCCAACAACACCAAAGGCTGAACTTCGCTACGGCTGGCCAACACAAGTGCATCAGAGAGATAAAGCAAGTCTCTGACTTTTTGCTTGTCTGTTCGTCCATAAGTCTTGACACCTGTCAGCTGCCTGCGGGCTATTTCTTTCTGGCAGTCAGCGCCATCTGTGAAGCGCCCGGCAGCATGTAACTCGATTTCAAACCCCTGGCGCTGCAACTGACCATAAGCATCGAACAGCACATCGTAGCCCTTTCTATAATTATAGTCAGCCAGACAGCAAAAGCGGAACGGCCTGCCTTCGCGCGAAGGTCTTGGACGGTAGGCATAGAAGTCCGTATCAATCGTATTGGACAAATACTGCCAACGATAGTCCTTGCCATAATAGCAGGCGATGTCGTCAACCAGTTCCTCAGACACCGGCAGAACCACGTCAGCACGATGATAGGCCTCCTTCAACAAAGGAATCTGCCAGGCAGAACTCGGCGCCTTGCCAAATTCTTCTTCCAACTGCATCAACGGCAGATGTTCGGTAATAACGTACGGAATGCCATACTCCTGACTGATCTTCATCGCAGCATAGCCAGCCCACTTGGCACAATGGGCATGCAGGATGTCTGGCTTGCCGTATTTCGAGACATAATCTCTAAACATCGACATGACGATGCCCACCCAGCGTTGGACATTGTACTGGACAACTTTCGGAATACCCCGCTGGTAAGACTGACAGACGGTGATGCCATCCAACTGGTGCACATAGCGTCCGTAAGGTAATGTCAGGAAGTCCTTCAGTCCTATCGTCATACCTAATTGCACATTACTTAAGATACGCACCTCATGACCTAAAGCCACAAGAGCCTTGGCCTGATCCAAACAGAACAGACCTCCGTATGGCGGGAAGAAGGATGGAATCTCGAGTATATGCATATAATAGAAGTAAGATGTTAGAGGTAAGAAGTAATAAGTAGAGTCTATTAGGTGAATGAAAACAAAATAGGGACGGATAAACCTCCGCCCCTACCGATTTCTGATTGTCCGTTCTGAAGTTATGCCTCAGCAGGAGCCTCCTCTGCGGGAGCCTCTGCAGCAGCGGCAGCAGCTTCGGCCTCAGCCTTGGCAGCAGCCTCAGCAGCCTTCTTCTCAGCTACCTTCTTGGCAATCTCCTCATTAACCTTCTTCTCCTGAGCCAGTTCCTTGGCAGCAGCGTCCTTCTTGGCCTTAGCCTCGTCGGCAGCTAACTTCTCCAAACCCTTCTGCTTGTCTGCCTTCCAGGCGTCGAACTTCTTCTGGGCTGTAGCCTCGTCGAAAGCGCCCTTCTTAACGCCACCCTTCAGGTGCTTCATCAGGTAAACGCCCTCGCGGCTGAGGATGTTACGAACAGTGTCGGTAGGCTGTGCACCACACTCGACCCAATACAGTGCACGCTCGAAATTCAAGTCTACTGTGGCAGGATTGGTGTTGGGGTTGTAAGTACCAATCTTTTCAGTAAAACGACCATCACGTGGTGCACGAGCGTCAGCGATGACGATGCGGTAGAAAGCATAGCTCTTACGTCCGCCGCGCTGCAATCTGATTTTTGTTGCCATTGTTTAATTCTTTAATTATGTAATGTTTAATTTTTGAATTTCATGCTCTTATCTCGTAAAAGCGGCTGCAAAGGTACAAAAAAGAAGTGAAAAGTGAAGACTGAAAAGCGAAGAATTTGCTTCAGCGATACTTTTTTTAACTATTTTTGGAGCTTTTGGCATTGAGATATGGTGGAAAATGCGTACTTTTGCGCCCGAATTATGAGTCAATGGAATAAAAAGGAACTCTCAATACTGATTCCTAATTATAATAATGTAAGTGTCGAATTAGTCACCTGTCTGCAAAAGCAGGCAGAAGCTCTTGGTATCGACTACGAAATCATCGTTGCCGACGATTGTTCTACCAATCAAGAGGTTATTCGTAAGAATGATGCCATAAACGGACTTCCCCATTGCCGCTATATCGTGAAAGAACAAAATACCGGTAGTGCAGCAACCCGCAACTACTTAAGTACCATTAGCCGTTACCATTGGTTACTTTTCCTTGATTGCGATATAACAATTCCTGATACAGACTATTTGAAGCGTTATGTTTCTGACACACATAACGGAGTCATTAATGGTGGTATCTCCATCATCGATGATACACGCCTGAAGCATAACCTAAGATACTTATATGAGAAAGCGGCAGAGTCAGCGCATACTCCTGATAAGCGGCAGCAACAGCCATACAAAGAATTCCGCTCCACCAATTTCATCATAGAACGGGAAGTGTTTAAGAAATGTCCATTCGATGAACGTTTTAAGCTGAGTGGGTATGAGGATGTACTCTTTGGCAAACAGCTGAAAGAACATTCCATCAGCATCACCCATATCGACAATCCAGTCATGATGACTGACTTTGAAGCCAATCCAGATTATGTGAGCAAAATAGAACGGAGTACAAGAACACTATATACCTTCCGTCAAGATTTGAAAGGCTACTCCCGACTGCTTGACATCACAAGCCGACTGCCCCACTTCCCCATTCGTCTTTGGCACAAACTCTTCGGACGGTTGGAACGCAGGAACTTGACAGGTTCTCATCCAAGACTCTGGATCTTTAAGATTTACAAGTTAGGTTACTTTCTGTCACTTCCCTGAACATTTTCCCTCGCGCACGTACCTTATATTATATTATAGGGACTCAACTTCTTAATAACGCTTAAAAAAAGACGGCTAAAGTAAGGAAAATCATTTTTTTTATAAAAAAGTGCTCGGAAAATTTCCATATCCCACTGAAAATTAGTAACTTTGCAGTCCGAAATAAGAAATCATAAAAAATACAGCAATGACAAAAGCAGATATTATCACTAAAATTGTTGAAACAACAGGCCTCCCCAAGAAGGATGTTGCCGCTACAGTAGAGGCCTTTATGAACGAGATTCGCATCAGCATGGCTGAGCAGAAAGAGAATGTTTATTTGCGTGGTTTTGGTACATTTACCATCAAGCACCGTGCCCAGAAGACCGCCCGTAATATTTCCAAGAATACGACGATGGTCATCGACGCTCACGACATTCCGGCATTCAAGCCCGCAAAGAGTTTTATTGAAAAAATGCAATAATCACACTTAATATTTATTTATTATGCCTAACGGAAAAAAGAAGAAGGGCCACAAGATGGCTACCCACAAGCGCAAGAAGAGACTGCGCAAGAATCGTCATAAGAGCAAGTAAGCCTTTGACACAAAGTAATGGAAGGAGTGTACCAGAGAAACAGAGATGTTTCGGAGGTGCGCTCTTTCAGCATGTAATTATTAGAGTTAATAGTAAAGACAATGACAAGCGAACTTATCATTGATGTTCAGCCGAAGGAGATTTCCATGGCCCTGCTCGAAGACAAGGATCTGGTGGAATACCAGAACGAGAAGCGGGATGAGGCAAGCTACTCCGTCGGCAACATCTATCTCGGGCGTGTGCGAAAGCTCATGCCTGGACTCAACGCCTGCTTCGTCGATGTAGGCTCTGAGCGCGATGCGTTCTTGCATTATCTTGACTTAGGTACTCAATTCAGCTCTTACGAGAAGTATCTTAAACAGGTACAAAGCGACAGGAAGAAACTTTACCCCATTGCCAAGGCTACGCGACTGCCAGACCTTCCTAAGGACGGCAGCGTACAGACCACCTTGAAACAAGGTCAGGACATCTTGGTCCAGGTCGTCAAGGAGCCCATCTCCACAAAGGGTCCCCGCCTGACCTGCGAACTGAGTTTTGCTGGCCGCTACATGGTGCTCATGCCATTCAATGACAAGGTTTCCGTTTCTTCAAAAATCAAGAAAAGCGAGGAACGAGCCCGACTAAAGCAGCTGGTTCAGAGCATCCGTCCCAAGAACTTCGGCGTTATCGTCCGCACATCTGCCGAAGGCAAGCGTGTGGCAGAGCTCGACAAGGAGATGAAAGCTCTCATGAAACGCTGGGAGGACACCATCACCAAAGCCCAGAAAGCTACCAAAGTTCCCCAGTTGTGCTTAGAGGAGACCAGCCGTGCCGTAGCATTGCTTCGCGACGTTTTCGACCCCACCTACGACGGCATCTACGTCAACGACGAAGACATTTTCAATCAGGTGAAGGACTACGTGGCACTCATCGCTCCCGACAAGCAGGACATTGTGAAGATGTACAAAGGCAACGTGCCCATCTTCGACAATTTCAATGTCACGAAACAGCTTAAGTCCAGCTTCGGCCGCACGGTGAACTACAAACGTGGTGCTTACCTCATCATCCAGCACACGGAGGCCATGCACGTCGTCGACGTCAACTCAGGAAATCGCACTCGCTCAGAAAACGGTCAGGAGGCCAATGCCCTTGAAGTCAACCTCGGCGCTGCCGACGAACTGGCCCGCCAGCTTCGTCTGCGCGACATGGGAGGAATCATTGTGGTTGACTTCATCGATATGAACCTCGCCGAAGACCGCCAGATGCTCTATGAACGCATGTGTAAGAACATGCAGAAAGACAGAGCGCGCCACAACATCCTTCCGCTGAGCAAATTCGGTCTGATGCAGATTACGCGTCAGCGTGTTCGCCCGGCAATGGATGTCAATGTCGAGGAAACCTGCCCCACCTGCTTTGGCAAGGGCAAAATCAAGTCGTCTATCCTGTTTACAGACCAATTGGAGAGCAAAATTGACCGCCTGGTCAACAAGATTGGCATCCGCAAGTTCTCGCTGCACGTTCATCCCTACGTTGCTGCCTACATCAACCAGGGTCTTGTTTCCCTGAAACTGAAATGGCAGATGAAATACGGTATGGGACTGCGCATCGTACCCTCTCAGAAACTGGCTTTCCTACAATACGAATTCTACGACAAGGACCGCCAATTCATCGACATGCAGGAAGAAATCGAAACGAATTCCTAACCCTTCACAGCCATGATAGCAGCGCTGAAAATAGTCTTTTGGATATTATTATTCATCGTATTCTATACTTATATAGGTTACGGTCTGCTGCTTTGGCTGTTAGTAAAAATCAAGCACCTCGTCAAGGGTAAGACTGCTCCGGCAGAACTGCCCGCTGACGAGGCGTTACCTACTGTCACTTTCATGGTCTGCGCCTATAACGAACAGGACATCGTAGACCAGAAGATGGAGAACATCCACGCTTTGGACTACCCCTCGGACAAGCTCAGCATTGTCTGGGTGACCGACGGTTCTTCCGACGACACCAATGCCCGCCTGGCCCGCTATCCGGAGGTGGAAGTCATCTTTACTCCCGAGCGTAAGGGAAAGACGGCAGCACTGAACCACGGCATCAGCATGATTCACTCCGACATTACCGTCATGACGGACGCCAACACGATGGTCAATGCTGAAGCCATTCGCGAAATAGTCCGCTGCTTCCAAGACCCACAGGTGGCCTGTGTGGCTGGTGAGAAGCGCGTAACGGCCCGCCACGAGGGACAGAGTGCTGCCATAGGCGAAGGCCTTTACTGGAAATATGAGAGTACGTTGAAGCGTCTCGACGGTGAACTCTATTCCGCTATGGGCGCTGCCGGCGAACTAAACGCCATCCGCACACACCTCTATCGTACTATGCCTGAGAATGCCCTGCTCGACGACTTTGTCATGTCTATGCGGATGGTTGACCAAGGTTACAGAATAGCCTATACGCCTAAGGCTTATGCCATGGAGTATGGTTCTGCAGACATCCATGAAGAGTCGAAGCGGAAGCGCCGCATAGCCGCTGGCGGACTGCAGAGCGTGTGGTGGTTGCGTGGCATGACAAACCCATTTCGCCATTTCGTCGTAGCCTTCCAGTTTGTGTCCCACCGTGTTCTGCGCTGGAGCATCACCCCCGTTGCGCTACTGGCACTTATCCCCTTGAACATCGCCCTGGTCATCATGAATGCCGGGTTGCCTTACACCATTATACTCATTCTACAACTGCTGTTCTATCTGGCAGCACTTTGCGGTTGGCTCCTCGACCGTCAAGGCAGGAAGAACAAACTGCTCTACGTACCTTATTATTTCTTGTTCATGAATGTCAACGTCTTCCGCGGTATGCATTATCTGTACACCCATCAAGGCGGCGGCACATGGGAAAAAGCAAAAAGAGGGTGAATTATTATTAAAAAATTCGCTAATTTCAAAACTTTATTATAACTTTGCAGGGATTTTTGATGTTTTAGGTTTATCATGATTCAAGACGAACGCGAAATCCTGCTTCAAAAGATTGCCGAAGCAAATGCGAAACTACACGCGACAGAGTTGGAACTGGACTCTGCCCGTAAGCGTTTGGAGGAATATGAGGAGAAGGCTCGGAAAGCCGAGAAGGCCAGTAAGATGAAGTCTTTGTTCCTCGCAAACATGAGTCATGAAATCCGCACCCCCCTTAACGCCATCGAAGGTTTCTCACGTATCATGGCCGAAACGGACTCTCCTGACGAACGCATGAAATACATGGAGATTGTGGAGAGTAACAACTCGCGCCTGATGGCGCTCATCAACGACATCCTTGACCTTTCACGCGTCGAGGCGGGCGAGATTTCCGTCAAGAAGACCATGACAGACCTCAACGAGTTATGCCATGGTATACAGAACATCTTCAAGTTCCGCTGCCCTGATACGCTGCAGCTTATCTGGAACAAGCCCAACATGAACGTAACGCTCAACACCGACCCGAACCGCGTCACACAAGTGTTCTCAAACCTTATCAGCAACTCCCTGAAGCATACTATCCGCGGTAGCATCACTTACGGTTACCGCCTGATCAACGACGGCCAGGAGGTGGAGTTCTTTGTCACCGATACAGGGTCAGGCATTGACCCGGAGGATCAGAAGAACATCTTCCAGACCTACGTGTCGCGCGATGCTGAAAACCAGAACGGCTATGGTCTGGGATTGGCGCTCTGCAAAACCATTATCGAGAAGATGGAGGGCCACATCAGCGTATCTTCGAAACTGGGCGAAGGTTCTACGTTCCGTTTCGTCCTGCCCTTCGAGGGTACCATCGGCGGCGTGGTCAAAAACAGCCGCACCACCACAAACTCACGCACTATTCGTTCCACCACTAAGACAGACCTGAAGAATGCTCCCCTCATTCTTGTGGCTGAAGACGAGGACAGCAACTTCGAGCTGGTTCGTATCGTACTGGCCAAGCGCTACCGCCTGATGCGTGCCGTCAACGGCATCGAGGCTGTAACATTCTGTGAGGACGAGCATCCCGACCTGGTACTGATGGACATCCGCATGCCGGACATGAACGGTCTTGACGCCACGCGCATCATCAAGGAGGTCAACCACGATGTACCCATTGTGGCCCTCAGCGCCTACGCCTTTGAAGAGAATATCCGCGAAGCCAAGGCTGCCGGATGCGACGAATTCATGGCTAAACCGTTCCGCGTGGAAGATCTCATTGACATGGTAGAAAAATACACTAACAAATAATTATGGGCAAGTTAGCAGTTTACAAATATGTGGCCATCATGTTTCTTGTGGTCCAGATCATCGTTTCCTTATTCACCTTTATGGGACTCTTTGGCGGTGACGTCACGCCGGTAGGCAACACGGCCCGCGCCATGTTGGTATATGCACTACCTTTACTTATCTGTGCCAACATCCTATTAATCTTCTACTGGCTCATCCGCCGCAGATGGCTGTTTGTGCTCATCCCCGTCATCACGGTAGCTTGTTGCATACCCTATATGGGAACGCTGATTCAGTTCCGTTCCTTGGACAAGAGCGCCGAGGGCAAGACGGGCCTGAAGATTGCCAGCTACAACGTGGCTATGTTCGGCCGCGAGACGTCAGGCTTCATGGCACTCGACATCTTTGCCGAGATGCGCCGTCAGAAAGTAGATGTGCTCTGTATGCAGGAGTACAGCGAGACCAGTGGTGACAAGAAGAATTCCGACACTTACAAGGAGTACTTCCCCTACATGAAGATAGGCCGCGGCGACATGGTCATCTACAGTCGCTATCCCATCAAGGAGAGCAAGACCATCCTCTTCGACGACACTAACAACAGCGCCATGTGGGCCGACATCGACGTCAAGGGCGAGGAGTTACGTGTCTTCAACGTCCACCTGCAGACCACCGGCATCAACCGCACGCTGTACAAGGCCGCAAAACTGCAAGCACAACAAGACTACGACGTCAGCAAGAGCCGTCTGCTCAGTGCCATCTACGGCAACTACATGATGGGCATGATGTTCCGTTCCGGCCAGGCTATCACGGTGGCTAACGAGAAGCGCTCATCGACCAAGCCCTGCATCGTATGCGGCGACTTCAACGATGTGCCCTACTCCTTCGTCTATAACACCATGCTGGGTAATATGGTCGATGGTTTCAAGGAGTGCGGCTCGGGCTTCATGTACACCTTCCGCGGAAATAAGAAGGTACGCATCGACTATATCTTCCACGACGAGTCTCTCAAGGGTCTTACCTACTACAAAGGCGACATGACCAACTCCGACCACTTCCCTGTGTTCATGAAGATTGCCCTATAAGAAGTAAGATGGATGAAGTAAGAAGGATGAGGGAAGAAGTGATATGGAAGACTATATTCTGAACGAACACAACAAGGAGGAGTTTCCTCCTGCGCATACGGCGGAGCACCTGCTGAACCAGACGATGATCCGGCTCTTCGGGTGTGAGCGCTCATTTAATGCGCACATTGAGCGGAAGAAGAGCAAGATGAGTTTCCATCTCGACCACAAGCCCAACCGGCAGGAGGAGCGCGAGATAGAGCGTGAGATGCAACGCCTCATCGAAGAGGATCTGCCCGTGACGTTTGAGTTCGTTACCCGCGACGAGATTCCCGAGGGTGTGGTGCTCGACCGTCTGCCAGACGATGCCTCTGAGACCATCCGTCTGGTGCGCATCGGCGACTACGACGTCTGTCCCTGCATCGGCAAGCATGTACGTTCAACGTCCCAGATAGGCCAGTTCGAGATGCTTGGCACCAACTGGGACGAACACGAACACTCCTTCCGCGTCAGGTTCAAGATTCATTAATACAAAAGCCCTCTTGCTTCGGCAAGAGGGCTTATTCTTTTATCTTACAGTTTCCAGACTTTTCCACCTAAGGCTGGCAGGGCCATCCTCACCGAGGCGTCCTTCTTCAGCCTCATCGCCAGACGCTCTTTAGTCAGCAAGTCAACGGCAACGACAGCCTTCTCCTTAATCTGCAAGTAGTCGAAAGCATGCTCAGGCAGGTTGACATCGACAATAGCCTCGTGGTCATCAAAGTTCACTACCACCAAGAGCAGGTCTTTGTCAGCCTTACGCAGGAAAGCGTACTGCCTTTGCAAATGTCCGTTCACATACATCAGGTCGAACGACACGCCGTCTGTGACAGCCGGATTCTGACGGGCGATGAGCATCACCTTTTTATAGATGTCGAAGAGCTGCTGCTCGTCGTCGGTCAACTTCTTCTGGGCAGCGCGGCACAGGGTGTCGATACTCCAATAGTCGAAGATGGTGGTGCGGCCGTCGTTGCCACTAAAGCCCTCGCGGTCCATGCCGCGCTCGCCGTACTCCTGTCCGGCATACAGCATGAAGGGATTCTGCTGCATCAGCAGCGAGGCTATCATGGCGGGCACGCCCTTCTTAGCATCGGCGGCAAAGAAGTCGCTGGCTATACGCTGTTCATCGTGATTCTCAAGGAAGTAGAGCATGTGGTCGCGGATGTCATCGGTCTGCTGCCAGGCCTGGCTGATGGCCGACGCCGGTGCGTGGTCACACATGACGTTACGCATCGTGTCATACATACCCACCTTGTCGTAGAGCCAGTCGAAGCCGGCAGCCAGATAGCTGCGGTACTCTGAGGGGTTGTACACCTCGCCGATGAACACCAGCTGCTTGTAGCGTTTCTTCACCACGGCTGTAGCGTAAGCCCAAAACTCGGCAGGCACCATCTCAGCCATGTCGCAGCGGAAACCGTCGATGCCCTTCTTGGCCCAGAACAGCAGGATGTCCGTCATCTTCTTCCACGTGTCGGGTATTGGCTCGAAGTGGGGAATGCGACCGGCATAGTAGTCTACGCCATAGTTCAGCTTCACCGTCTCATACCAGTCGTTCTTGCCGGGGGCATTGTCGAAGTGGTCGTTGCCGGTGGCCTTGGCAGGTTCCTCAAGATAGGGTTCCAACTCGCCTTGGTAAAGGTCGAAGTATGGAGCGAAGCGCTGGCCAGGACAGTAGTAGAAGTTGTTCTGCGGATCAAAGCCGTGCAAGTCATTGTCGGTCTCGCCCAGGTCTTTAACGCGGCGCGGCTTACAGATGGACTTGTACTGACGGGCCACGTGGTTAGGCACGAAGTCGATGATAACCTTCAGGCCAGCCTCATGGCTGCGGGCCACCAGCTCCTCGAACTCCTGCATCCTCAGGCGGACGTCGACAGCCAAGTCGGGATCTACGTCATAGTAGTCGGTAATGGCGTATGGCGATCCTGCCCTACCCTTCACCACGGCGGGATGCTGGCGGGGAATGCCGTAGGCCGAATAGTTGGTCTGCGTGGCATGGCGGATGATACCTGTGTACCAGATATGGCTGACGCCCATGGCGGCAATCTCCTTCAACGTCTTTGCGTCGAAATCGGCCATCTTGCCACAGCCGTTGTCGAATAACGAGCCGTTCACCTTCCGCGTCGTGTTCCGATTACCGAAGAGACGCGTAAAAACCTGATAGATTATGACCTTATCCACGTCAAATATTTAATTTTTGATATTTAATCTTTAATTTCTTCGATTCCGTGGGCAGGGATTTCTTTGTTTATCTTCGAAATCATACCACGCAGAGCCTTGCCAGGACCACACTCTGTAAAGTCAGTGGCACCGTCAGCTATCATGTGCTGCACACTCTGAGTCCAGCGCACACTGCTCGTCAGCTGAGCAATCAGGTTCTGCTTAATCTCGGCAGGGTCAGTATGAGGCAGTCCGTCAACATTCTGATAGACAGGACACTTCGGCGCCTTAATCTCAGTCTTCTCGATGGCGGCCTGCAGCTCGTCCTTGGCAGGCTGCATCAGCGGCGAATGGAAAGCACCACCCACCTTCAGCGGCAGGGCACGCTTGGCACCGGCAGCCTTTAGCTGCTCGCAAGCCTCGTTGATGGCCTCGATGTCACCGGAAATCACCAGCTGGCCAGGGTTGTTAAAGTTAGCAGGCACGCAAACGCCCTTGCCCATCTTGCTCACCTCAACACAAACCTCTTCAACCTTCTCGTCGGGCAGACCAATGATGGCTGCCATCGTCGACGGCTGGGCCTCGCAGGCCTTCTGCATAGCCATGGCACGGGCATAGACCAGCTTCAGACCGTCCTCAAACGACAATGCACCGGCAGCCACCAGTGCCGAGAACTCTCCTAACGAGTGACCAGCGGTCATCTCAGGCTGGAAGGCATCACCCATGCAAATGGCGCTAATCACCGAATGCAGGAAAACTGCCGGCTGCGTCACCTTCGTCTGCTTCAGGTCCTCGTCGGTACCCTCGAACATGATGTCCGTAATACGATATCCAAGAATTTCGTTAGCCTTTTCAAACAACTCTTTTGCTGTCTCGTTCGTCTCGTACAGGTCCTTGCCCATACCTACAAACTGTGCTCCCTGACCGGGAAAAACAAATGCTTTCATTGTTACCTTTATCCTATTGTTTAATTAAAATAATGTGTCTAAGCTTTCTTAGCGGCTGCAAAGTTACGAAAAAACGAGAGAAATGCAAAAGAAAAGCTCGCTTTTCTTTTCATTTCCGAGTGTAGAGTATGTTCTGCGTAGCAAAAGTTACGAAAAATCCCCGACATAGCCAAATATTTTCAAAAAACTAAAAGATTATTTGGTTTATTCAGAAAAATAACTTACCTTTGCAGCCGATTTCCGAAGAAGGTTCAATACCAATTGACCTTCCTCTCGCTCGACAAAATGAGAAATTATTCTCTTTTGTTCTCGCTTACTCGGAAGGTTGGCAGAGTGATCGATCGCGCTGGACTCGAAATCCGGTATACCCTTTTCGGGTATCGGGGGTTTGAATCCCTCACCTTCCGCCAAAGTACATAATAAGGGGAGTTTC
>JAEEVT010000173.1 GCA_016291005.1 Prevotella sp. | reverse complement strand
TCTTGTTTTTGAATAATTTTGTTGCAAAAGTAGTGTTTTTATTTGAGAAATGAGAAAAAAACACTAACTTTGCAGCAAATTTTTATAAAAAGCAACATTTTGAAAACAATAATACGCATCTTTATATTCTTTTTGCTGATCCAGACCGCCTCAGCAGAGTCTCCAAAACATGAGATACGCGCAGTATGGCTCACCACGATTCAGGGGCTTGACTGGCCACACTCCCACACTGCCAGCCGACAGAAACAGGAGCTCATCAGCATACTCGACAAACTGCAGCGCGCCAACATCAACACCATTTTATTTCAGACGCGCGTGCGAGCAACCACTGTATTCCCCCACGAAAGTGAGCCTTGGGATGCGTGTCTAACAGGACAGACGGGTAAGTCACCAGGCTACGACGTTCTCCAATTCTGCATCGACGAGTGCCACAAGCGCGGCATGGAGTGCCACGCATGGATAGTCACTATACCGGTAGGAAAGTGGAACACCGACGGCTGTAAGTTGATGCGCCAGCGTTTCCCGAAACTCATCGTGAAATCGGGCGAGGAAGGCTATATGAACCCAGAAATGCCACAGACAGGCGACTATATTGCCCGATTCTGCCGTGAGGTAACGCGCCGCTACGACATTGACGGTATCCACCTCGACTATATCCGCTACCCAGAAACCTGGAAACTGAAGGTCAGTCGTGAACAAGGGCGCCGCAACATCACTGATATCGTCCGGAAAATTCATCATGCCGTAAAGAGCGAAAAACCATGGGTTAAACTGTCGTGCTCACCTATAGGTAAGTACGACGACATCTCCCGTTTTCACAGTGGCGGTTGGAATGCTAACACCGCCGTGTGCCAGGATGCACAAGGCTGGCTGCACGATGGGCTGATGGACATTCTTTTCCCTATGATGTATTTCCAAGGCAACAACTTCTATCCCTTTGCCGTCGATTGGAAGGAACACTGCTATGGCAGACAAGTAGCAGGTGGACTCGCAGTTTATATGCTTCACCCACAAGAACGTAATTGGAGCCTTGACGTTATCACCCGCGAAATGAACGTGTTACGCACCCTTAATATGGGAATCACTTTCTTCCGTAGTAAATTCTTGACAGACAACGTTAAGGGTATATATGACTTCACGAAAGACTTTAACCGTGCGCCAGCACTTGTTCCGCCCATGTTACAGACAGGACAACAGCCACCCACGCGTGTCACAGCCGTCGATGTGCGCCGCAATAAGTCATCCGATATTCTCTCATGGAGACAAGCTCGCGATAACTCTGATGGTGACTATCTCGCCTATCAGGTCTACGCTTCTGAGACGTGGCCTGTTGATACCAGCAATCCCAACAATATCATTGCCACCCGCTTGCGTACCACCTCGCTCACAGTTCCCCACAGGGGCCGACAACTCTATTACGCTGTCACCGCTACCGACCGTTATGGTCGGGAGAGTGCACCAACGATGAGTGATAGCAAGGCAAGAACACTACGCCGAGAAGTGGATTTCCGCTCATTAATCATGGGAAATTGGAACAAAAATGCAAATCGACAAATTTTTGAGAGAAAAAGATAAACTCATCTAACAAAAAAGAACTACTTTTGCACATACAAACTATTCATCAAAGAAATATTATATGGAAAGAACATGGAGATGGTTTGGTAAGAAAGACAAGATCACTCTTGCCCAACTAAGACAAATCGGAGTTGAGGGCATCGTCACTGCACTGCACGACGTGCCACTCGGAGAGGTCTGGACCCGCGAAAAGATCCGCGACCTGCGTGAGTACATCGAGAGTTACGGCATGCGCTGGAGCGTCGTAGAGAGCCTCCCCGTCGTAGAGACGATCAAATATGGTGGACCAGACCGCGACCAGCAGATCGAGGTCTATAAGCAGTCGCTGCGCAACCTCTCAGCAGAGGGCATCCATTGCATCTGCTACAATTTCATGCCAGTGCTCGACTGGGCCCGTACCGATCTGCTGCACACGAACCCCAATGGTTCTACCAACCTCTACTTCAACTATGCCGAGTTTGCCTATTTCGACATATACATCCTGAAGCGCGAGGGCGCACGCGAGGAGTGGGCGCAGTTCCAGTTCCCCGCTGGCATAGGCGAGGGGCGCAACGTATTAGCAGAATGCGACGAACTCGCTAAGAACATGACCCCTGAGAAGGATCATAAACTCGTCGAGAATATCGTCATTAAGACACAGGGCTTTGTGTCAGGAAATTTCAGCGAGAACGACGAAGCTCCCGTTCAGAAGTTCCGCGAGTTCCTCGATCTTTATAAAGGCATCGACAAAAAGCAGCTGCGCGAGAACATGAAATACTTCCTCGAGGCCATCATGCCCGTCTGCGAGGAGTGCAACATGAATATGTGTGTCCACCCAGACGACCCCCCCATCGAGATTCTCGGCCTGCCACGTATCGTGCGCACAGAAGAGGATATCCAGTGGTTCCTCGATGCCGTACCCAACAAGCACAATGGTCTCACCTTCTGCGCAGGCAGTCTCTCCGCAGGTGCCTACAACAATGTCGTGGAGATGGCTCGCAAGTTTGCTCCACGTACCCATTTCGTACACCTTCGCTCCTGCCACATCTTCCCCAATGGCGACTTCACCGAAGCCTCCCATCTGGGCGGACGTGCCGACCTCATCGAGCTCTGCCGTATCTTCGAGCAAGAGAATCCGCAGCTACCCATGCGCGTCGATCATGGAATGACCTTCACCGACAAGGAAGGCGGTATCATGGACGAGACCAATCACGGCCATAACGCAGGATACACCCTTCTGGGCCGAATGTTTGCCCTTGGACAGGTGCAGGGCATCCTCGCCACCGTCGATCGTGAATTAGGAATAGACTATAAACAACCAGGATTCTTTGATTAAATAAAAAGAGTATGAAACTGAATGATATATTTAGCGGTAATTATAATGCCACTGAGTGGGAAGCCAAGGGCTACCAGCTCCCCAAGTTCGATATCAAGGCTGTGCGCGAGAAGACGGCCAAGGAGCCCACATGGGTACACTTCGGTGGAGGTAACATCTTCCGTGCCTTCCCAGCAGCCATCCTCAACGATGCCTTGAACACAGGCAAGTACGATCGTGGCGTCATCGTAGCCGAAACCTTCGACTTCGAAGTCATCGACAAGGCATACGCACCTTACAATAACCTGTCGCTCTGCGTGAACCTCTGCTCTGACGGCAGCATCGAGAAGAAGGTGATAGCAAGCGTAACTGAAGCTTTAAAAGCTGACCCGCAATTCACTGACTGGCAGCGTCTTATAGAGATATTCAAGAAGCCTTCACTACAGATGATTTCATTCACCATCACGGAGAAGGGCTACACCTACAACGAGGCTGATTTGGCTCGTGGCTTGAGCCCAGTTTTTGCTATGGGTAAGGTATGTGCATTGCTGTTCGAGCGTTTCAAGGCTGGTGAACTGCCTCTTACTGTGCAGTCGATGGACAACTGCTCGCACAATGGCGACAAGGTCAAGGCTGGTGTGATGGCATACGCTGAGCGTTGGGTAAAGGACGGACTGGTACCGGAAGCATTCCTGGCCTATCTGAAGGACGAAAAGAAGATTACCTTCCCATGGTCTATGATTGACAAGATTACGCCACGTCCACACGAGAAAGTGAAGGAGTTGCTGGCCAAGGACGGCTTCGAGGACAACAACTATATCGAGACTGAGAAGCACACCTTTACGGCTCCGTTCGTCAATGCTGAAGAAGTGCAGTATCTGGTCATCGAGGACAACTACACCAACGGTCGTCCCCCACTCGACTTGGGTGGCGCCCTCTATACTACTCGCGAGACGGTGGACAAGGTGGAGACTATGAAGGTAACGACCTGTCTGAACCCGTTGCACACGGCCATGTCCATCTATGGCTGCATGCTGGGCTACACGCTTATCAGCGCTGAGATGGCCGACGAGGACTTGCGTGCCTTCATCCAGAAGATTGGTTATATGGAGGCTATGCCCGTAGTGGTTGACCCAGGTGTGCTGAACCCTTACGAGTTCATTGGTGCCGTGCTTAACAAACGTCTGCCGAACCCCTTCATGCCAGACGCCCCTCAGCGTATTGCGATGGATACATCACAGAAACTGCCAATCCGTTTCGGTGAGACGCTGAAGAAGTATATTGCACGCGGACTTGACAAGTCGAACCTTGTGCTGATTCCATTGACGTTAGCAGGCTATGCCCGCTATCTGAAAGGTATCAAGGATGATGGTACGGCATTTGATTGTTCTCCCGACCCCATGCTCGAGGAATTGCAGGCCATCGTGGCACCGCTGGAAATCGGCAAACAGGACCAGGATTATAGTTGCCTGAAACAGCTGTACTCACGCAAGGACGTGTTCGGT
>JAEEVT010000042.1 GCA_016291005.1 Prevotella sp. | reverse complement strand
CTTCTTGGTGGCATAGCAGAAGATACCAAACTTTGTACCCATGAAGAAGCGACGCCAGTCGAAACCTAAACGGTAGTCGGTAGTGCCGATTTTCGTCCACTGCTCGCCATCAAGACTATAATAGAAGTTGGCGCAATCCTTACCACCCCTGAAACGACCGTTCTGCTCGCCTGGGCGGAAGTCTCCGTCAATGCGCAGCCAAATCGTAGGTTGCTTAAGAGCCACACTTTCTATGACTTTCTCGTCGAATTTCGTTACCTGTTTTTCGCGTTCTGAGAGTTCTACCTTCTGCTCACTCATCTCCAGAACCAGTTTCTTACCTTGCTTCTTGACGGTCAGCACACCGGAGTCGCTGTTGAAAGCTGCCAGACCAGCACAGTCGCCGTCCTTCATCTTCGACAGGTCCATCTTGATAAAGCCGCTGCAAGTTGGACCCTCCATACGCTGCGTCAACGTATTTGGAGCAAGATAAAGGGTGTTCACCACACGGTTTGTCTTGAGGCGCAGCCATCCTGGGCGCTCAGTCAGACTCCATGCCTCGTTGATGGGATTATGGTTCCACTGCCAATGCAGCCCGAGTTTTCCGTTATTAGCGGTTTCCCCGTCAGCAAAGTCATCGCTACAGACAATATGTTTCTCAGGTTCTCCGCTCTTCAAAGGGCGCATCAGTGTCGGCACCTTGCCTTCCTCATCGCCAAGCTGAGGCCAACCGTCAATCCAACGGCAGGGCATCAGGGTCAACACACGGCCTACACCGCCACGGTCCTGGAAGATGACACCATACCAGTCACCATCCTGTGTGTCGACGATAGTACCTTGTGCCTCATAGGAAAAACCACCGAACTCACTTTCCAGAATAACATTCTTCTCGTAAGGTCCCTGGATGTTGTCGGCCCTGTAGCACACCTCGCGACGATGACGTCCGGGGGCATAGACATGAGAAATCATGAGCAGGTAGTATTTGCCATTATGCTTGATCATGCGCGAACCTTCCAAAAGTCCAGTCTCGTCGGCCTCGCGCTGGAAGATATGACGGTGGGTGCCTTCAATGACGTCGCTTAAGTCCTGCTTCAATTCCATCATCTCGCCCGTCCCATATATGACATACACACGGTTATCGTCATCAAAGAACAAAGAACAATCGTGGAAATGGCGCATGCGAGACAGCAATTTCCATTCGCCTTCTGCCTTTTCAGCCGTAAAGATATAGGTGTCGCCCATAGCACCGGCTTCGTTGGGGGCCAAGAGGGCGTAGAAGCGTCCGTTGTGGTATTTCAACGATGTAGCCCACTGGCCTCGACCGTAGGCTGTACCTTCCAGCATGTCATATTTCGGTGAGTCGGTCAGACGGTCGAAGATATAACTCACCGTCTCCCAGTTTTTCAAGTCCTTGGAGCGCATGACGGGAGCTCCAGGCATGAGGTGCATGGTCGTGGATACCAAATAAAAGGTATCGCCTACGCGTATAATGTCAGGGTCGGGAACGTCGGCCCACAGCATTGGGTTCTTCACATAATCAGCAGATGCACCGCTAACATTAGCCACATTATTACCAGAAGGGCTGCTGGAACGCTTTCCAGCAGCCACTACGGTTACAAAACAAACTACTAATGATATAATTACTAAAACAAATCTCTTCATGCTAAATGACGTGATTCTTAGTTTTCGAGTGCAAAATTACACTTTTATTTTCAATTAGACGTTGCAGTAAGTTTCACAAACTTTCTCTTTTGTATCATGCATGAGATTATTGACACATCGGATAAAAATGAAAAACTATCATTTAGAAATCCTAAAGTTCCACTTCGAGTTGTCACTTTGGAAGTCGTATTCAGCCAGAGTGGGCGTAGAATCGGAAGCGGAGTAGATGCAGTAACGGGTGTTAATACCTTCTTCTCCTGGAATCCGCTTAGGCATGATGCGGAATGTGCCATCTGTCAATTGTTCGATTCGCCATAGCTGTTCGTCACCACCAGTATAGGCAGGCAGGGTAATCAGCTCCTTGTTAGCAGTAGCGGTCAAGGCGCGGTCGGTACCAGCGATGGTAATCTTGAAATAGGGATTGCTCAGATATCCACCTGCTTCATCGACCGGTGTTACACTCCAGTGCTGGTGAGGACGGAACATGTAGTCACTACAACGCACAGCAATGTTGTCCTTAGGCCACGAGCCGATGACTTCCTCTAACGTCTGGGTAGGAATGGGCTTGACGGGCTGTTGCATTTGTTGGCGGTTAAACCAGCCCTGGCGTTCCTGTTGCATGCGCTGGAAATCGACGGCAATCTCCAAAGAATAACCGCGGCGTTCGCTCTCAATGGCAAAGGTACCTCCTTTGAAGTGTTCACCAGCCACGGGCCAGCCATTACGCCACAACAACGGGCGGACGGCCAGCACGCTACGGCCGCTGAGGTCGAAGTCGGCCTCCCAGTGGAACGATGCAATCTCCACGCCCTCATCGATGATGGTACGACCGAAGTGTCCGGCACCGGTCTTGCGGTCACCGGCATTGACAACCATGCGGCCACCACCATGGAACATGTCGCGACCCACATTGTCGAGATAAGGTCCTTCCACATTCTTGGAACGTCCCACCACGATGTTATAGGTCGAGTTCACACCATCACAACAAGTGCCGTGGGTGCCTAACAGGTAGTACCAGCCATCGCGGTAGATGAGGTCAGTAGCCTCGCAGTCGATGGCGATGTCTTTTTCTTTGTTACCCTTCACACGGAAGCCCGTCTTGGGGTCGAGTTCAATAATCCGGATAGTGCCGAAGTAGGTTCCGTAGGTTGCCCACAGGCGGCCCGTCGTGGGGTCGAGCAGCAGACACGGGTCTATAGCGTCTTGATCTTCCATGCCGTCACTGGCACATACCTCGACGGCCGTTGTCCATTTGAAGTTAGGCGATTTCGGATCCAGCGTCTTATTCCACATGGTGAGGATGCGGCCATTATGTCCACCGCCCAGTCCACCACCTGTAGCACCGTAGATGCAAAGGTAGCGGTCGCCTATCTTCATGACGTCGGGAGCTGCACCGCCGCCCGGACGTTCTGCACCAGAATGCCACGACCAACCATCGTCGCTGATGATTCCTCCACCACCAGTTCCGAAGGTGTACCACTTGCCGTCACATTCGGCCAGCGTCGAAGGATCGTGGATATAAGGTGCACCAATTTGTGCCCTTACGGGGCTTAATGATAAAGAACAAATGATAAATGATAAACTTATCAGATATTTTGTTTTCATAAACTACTGTTATTTACTATTCACTGTTATCTTATAATTAGTCACAGGCATTCCTTTCTCGTCGATGAAGCGGACGCACATGTCAGCCAGTCCAGGACCATTAATGACAGCACCGCGCAATACATGACGGCCGGGCTTCAGTATGAGGCGGCGCGATGTTCCGTCGTCCTCCACCATGCGGCGGTCACCTTCCAGCAGCAGCACTTCGTCGCCATCAAGCCACCACATGGAAGCACCATTGGAGCCTGCGGCCAAACGGAAGTTCTGCAGTTCTTCGGCACAGTCGATGATAGTCTCGCACCAGTAGAATGAGCCGTAGGTCTGCTTACCGTACTTCTCGGCAAAACGGAACAGTTTCATGTTATAGTTCTCGCTGTCAAGCGTGTACCACTTAGCCTTCTGTTTCGGCAGTTTTGCCAGTTCGTCGGCAAACTTCTCACGAAGCCAAGAGTCAGTAAAGACAATGTTTGAACGGACATCAACAGCCTGTGGCTCCATCAGCTTCCAGCGACGAATGAATCCTTGTGCGTCGGGCTGCGACGGGGCGGCATTTTTATCTACAGTGGTGAAGTACTTCGGACGATTCTTGAACTGCAGCCAGTCGATGGAGACAGCACCATCGCCCTCGCAGGTGATGCAGAGATCGGTAACGCCATTCGGTGTATAGTCCAACTGGGAAGTCAAGGTCAACCACTGATTACTCTGGTCACGACGGAAGGGAGTGGGCATGCCGGGACGCGTCATTTCGCTCTTCACAGTCATCTTGATGCGAGCAATCACCTTTCCTTTGGCGGTTTTCTCGCGAATGCAGAACTCAGTGTTGTCACTGGCCTTGGCACCTACGACGAGGTAGCCGTCAGTGATACAACTCATGTCCACATCTTTATAGATGATCCAGCTACCCTTATTAGGCAGAGTAGCTTCGTAGCTGCGGAAGGTGTTGATGGTATCGATGAGTTGTGTCGTCACGTCACTGCTTGCACTACTGTAACGGTCTATCTCAATTCTTTCCGTTGCTTTATTGATGCCTACGCCACGCATAGTTTCCTTAATTTCCTGAATGGTACCGTCTGGGTTGAAGTACAACTTCTCTATCTGGACGGAACGGCGCTTGTCATCGCGGGGTGAGAAGGCGTTACTGTGATAGAAGAAGTACCATTGCCCTTTGTAGTTGACAATGCTGTGGTGGTTGGTCCAGCAACCATTGGGATGCTCAGCCATGATGATGCCTTTGTATTCGTATGGACCCATGGGATTCTTGCTCATGGCATAGCCAATGACTTCGGTCTTTTCCCTCACGTAGGGATAAGTCAGGTAGTAGTTTCCGTTATATTCAAAGGCAAAAGGTCCTTCAGCCTGGCGGTTGGGCAGGTCTTTCAGACAATTGACGCCATACATCTCAAACTCGCGCTCACCCCACTTGACCTTTTCCTTTGGAGTGTCGTCGGCAAGCTCTTTCATGTTTGGCTTGAGTTTAGCACAACGTCCTGCACCCCAGAAAATATAGGTATTGCCGTCAGAAGCCTGAAGCACACAGGGATCGATGCCGCTGATGCCCTTGATAGGTTCTGGTTCAGGGACGAACGGTCCCTCAGGACGATCTGCGATGGCTACACCAATACCAAAGCCCCTACCGTCTTTGGGAGAAGAGGGGAAAAAGAAATAGTATTTTCCGTTTCTCTCAATGCAGTCGGGAGCCCACATAGAATAGGAATTCTCTCTTACCCAGGGAACTTTGTTTTGGGTGACAATCATCCCATGATCCGTCCAATCGGTCAGGTTCTCTGACGAGAAAACATGATAGTCCTCCATACAGAACCAGTCCTTGCGCTGTCCTTCCGGGGGAAGGATGTCGTGTGACGGATAAAGATACACCTTACCGTTAAACACACGTGCCGTGGGATCTGCCGTGAACTGGTCGCGGATGATGGGGTTCTGCGACTTGCTGCCCGTGGCTATCGCCAGGGCAGCAAGAAGTATAAATACTTGTTTCTTCATATACGAGGCATTTTACTTGAACAGGCTCTGGGCCATCTGACGGAGGCAGCGGCGCCAGGTGAGGAACTCGTGGGCTGTGCCCTCAGAGATGAGACCTTCGGCATTGTAGCCGGCGGCTTTGAGGTCGGCAACGCTCTTGTTGATGCCAGCAGGATTCTCCTTGTCACCGCAGCCCTCGAAGATGTACTTCACAACTTTCGGATCCTTGATTTCATCAGGAGCATATTGTCCACCGCTGAGCAGTCCCCAGTAGCCAAAGACCTCCGGACGGCGCAGGGTGATGAGCTTGGTCTCCATGCCACCCATTGAGAGACCTGCTAAGGCACGATTCCACTTGTCGGGCTTGGTGAGGAACTGCTTGTCTATGACGGGCATCAGCTCGTCGATGAGCAGCGTCTCGAACTCCTTGGCAGTGAATTGTCCGATGGTGCCGAACTTAAAATCATTGGTCAGACCATAGGCCATGACAACGATGAAGGGCTTAATCTTGCCCTCAGCAATGAGGTTGTCCATGATGAGTCCTGCCTTACCCTGTACAGGCCAACTGGTCTCGTTCTCGCCCCAGCCATGCTGCAGGTACAGTACGGGATAGCGCTCCTGTTTGCCCTTGACGAGCTTGCCGTAGCCACTGGGCAGATAGACATTGGCAGTCTGCATCTTGCCTGTGCTCTCAGACCAGAAGGTGACCTGCTGGATGTTGCCATGAGGAATGTCCTTGCGGTAGGCATAGAAGTCCTGGTCGGGAGCGGGAATCTCAATACCACTCTCCCAACGGCATGAGCCGAAGTAGTTGTGCGTGCCGGGGTCGTTGAAGACGCCACCGTCGATGGTCAGGTGATAGTAGTGGAAGCCGGGATCCATCGGACCCTCGGTGGTACCTACCCACACACCGTCCTTATCCTTACGTAGCACCGTGCCGCCACGACCACCTAGGCCAAGGCTGACGATGACCGACTTGGCATCTGGAGCTTCTACGCGGAAGCGGGCATATCCTTCGCTGTTAACCTTCGGCCATTCCTGTCCTGGCTGGTTCATGGGGTTGGGAACGAAGTCCTCCTTGGGAACGGCATTGTCGAGAGCGGGATTAAAGTTCTTGATAGCATAATAAGCCTGCTTGGGCTTGTAGTTCTCGTCAAAGGGCAACGGGTGGTTGTTCACGCCGAGCCATGAGTCGCGGTCGCCAAGGTTCCAGAAGGTAACGCAGTCGATGACGTCCTTATGCTTGCGGAAAATCTTGAAGATGCGGGCGTACTGGTCGGTAAGAAGGGTGTTCATATAGCCTGCCACGGGCTTGTTCTCACCACGTGAGAAGCGCAGCTGACCACCCATCTCGGTGTTCATACGGATGTCGAGCTCAGTGACGTGGATGTGCTTCACCAGTTCCTTATACTTCGTGATGGCAGCGTCGATATCCTCCTCAGAAGGACCATAGACATTGTAGTGGCCCTGCATGCCAATACCGTCAATGGGTACACCAGCATCCTTCATCTTCTTAACCATATTATAGATACGGTCGCGCTTGCCGGGGTCACACTCGTTGTAGTCGTTATAGAACAACAGGGCATTGGGGTCGGCCTCACGGGCAAACTCGAAAGCTTTGGCAATGAACTCGTCGCCGCAGAGTTTGTAATGACGACTCTCACGATAGGGGCTGGGAGCCTGACCTGGACGGCGTCCGAAACCGCCAAAGCCACCAAAGCCGCCACCGTCGGAAATGGCCTCGTTCACCACATCCCAGCAATAGACAACGTCCTTGTAGCGGTTGACGACGGTGTGGATGTGTTCGCGCAGACGCTCGTAGAAGACCTCTTTCTTCACCTCCTTGCCTTTCTTGTCGGTGAACAACCAGTCGGCAAACTGAGAGTGCCAGCACAAGCAGTGTCCACGCAACTTGATGCCGTTCTCACGACAGAAGTTGGCAATCTTGTCGGCCTTCTCAAAGTTCCACTCACCCTCCTTGGGATGCAGTTCGCCGGGCTTCATGTCGTTCTCGGCAGTAATGCTGTTGAACTCAGCCTTCACCAGATTGATCTGGTCTTGATCGCTGACGTTACGCTGGTTGAGGGCAACGCCAATCATGAAGTAGTCCTTGTAGGCATCCTTCAGTTTCACTGTCGGGTTTGGGTCGGCGGGAGCGCCCCACTGTGCCCACATAGGGGCGGCGCAAAGTGTCATCAACACTACCAACGCCATTTTAAAAGTCTGTTTCATTCGTGTGATAATTTTTATTTGTTAGTTAATTAAAGGATTTCTTTTAGAACGTCACCTTCTGGCTGTGACCGTCGTAGTTCACCGTCTTCTGGCGGCCGTCGGGCAGGGTGATGCTGAACTGACGCTGCTGAAGCATGCCAGGATAGTTGCCCTGACGGTCAGCAATGGTCAGCGTGCCTGCCTTGTTGTCCCAGCGGAAGGTGATGGTACTGTAGATGCCCTGCTCGTAGCGGTAGCTGTCGCCTTCGTCCTCGTAAAGGGTGAAGGTTCCATCAGCACCAGGATATACTCTTATTTCAAGGTTGCCCCAAGTTTTCTCGCCGACATATTGCATCTCAGGACCTAACGGCAGAATGCTGCCTGCCCGTACGAACATCAGAACGCGGTCGAGGGTGGTCTGTAAGGTTACGTTCTGTCCACCCTTGTATCGCTTGCCCGTCCAGAAATCATACCACGAGGCACCCTTCGGCAGATACTTCACAGCACTCTTTGTGGCTGTGAAATCAATACTTCTACCTTCTTCCTTCTGACTTCTTACGTCGTTTCTGTCCCAGCCTGTCATGGCATCGGTACGGACAATCTTCTCCTCAGTGTACTGCGGGTCGATGATGGGACATGCCAAGATGCTATGGCCGAACATGAATTCGTCGGTCATGTTCCACACCTGCCGGTCGGCGGCGAAGTCGGCAAACAGCGGGCGCATATAACTGTCGTTGTTGCTGGTGACTTGCCATGCTATACTATATAAATAAGGTATGAGACGATAGCGCAGGCGAATCTGCTTCTCGATGGCGTCATAGACGGGTTCGCCCTTCTTGCCGAACTGCCAGATTTCGCGGGGCGCGTCGGCTCCGTGGCTACGGAAGATAGGACAGAACAGACCATACTGCATCCAGCGCACGTAAAGTTCCTGGAACTGCGGGTTCTTGGGTGCTGAGGCTGGTCCCATCGTGTTGTAGGCGTTGCAGAAGAAGCCGCCAATGTCGGTATTGAAATTGGGATTGCCCGTCAGCGTGAAGCTCAGTCCGGCAGGTACCTGCTTGCGCAACATGTCCCACGACGAGTTCACGTCGCCGCTCCACATGTTGGAGCCGTAATGCTGTTGTCCGGCAAAACTGCTTCGTGTCATAATGAAGATGCGCTTTCCCCTGTCGTCTTTCCGCTGGGCTTGGTAGATGCCGCGAACGGTTTCGAGGGGGAAGGCGTTACGCTGTGAGCGCCAAGTGCCACCATAGACCTTATGGGCGTAGTCGTCTTCCGTCGGATAGAAACAGTCAGGGTCGGTGGAGTCCATCCACCAGGCATCGGTGCCGTAGTCGTAAAGTGTCTTCAGGTATTTCCAATAGATGTCGCGTGCCACAGGACTGAAAGCGTCATAGACCTTGACGCCAGAGGGATAGTCCATGCGTGGCGGCCAGATGTGCGACAGTCCACTCTGAGGCCACGTCTGGAAAGGCATCAGCAGCCCTTTCTCGTTGAGCTCACGGAACTGCTGTGTCTGGGGACCGAAACTGGCCCATATACTAATCATAAAGTGGGCATGCTTCTTATGTACATTTTCTATCAGTTGCTTGCCATTGGCAAAGTCTTCGGAGAGGAAGTCCATAGCGTTCCAAAGATAGTTGGAACCCCAGTACTGCCAATCCTGGATGATACCATCCAATGGTACCTGCAGTTCACGGTATTTGTCAACGATGGACTCTGTTTCGGCAGCAGTCTTGTAGCGCTCCTTCGACTGCCAGAAACCGTAAGTCCACAGTGGGAACATCGGCACGTCGCCTGTTAAGTAACGCATCTGGGCGATAATGCCGTCAG
This sequence comes from Prevotella sp., assembly GCA_016291005.1. Classification (GTDB taxonomy): domain Bacteria; phylum Bacteroidota; class Bacteroidia; order Bacteroidales; family Bacteroidaceae; genus Prevotella. The sequence goes on along the minus strand of JAEEVT010000042.1, from coordinate 13,486 downwards.
CACTGCCGCCATACATGAAGTAATAGTCAATGCCCTGACCAGCCTCAGAGGTAAACGTCATTCCCTGAGCATTGTCCTCAAACATCGTTGGTGAGTAGTTCTCCCAATAGAGTCCCCAGCCCTTGATGCTCTGCAGCAAGTTCTGAAAGTCCTCCAGGTTAGACTGCTCCATGCGTTTCTTCTCGCCACGGCGGTTCATCTTGCCGTTCTGGATGGTGCCTAAGCCGTAGATGGCCTCATCCTTGTCAAGCGCGAAAGTCTGGGAGACCTCAAACTCATCAAGGTTCTTCCTAATGAGACTCCAGCCCTGCTCCCTGAGGAGTACCTTGCCCTTGTTTGTCATAAACGTCAGGCTTTGGGTTTCTGGATTCAGTTTAACAGTCAGCTCACTGCTCTTCCACGTGTTGCCCGTCTGCGTTACGGCAACAGTTTCTGGTTTCGCAATGACAACAAGACTTTTGGTGGGGTTGCCTTTTACAACATGTACGATGGTGGGAGTCAAAAATTCCACCTTTGCTTGCTGAGCCATAACAGCCAGACAGACGGTTAGGGCAAGTATTGTGAATCGTATTCTCATTGTTTTGTGATGGTATAGGTTTTTCCAGAAGTGGTGTCTAAGTCATATTCGTAGACATTCCGACGGGGAAAACTTGTCGGTGCGGACTGTTTCAGTTCGGGAGAAACGAGGGGCGTCTTGATGTCGGCGGGAGCAAAGAGGAAGTTGGGACAATCGCCTTTGGCAGGACGCAGACCCTTACCCTTCAGCGGAGTATATGAGCGCAGACGCAGGGTGCCACCGATGGTAGAACGGATGGTGGCGGTGCTGAGCTTGCTGTTGCTCCATTGCTCGTCGACGATGAATCCGCCACGGGCTCGCAAACCCTTGACGTTGCCCTGCTTCCAGTCGTTGGGCAAGGCGGGCAACAAATGCACAGCCCCATCGTGGCTCTGGAGCAACATCTCGCAGATGCCAGCGGAAACGCCGAAGTTACCATCAATCTGGAACGGCGGATGGGCATCGAAGAGATTGGGATAGGTACGACCGTTGGGATATTCACGCATCTTTGAGTCGTCAGGTAACAACTTCAGCATGTTCTTGATAATCTGGAAGGCGTGGTTGCCGTCGAGCATACGTGCCCAGAAGTTCGTCTTCCAGCCCAGGCTCCAGCCCGTTGCCTGGTCGCCACGCTGTTTCAGCGTAGTAGCAGCGGCGGCATGCAATTCGGGATGCGTAAACGGTGAAATCTGGTTCGAGGGATATAGACCATAGAGGTGTGAGATATGACGGTGCTCGTCGTTGGGGTTATCACCGTCCCACAGCCATTCCTGCAACTGGCCATGACGACCTATCTGCATGGGAGGAAGCTGGGATAATTGAGAATTGTAAATTGAAAATTGAAAATCATCTTTGCCGAGGACTTTGGCGGCTTGGATGGTAGCAGAGAGTACGTCGAAGACGATTTGGTTGTCCATCGTGGAACCAGCGGTGACAGTAGTCTGCTTACCCATGGGGCCATGTTCGGGAGACACAGTCGGCACGGTGACTAACCAGCCGTATTCCGGCTGGATGCGCATCATGTCGATGAGGAAGTCGGCGGCACCCTTCATCACGGGGAAGTACTGTTCCAGCAGTTTTTTATCACCTGTAAAGAGGTACTGCTGCCAGATATGTGTTGTCAACCAGGCACCGCCTGTTGGGAACATGCCCCATGTGGTACCGTCGATAGGACCGGCAACGCGCCACAGGTCGGTATTGTGATGAGCCACCCAGCCTTTGCAGCCGTACATCACCTCTGCCGTCTTGGCACCAGTCTCGCTGAGATCGCGAATCATCGTCAACAGTGGCTCCTGACATTCCACAAGATTGCCTACCATCGACGGCCAGTAGTTCATCTCAGCATTGATGTTAATGGTGTATTTCGAGTCCCACGGAGCGTTTATCTTATCGTTCCATACGCCCTGTAGATTGGCGGCCTGACCACCAGGCTGACTCGACGAGATAAGCAGGTAACGGCCATACTGCATCATTAACGACACCATGTCAAGGTCAAGAGATTGCCCATTTCCCATTGAGCCTGTGCTTTCACTGAAGGCGACCAAACGCTGGTCCGTGGGTAAACTGGAGTTAGCCGTTTTTGGCAGGTTCAGCGTCACGCGGTTGTATTGCTCCTGGTATTTCTTGACGTGATTGGTCAGCAGCAGCTGATAGGGTTTGCCTTTCAGGGCGGATAATGTCTGGTTGTTCTTCTTCACAGGATTGCCGCTGACATCGTGATAGTTCACAAAGTTGGTGGCGGCTGTGATATAGAGCATGGCGGTAGTGGCATTGGTGACGATGAGTTTTTCAGCCCCACGTTCCACTTTGCCGTCAGCCTCTGCCATAATACGACATTCGGCTTTTAGCCCTGCCTGGATGCCTTCCTGTTCCACACCATCGACAACGGCAGCAAGTTCGTTGACCTCGCCGCTGATACCTTCATGGCTGGAAACCGTAAATACCTTCGCCTGCAACTGACTGTTGAAGTTTACGTCAAACGACAGGGCGCCAGGCTTGCTGGCAGTCAGCCGGACAATGATGGCGTGGTCGGGTAGGGAGGCGAAGACCGTCCGTTCGTACTTGACACCTTTATATATATAAGAGGTGTTGCTGACGGCGTCGCCGATGTTCAGTTCTCGGCGATACTGGCTGACTTCCTGATGACCGAGTTTCAGTTTGATGCTGCCTAACGGTAGGAAGCGCATACCGTGAGGACCACGGAAGAAATGCTGGTCGAGCACCTTGTGTGCCTCTTCCTCGCGTCCGGCAAAGATCAGGTCGCGCACCTCCTGCAGGTGGTCACGTGCCGTGAGGCTATTGTTGTCATGCGGTGAACCACTCCAGAAGGTTTCTTCGTTCAGTTGGATTTCTTCTGTCTCGGTGCCGCCATAGACCATTGCGCCCATCTGGCTGTTGCCCACAGGCAATGCTTCTAACCAGTGACGGGCCGGTTGTGTGTACCATAGCTTATGCTGCTGTGCCATCAATGGCATAGACACAAATAGAGATAACAGGACAAATAGTTTTTTCACGTTGTACGTTGTTTGGGATTAGTTGACTACTATTATTAGGTTCATCGTCTTTCCTTAGACGAAGACAAAGAGCTTAGGTTTAATGTGTGTAAAACTTTTCGAAAATTGAAAGTCATTGGGACCGTCCTAAAAGGAAACGGTCTATGAAGGATTGCACTATCGGGTACTGGCTCTCGGGCAGCATGCAGTGGCCATGTCCGCCAACGATGCTCCAGTCCATGCGGTCGCCGATGCCGAAGTTCTGCCATACCTTGACGGCAGCCTTGGCGGAAACTTCCATAGCAGGGTCGGAGAGCCAGGGATAGTCAGGGTTACCCAGTAGCAGCAAGGCTCGTGGACAGACCATAGCACAGAGTTCGTGCTGGTCATAGGGCAGACGATAGACGGAGTCGCCCTGGAAATTGTCCTTCTGACTTTCCAAGAACCAGTGGTAGTCGGTCTTGTCGATGTCTTCCACCTTCTCTGTCGATTCGTGCGACTTACGCCAGGCTGCAGCTCCTCCGCCACCAGGTTCCTGGGCGATGGTCAGGGCGATGCGCTCGTCGAAGGCACCACAATAGAGTGCCATCTTACCAGCATACGAGCACCCCGTGACACCAATATGACGGGTATCAATCTTCGTCACCTCTGGGCCTAACTGCTCCAGACCGTCAATCAGTCGGCTCAAGCCCCATGCCCACTCGCTATAGGCGCCATTGTCCTTCAGCTGGGGATACAACTTGTCAAACGGATGTTCGCTACGCTCATGGTGCGGACCCCATTGTCCATAGTCGTTGACCTGCTTCTCACGGAAGTTCATGATGGCTATCGGCCTGTCATTAAAAAGTTGTCTGGGCAGCGACATCATGCTGGTGCCAATCATCAGGGGGTATGGAGCCGTTCCCGTTTTGGGATAGCGGATGACGGAGCGCAGGGTCAGCGTCTCGCCGTTTACGGTGACGTCCACGACTAATGCCGTGTCGCCCTCCATGCGGGCCTTGACCTGTTCCTTGCTGACGACAGGTTTCTCGCCGATGCCATAGTGCTGTATCATGTGGGCGATGTCGCTGCGGCGCTTGCCCCAGTCGGCAAAGCTGTTGACACCCTTCAGGGCATCGGGCAGTCCGTGCTGTATGGGCAGGTCTTTGGCGGCAGGCATGTCGGGCTTAGGGAAGGAAGCCCCTGTATTTTCCACGTTATAGACAAAAGGCAATGTATCGGCTTTTGGGCGCACCACCAATACAAATCCGCCACGTGGACGACATTTAAAACCGTTTGCTAAAGAAGGATTGCGCATGATGCTCCATGCGTTCTTTCCATATTCGCCAGCTTCTCCTGTGCCGTCACCATCCATAAAGATCATCGTCTCTACTGGTGTCTTGCCGTCAGGATTGATGAAGTCGAGATTCGCCAGTAATGCATTCTCTGTGTCCTGGCCATTGATGCCAGCCACATACCACGTCGAACCCTTCCTGCGTGCCATCACCACCCACTCGCCAGGATATCCGCTGACAAAGCGCGTCTCGTCCCATGTGCTGGGCAGCTCCGTCAGGAACTGCTGTACCTCCTTGGGTTGTGACAGGTAGCTTTCGGGCTTGTCTGCCAGATGTTGCAGGCCACTCTCGAAAAGCACCGTCAGAGCCAGTTCATGGGCATTCGTCGTGATGTGCGGATGCTGCGAGTCGCTGAAGGTGCAGGGGGTGTAGTCCATAGGTCCGATGACGTTGCGGGTAAAGGGCAGGGTGGCATTATGCCTGGCGGCCTTATCGGTAAACGTAGGAACGTTATTATACCACTCGGCGCCATAGACACCCTCCGTTGACATGAGGTTAGGATAGGTGCGCTGCCAGCCACGGGGGATGGGTGCGCCGTGGAAGTTAACCAGCAGATGGTGGCGGGCGGCACACTCCAAGAGGTCTATGCAGTAGTCCATATTCTTTTGGTTGTCGCCTGAGAAGAAGTCTATCTTCACACCAGCAACGCCAATCTTCTCGCACCAGGCAAACTCCTTTTCCCTGTCTTCGGGCTTGTTCAGACGGAACTTCGGACCTGGAGCGCCGTCTATCCATCCCACGCTGGAGTTATACCAGATAAGCGGTTTGATGCCCTTCGACTTGGCATAGCCGACAGCATCCTCAATGGTCTTGCCGTCACGCATCTCGTCCCACTCGGCATCTATCAGTACGTAGGGCAGACGAAGCGTCACGGCCATGTCCACATACTGCTTGATGATGTTATAGTCGTTCGAGCCGTGGTTGTAAGCCCAGTAAATCCACGACACCACACCTGGCTCTATCCAACTGGTGTCCTCTATCCGGCTTGGCTCGCTGACGTCAGTCACTAACGTCGACTCCACCACATCCTTCAACGTACCGATGATGGCCACGCGCCACGGCGTCACTCCCATCCCTGGGAGAGATTGGGGGGAGGCCTCCCCAGCGACACGCTCTGCCTCCACCACGCGGAACACCTCCCCGTCGTTATAAAGGCACGAGGCGCTCTGCCCTCGCTCTATGTTTGCCTCGCTAATCAGCACAAAGACGCCCTTTTGCGCCTCTATGAGTGCCGGATAGCCCCAGCGGTTGTTCCAACCCTCGGCCGATTTAAATGTACCGCTGAACGACGGTACTGGCTTCACCTTATACGTCGTTTCCTGTGGGAAGAATCCCTCGTACGACTCTGCCCACTGCTGCATCCAGCGCCGCGTACCTTCTTTAATACGGTAGCCTACCTGGGTCGCTTCTCCCTTCCCTTGGGGAGGGGTTGAGGGTAGGCCCTCATACCGCAGCGCCACGCCATCGTTATACATTCTCAGCACCAGTCGGACGCCTTTTCCTGCTGAAGCGGCATATTCGTTGGCCTCGTTGTGGCAATGTTTCCTTTTGCCTGTCAGCATCTGGTAGTCGTCTGTCACCTTCTTGACAAACACAAAAGGATTGGTGGATGATGGGGCTTGGGTGATGTTCAAGTCTGTCAGCTCCAAGGCTTGCAGTCCTCCCCAACTGACAATGATGGTATTTCCGTTCGTTTTGGCTGACAGTCTGCCGTCGGGCGACGTCACTTCTGCGGCAACAACAGTTCCGCAGAGACCGTACATAAGAATTAGGGTTGTGAGTAATGATTTCATTTGTTCTATGGTTTTTTCTATTCTGGCTACAAAGGTAACAAGATTCCGTGAGATAAGCATTACGCCATGTATCATGGGTTTTCGCTGGTGTATCATGACATGACCTTGGCCTTCTGAGCTTACTTTTTTAGCCCCTTTGCGACAGATATGGAGAGGGTTCCTCAGGTCTGTCGCAATATTCCCATGGTTGTCGCAAGGACTTGAGGCAAAAAACAGAAGAATTGTTGGAGCGTGCTGTTTTTTGCCATAATTTTGCATCGTTGAAAGACAAAAAGTAAAATCGAAAAATTCAAAATTTAATAATAACAACTTTAAAAAAATTACTCATTATGAAGAAGAATTCAGTTATGGTAAAGCAGGTGCTCATGAGCATTCTTACCGCAGGTATTTTCACATTCGGTTTCACCGCATGCAGTGACGAACTTAACAACGAGGTGGCAAACGAGGTCAGCCCGCTGGAGCCCTCCTCCGGCTGCGGCCTGGAGAACCTGGAGCAGCAGTCCTATGCCGTTCCCTACCACGTGACCGCCCAGGGCGACTGGAAGATCGAGTTCGAGTTCAACGAGGGCCATGCAAGCCCGCCTCGCAATCCCCGTCTCGATGCAGAAGTAAGGAGAGATGCGCTTCGCTAATGAATAATGAATAGTGAATAATGAAAAAGGCTTCCCAGACGGGAAGCTTTTTTTCTCTACCATCCAACCATCAGCCTTCTTCCATCAGACATCGTCAGTGCCAGAGCCTTGATCCTTGGAATAATATCATACTCCACGATATTCCCCAAACTTTACCTCGTCAATCTCTTTAATCAGCTGTTCTGTTGTTGGCAGATACAGTTGATACTTACTGGCTAATATCGTGGAATTATCTTCGGGCAGAGCCATCTTTACTACCGTGTCATTCTTGTCTGAGCAAAGCAGAATGCCGATGGTCGGATTCTCGTCTTCCTGTTTCTCGCAACGATCATAATAATTCACATACATCTGCAATTGCCCTAAGTCCTGATGTGTCAGTTTACCGGTCTTTAGTTCTACCACGACGAAGCAGCGAAGCAAACGGTTATAGAACACCAAGTCTGCAAAGAACTCATCATCTTCCAACAGAATGCGCTTCTGTCTGGCTACGAATGAGAAGCCTTTTCCCATTTCAAGCAAGAACTCAGCAATATGAGAGATAATGGCACTCTCCAAATCCTTTTCGTAGTATGCCGCCTTTCGTTCCAATCCCAGAAACTCCAACACCATCGGGTCTTTGATTACTTCCGTGGGCGATTCTGGAATTCTCTGATTACGGGCCACAGCCAATACCAAGTCTTTGTCATTACTGAGCAAAAGCCTCTCGTACAACATGGAATTGATTTGTCGCTCAGTCTCTCTGGCAGTCCATCCATTATTTACGGATTCCAATTCATAATACTCCCGTTTATCTGGGTCATCAATCTGAATCAACATTCGATATTGACTCCAATTCAATTGCGACCGCACTGTGGACGCAATTGGATATACCCTATAAAATTGTCGTGCTCTTTCCAATTGTCTGACACCAAACCCACTACCATATTCAGGTTCCAACTCTTTTGCAAGATTCTTGATCAGATACGTGCCATAGTCGGCCCGTTCCTTTCCGTGCTGCTCTTCTTCCACTATACGCCTGCCTATGTTCCAGTACATCTGTACACGACTGAAATCCACGCTGCGAATCGCAGCTGAACGCGCTTTGTCAATGATTGTCCGAATCTCACCAACAAAAGTCTCTTGATTCGTCAATGAATTATTGTTTTTAATTTCGTCTGCCATGTTCATATTTCGTTTGCAAAGTTACGATATGTTTTTAATATAAGTATGTAAAAAACGAAAATGTTACGTTATAGACAAAAAGTTTTTATCTTCCATCTTACATAGAATTAGCCCCATCCCTCCTCCATCAGCCATCAGACCTCATACATCCGACATCTTTCAGCTATATTTCGAAGTCAAAGATAATCAATTGTTTCGGATTGCTTCAGAGCCCTTCCCTATGATTTCTGTTGCCCTTTTGACGAACTATCAAAAAAATTTTGCGAGTTCGATTTGGATCCTGTTCACCCTCATCATATTTTTGATTGATGTGATAACTTACGTCCTGTCGTGAAGCATCAAACAACTCCATCAACTGTTCCTGAAGCAGCCACACATCCTCACCCTCGAATCGAACATTGACCCGAGCTATTCCGTTTTCATCTTGGTAAATCAAGAATGCTTGATTCCTTTTCTCTAATTCGTTGTTTTCCTTTTTTGCCATATCTCCAATAACGTTTTATTGCAGGTTCTATTGCTTGTTGATACAGACATCATGCCTCCGAATAACTCTGGTAAAATGGATCAGCAGAACCGTCCCCATGATTTCGATATAGTTGGAGATTTCAATACTCTATTTCGATTTCCTCCCCTTGATACTCCTCGCAATACCACTCCCATTGTCTGATTCTCTTTTCAAGATGCAGTTTGGCAAGAGGATTCTGTATATATATGGCTTTCGATTTTTCATCGCCATGATGTAGCAGACAGATATAGTAAGCATCACTATATTGATGGGCAGCCGTATATTCATTGTTGGTAAGTGAGAAAGACCTATCGGATTTGGAAACAGACTTTACCTCTATATATCGTTTCTCACCTGTTGGTGTGGTACTCTCCACATCATAGCCAAGATTTTGAGTACTTACATCACGTGCTTCGTTACCTAAGAATTTCTCTATCTCTACACAGGCATTCTCTGCTGATCGCCATCTGGGGATGATGGGCTTAGAAGCCTTAAACACTGCCTTTGGTGAGAATACAGGTAAATCTGGCTCTTTTTCTTCTTCTGGCTCCTCGTCTTGTAAGCCATTAAGGAACGACTTGAAGCCCTCTTCCTCCTTGTATTCCAGTCCAAGTTCCTGAGTGAATGCTTTCAGTCCGACATTTGTCAGCGCTTGGTTGCTGTCGTTCTCTTGCAATAGTTCGCTGATGTCCTTTGAATTCATATTGCTTTGGCTCAACGGTATCACCTCACCACCTTCATCCTTGATTAGTATTTCTGATACATCAACGTCATTGGTAGACATCAGCTTACTGCGATTATAGGCTTGAACCGTCTTACCCAACAGATAAGAATAAGCGTACTCTGACAGGTTAGCCACCAAAGTTTCATCTTGCAACACATCAGCAATGTCTTGTGAGCTAAATACTGATTCACTATATGTGCTTATGAATTCCTCTACGCCATTCAGATTCTCGTAAACCTCCGGTGCAAGGCTATGATTACGGATAGTCTCTGATTCCCTTCTAACGATATTTGCCACGCTACCTTCAAAGCCAACAGGGAAACATTTATAGTCAGAAAGTCGTCCTACAGTCCCATTGTTAAACCTCAGCATTTTTTTATCGCTCAGCAACTCTTTCAGATACTTCTTCAACTGCATATTGATTGTACTGAACGAAGTTCCATCAGTAATTATCTGAAGCAGATTGCGATAGACGGGCTTCGGTTCCTTAAAAGCCTTATCAATAACATTCGCAACAGCCTTGGCTAATACCCTTAGGGTCTTTTGTGTAGTTTCGTCTTGGCGAATATGCTTTCTCGATGGGTCTGTAGAGAAGTCACCATTCATCTTAAATGGGAAAGGCGCTTTATCGTAGGTTGGCAAAAATGTGTAATAGACTGCCTCGTCTGCCTCACACTTTACAAAAACGTCGTCTTCCATTTTGAACGCCAAGCAATCATCCACCATTCCCCATTTATTCTTGTCGATGGTAATCTCTTGTCCCCAATCCTTGGTTTTTCTGACCACACGAAGCAGTTTGTCCTCGCCCATGTTCGAAGTCTCTATCTCCTTTAGATGACGCAAGAAAAGCATCAGATCGGCACTCAGCGACTCAATTTCTTCTTGCAATATTTTCTTATTCGACGACTTAAAAATAAAGATAGTAGTATGGCCATTATCCGTCAGTTCTTCTATAACATCCATATAGGGTGATGCATCCACCAAGAACGGTATACGAATTGTTGGAACATGCTCTTCGTCCACACCGAGAGCCTCTGCAGTCTTTGCTTTCGAAAAGCTGAAAGCCGTCTCATTGGAATAGATAATAATTTCCGATGAAAGAAACGACGTACTCTTAAAACCAATTCCACGATATCCTATTGTCTCACCCCGCTTCTTCTCGCTGGCTCCTGAACGTGAGATTGCCATCACGTCAGCATCGTTGAATGGCCGTCCGTTGTTGGCAAAGATTACGTTACCGCCCTGCTCCGTGATATAAACTCTCGACGAATGGGCATCATCAGCATTCTGCAAAAGCTCTACAATGATTCGCCCGCTATAGCTTTCTGACATATATTTCTCCATCGCAGCCATATCTGCCAACAAGGCCGGAGAGTTTTTCGCCTCAGCAATAAAAGAAAAGTTGATATTCTGAATTGTGGATTGTATCATATTGGTTTTCGTTTTACTACACTATTTGGGTCTTAAATATTTTTTTCTCAGCAGCTATTCTTTATTCAGATCCAATGGATTTGCTGTTGTATCAGGAATAGTTTCCTTAATATTTTGGGCATAATCTATTTCAAATTCTTTCAGTATGTTTTGCATATATTCAATTGTTTTGAGTGAACCGAAAGTTATGTCATATAAGACATTATTTTTATAAGGAGAAACATTATTGTCAAATGCCACATCTGAATTACAAGCATTAAATAGAATCTTATAAATATCCCGTTTCCGCTCTTCTTTTGATGATGCTAAATTCTGTAATTTTAACGTTTTCCCTGCCCAATATAAAATAATAAGTAGTGTTTTTTGATTTTCTGTCAAACCTTTTAGCATACGATATTCCACGTCTCTTTCTTCTAAACTTATGTCTTCTATGTCGGACATTTCCAACCAAGCTGTTGTCTTCGTATGGCTTCTTTTATTGATTTTCTTTTTCTCATCCCTGTCTTGTAAATAAAGAAACAATTTCTTAATGAAGGGGAGTGTGGCTACGAGTTCATGGTTAAAGACATTATTAAACTCTTCATTGAATTCGTCATCAACCCATTGATCTTTGACATTATAAAGAACACTATCTAAGTACTCAAAAAACATTTTCATGTGACTTTCAAGGTTGTCTATGTCCAAGTACTTAGGGGATGAATGCACCAGAGTAGCATTTTTTGTTACTGGATATCGATAATTAAACGAATTATAGTCATTTTCACTAATTTCATTGATATATTTCTCAATGGCAGCTATGTTAACGTTTTCACTAACTCTGTCTCCAAGGGAAACAATTGTGTCTTTAATACCTCTCCATAAATCATTCAGTTTATGGCCACAATTAATATAATTCCTAAATTGCTCTTCATCTGGTTTAAGCAAAACTATATAGATGTATTTCAAATATAATTCTGTAATGTGTCTATACAAAAACACCAGTGGATAGCAGATGGTATCTTGTTTTTCAATACTGTGCGTAGATGCAGCTTCCTTATATGCATCATATACAGCAGTTGCCGCGTATTTGTATCCTTCAATATAGTTAAATAAGGAATGTTCTATACTATCTTCCCATCCAAAAAATGAGAGTTGCTGTTCAAAATTGGGGTCATTAAACCTCATACAGCGAAATACAATATCTTTTTCAGAAATCATAAAAACTTATTCCTTTTTAATTTATCAAGACTATCACCTATTAATGATATTGATGCTCTGTTGAAATGCTGTTACAAATAGCATTCAGTGCATTATCGTTATAAAGAAAGAATTGCTACCATAAATTCTGCACGCTCTTTTCTATCTTTAATGTTTTCAAGAAAAGACATCATTACTTCTTTATTATCATCTGGAACTTTAATTTCATAGTGGCGTTTAATATCATTAAAGGCTTCAACACTTTTTCTCATGAAAGTACCAATCGGAAAATCTCCATTATGGAGATTATTGTTGTAAAGACGAAGGATGTCTATTATTAAGTTTGGATTTTTTTCTTTTAGCATCCATGCAAAACAATATGTTAAAAAAGATGTCTGGCCATAATCGTCTTTTACCAATATTTCACCATATAATATACTATACAAGTCTCGTTTTCTTATTAATACTGGATATATATAATAAGCCGTTTCGCTACTAGAATCATAAGAATCGTCTATTCTAAACCAGACCTTCCATACCATTTCTTTATCATTATCACTTTTCCATTCTCTCTTAAGGCTTTGTAATAAATAGAGCCACATGTCAAGCGCTGTTGACATATCATATTTTGAAGTCTCACCAATACATTTACAAATAGCATCACTCTTACTGTCCCATGAATCCTTCAAAACTTCAAAGGCATCACAGAGATTCTGAAGTATTAAATCTTTTTCCATAACAGTTTGTTTTATAATCTTTATCTTCGATATTGTTTACACTATTAGATTGAAACTAAATGCTTCTATTATAATTCTTTAAGAGAAAACCTTCTGCATTATTAGCAAGCCAATCCTGCAAATGGTGTAGATATTGTATTTGAGGATTTTTATCCAAAACATCCCTGATTGTTTTACCTCCCAAAAGACGGCAGTCTAAATAATAATTGTATGCATGGTCTATTTTTATAGAACCTGGTATATACCTTATTGTTTCATTGACCAGCGTAATAGCCTTATCCAATGGGCTTCCTATTCTTACTGGCTCAAGCCTAATGCAATCAACTTTATGACCATCACTAAGAAATGCTATGCCATCCTCTAACTTTTCAATTACACACAATTGTTTGTTGTGTTTGACGAAATCTCCTGTTTTATATTTATCCATAATTGTTTTGTTTATATTTATTTGCAAAAATAAAGAGATTTCTAAGAAGCCACAAACATTTTGAAGAAAATTTGTAGAAAACAATCAAAAATAGTTCGTAAAGTTGCTTTAACTACCATCTCTTAGGCCTTTTCTTCTAACACCTGACAATTTAGGCCTCTTAGAGGAAGAATGTAGCCCAAGAGCATATCCGACTAATGCCGCACCAATATTGAATACGGTTTTTGCCGCTTTCCCACCAATTCTGCTGGTTCTTTTATCAAGATTGTATGCCATATTCTTCTATCCATCACGGGGTCGGTTCTACTGATCACTTTTGAAGTTTCTGTATTACACATTGTTCTTGACTCCCTGTGCACTTCCATTGGTTCAATTGTTTTCAAATGCGAAAGCAAAGATACGAACTTATTCTCGAACATCCAAATTTTCAACGCAGAAAAATGATCAGTAGAACCGACCCCATGATCACATAAAAACAATCTGCAGAAAAAGTCTGGAAAAAGTTTGGACGTTTCAGG
>JAEEVT010000041.1 GCA_016291005.1 Prevotella sp. | reverse complement strand
CTAAAAGCAGCATCAGCAAGATAGAGAAGGGGCAGACGCATATCTCGTTTGAGGATGCTTCCCTGCTGATGGATGCGATGGGTGAGAAAATCAGTATCCAGGTGATGGGTATGAAGGAACCTGACGAGAAGCGAGTGGAGCGTGTGCGCTTTGTGACAATTGGCGTGATGTGGTATGCCCATAGCAAGAAGATGGCGTTTGCCGATGCCTACCGCTATCTGCTTGTATACAAGGGCATTCAGTTTCTTGAAGAGAACTATGCCTACGAGCAGACCTTGCCACGCGAGACATTGTTGAGTGATCTCGATAAGGTGTGTAATAGGAATCGCGAGAAATACAGGAAGGCTGTATGAGACTATTGCATGGCAGCAACGTCGAGATAGTGACGCCTAACCTGAAGAAGTGCCAGTCGAAGAATGACTTTGGCCGTGGGTTCTACTTGACACCACAATGGCAGCGTGCTTACCTGATGGCCAAACGCAGAGCTAGTAGAGACGGTGGTGAGCCAGTAGTCACTCCGTTCTTGTATTATCCCACCAAGACACAGGGGCATAAGCTAAAGGTGAAGGAATTTAAGGGTTTTAGTGCAGAGTGGTCGAAGTTCATCATTCTGAATCGTATTGACGAGACATTCACTCACGACTATGATATCGTGATTGGTCCTGTGGCAGATGCTTTTGTGGATAAGGAGATTGAGCGACACAAGCAGAAGTATGGACCACGCTATCTGGATACTGAGGCATTGCTCGACTTTGCTGAGCATGTGTCCCAGTTTGGGAGCAAATATGTGCAGTATTGCTTCTGCACGAATAAGGCATTGAAAGAACTAATCAAAGAATAAGGATATGGAAGAGAGGTATTTAAAATTTGAGGACCTAATGGCTGATCTTGCGGCCTATCTGGTGTCGGAATATGATATTGAGCCGAGGGATGCTGCAGGACTGGTGATGAACAGTCCGCAGACGCAGGCGCTGTACTCGTCAGAAGAGTCTATCACAGAACAGCGAGTGAAGGTGATGGCAGAGGAGTTGCTTGTAGGAAAGTTATGATGGCAGCTGACCGTTTCGTTTATGCTGTAAGGCTTTATGGTAGGTCAGGTGGTAGTTGATATCAGGGGACAGGTGGCACTAACGATGTCTGATGGAACAAGGCAGACACTGAAGATGCCTGATGGAAGAAGTCAGACACTAACGATGGCTGATGGAGGAGGGATGTTAGGTTCGATGGTAGGTTGGATAGTAGGTCTTTAGCGATGAACCTACCATGCCTCAGTCCCTGTAAATAAAGGGCTTCTGAAGAATCATGGTAGGTTGTTAGGTTGGGTTTGAAATTACCGTGTGACAGTCAAGCCTAATCAGGAAACGTCAGTGATTTGAGTTTTATCAGGCTTGGGAGTGGTAGGTGATCAAGCCTTCCATGGGACTCTGGAGGGTGTGGCCGATGGTGTAGCCCTCCTGGCGGGCAGCCTCCTCTAGCTGCGGGCGGTAGTGGAAAGCCATAGAGCCGACGAAGTGGACGGGCAGGTCCTTGCGGCCGTAGGGCTCGGTGTTGCTGCGGAAGAAGTGGCGGAAATTGTCGATGACCATCTGGCGAATCACAGGGTTCTCCAAGTGCTTGATGATGAAGGTTGAAGTGGTGGCCAGGAAACGGTTGGCCATTGGTTCGCTGTAAACCTTACGGATGATGTCGGCCTGAGTGAGTTTGGCCTCCGTCAGGTATTCGTCGCGGAGTGTCTCCAGCTTGGGGTTCTTGAAAATGGCGTTGAGGAACAAGCGTCCCAGGACGCTGCCGCTGCCTTCGTCACCCAGGATGTAGCCCAGGGCGGGCGTGTTCTTCACGATGTCGTTGCCGTCGTAGAGGCAGCTGTTGGCTCCGGTGCCCAGAATGCAGGCTATGCCTGCCTCGTGCTGACAGAGTGAACGGGCTGCTGCCATGAGGTCGCTATAGACCTCGACGCTCTTGGGCGACATGACCTCGCTGAGCACTTGCTTCATGACGGGGACGTGGGCTGGTGTACAGCCGCTGCCGTAGAAGTATAATTCGATGTGCTGCATGAGGTCGTTGTCAAGAATCATGGAGTTGGCGAGCTTGGCCCGTGGGAAGGTCGAGAGCTGGGGTAGGAGCTCGTTGCACAGAATCTGCCGGATGTCAGCTGGCGACTGATGGATGGGGGTGATGCCCTGAGTCTTGAAGGTTGCCAGTACTTCAAAGGACATCATGGGGTTGGTGGTGACAAGAAGTGTCCAGTCGGTTTTGGTGCTTCCGCTATCTGCAATAAGTCGTAACATAATATATAAGGTGTTTGTTTATTTTTTATTCTTTTATTATTTTGTTCTTTTAATTTTGAATCGTGACTTTGTCATTCGAGACGCCTATGGAGGCGTTGCGCTCCAACAGGTCGATGACCTTGTTGATGACCTCACAGATCTTGGCGCCGGCACTTGAGAAGCCTAACTTCCTGGCGGCAATCGTGGGAATCTTGTCCTTCGGCAGGGAGAACTCTTCCTCGACAACCTCCAGAATGGCGTTAGCAATCTCTACGGCAGGTATTTCGGTGATGGTGCGTGGCGATGGGGAACGGTATGATTTGTAGCCGTCGGCACTTTGTTCATCGAGCCAGTAGCTATAGACGCCGTCGATGGAGAGAGGGTCTTGGTACAGACTGCCTGCAGCCGCGGAAACGGCTCTCTGGATGTTAGCCCCGGCGTGACCAAAGCCGAGGACTTTTGCCAGGCGCTTGCAAAGGTAGCTCTCCGTGATGGGTTGTTCGTCTTTCAGGATTTTCTTGATGATGGTGAGAATCTTCCTGTCGTAGGGGTCGAACTTGTCCTTGTCGAAGTTCGTCGCCTCTATGCCACATTCCTTATAGGACTTCATGGCTTTGTTGCGCGCATCGTCAACGGTAATGCCCGACTCCTTGATCTTGTCGGCATCGAAGACGTAGTCAGCCTTCTCCTCAGCAGGTTCCTCGTGCGTCATGCCCGACTCGGCAGACTTCAGTTCCTGCAGGATTTGGTCTAAGGTGCGGTCACGATTCTCGTACCAATCGATGGAATAGACCCTCATGACCCGCCAGTTAAGATTGCGCAGGGCGTTGGGCTGGACAATTTCGCGGTCTCGTGTAGTCTTCGTCTGGAAGTAGGTCTTGCCGTCGCAGAGTATGCCCAGGACGAAGGTCTCGGGGTGCTCACGGGTGGCTACGGCGATATCGACCTTGAAGTTCGACCTGCCTACGAACGACTCCGTGACATACCCTTCACGCTCTAAGGCATCACAGATCTGTTTCACCATGACGTTGGAAGTCTGGCTTTGGGTAGCTCCGGGGATGGTGGGCAACTTGCCCGTCTCGGCATATTCCAGGAAGAACTTCAGACCCTCCACACCCTTTGCATTGGAACGCTTCAGGTCTATCTGGCTGGCCTTTAACGTTGAGAATACCATCATCTCATAGCGGGCACGGGAGACAGCGACATTCAGTCGGCGCTCGCCACCGGCATTGTTCAGCGGACCGAAGTTCATGGACACCTTGCCATCCTTGTCTGCACCATAGCCAATGGAGAAGAGTATCACGTCGCGCTCGTCGCCCTGGACGTTCTCAAGGTTCTTGACGAAGATAGGCTCCTTGCCGTTCATTGCAATCTCCTTGAGTTGCGGGTTCTTGTCGAGGGCTTCAAGCAGGTCGTCCTCTATCAAATCGCCCTGGACTTTGCTGAACGCGACGACACCTATACTATATTTCCGTAGTTCTTCGTCGGCCAGCCTCCTCCGGATTTCGTTCACGATGGCAGTCGATTCCTCCTGGTTACTCCTGGTCCGGCCTTTGTCGTAAACACCATCCACGGGAACCAGCGTCACTTTCGCCACGTGGTCGTCGACAGAAGGGAAGGTCAGCAGGTTGTTGCCGTAATACTGGGAATTGCTGAACGCAATCAGACTCTCGTGCTTGCTGCGATAGTGCCAGTTCAGCTGGTGTTCGCAGAGAGAGAGGGTGATGCAGTCGTCGAGGATGCTTTCCATGTCATCGATGTCGGCCTCTTCTTCGTCCACCTGATTAGAAGAGAAGAAGCTGGTGGGCGGCATCTGCTTGCTGTCGCCGACCACGATGAGTGCCTTGCCACGGGCGATGGCTCCGACGGCCTCACTCGTAGGCATCTGTGACGCCTCGTCGAAAATGACCAGGTCGAACTTCTCGGCATTCAAGTCGATGTACTGAGCCACGGAAATCGGACTCATCAGCATACAGGGACATAGTCGTGGCAATAGAGTGGGGGTGTTGTCGATGATGGAGCGGATGGAGTTTCCCCTTCCGCCGTTGGCAATATTGCGTTTCAAAATGCTGATTTCCGACCCTTCGGCAATAGCTGCCGACGTGGAGGGAACCCTGGAGGCCAGTTTGCTGTAAAGTTCCTCCTTGCTGAGTTCCTGGAACCTGGCGGTGTCGCGCTTGTACTTTTCTATCTTCTGACGGAACTTCAGTCCGTTGAACATCCTGAGCTGTTCGTTTTCATCAATGGCACTTTCTATCAGGAAACGGAAGATGGCTTTCAGGAAACCGTTCATCGCCACATCAGGCTTGGCACCTTCTTCTAGCTTCGCAACCACAGCACCGGCCCCCATCTTGGTCAGTTCGCGCTTCTGGTCCACCCAATGATACCAGTCCCTGACAGTATGGTAGCCTGCAAGCCATTGTTCTGCATGGGCAACGATATCATCGGCGGTCTTTGCTTGTATCGTCAGCGCATTCGTCTGCTTG
This sequence comes from Prevotella sp., assembly GCA_016291005.1. Classification (GTDB taxonomy): domain Bacteria; phylum Bacteroidota; class Bacteroidia; order Bacteroidales; family Bacteroidaceae; genus Prevotella. Next base: position 18,302 of record JAEEVT010000041.1, on the reverse strand, counting down.
GTAATCCGCTTGCTTGCCATCGCATATTTCAACTTGGCAATCCAGCGTACTAAGAACCACTTATCTGCTTGGCTCTCAAACTTCTCGTGCTGTTCCTTGAACTCCTGCAACAGCGTGCGGATGGTATCTAGTGTCTCCTGACGGTTGTCAATAGGCTCCAGACCAAAGAGCGCATGCTGGTTAGGCTGACCTACGATTTCGAGGATGGCGTTGATAGGTTCAACCTGTTCCCGGCAACGGGCAATGAAGTCGGCAGTCAACTGCTCCTTAGGCGGCAGCTGGAAAGTGGCAGACGATGGCGTCTCGTCGTCGCCGTCTTGGATGGAGAGGTGTTCCGAGATGCAGTCGTAAAGGCTCAGACCGTTCGACGATTTCTGGTGCAGAGCCTCCATGTAACTGATCAGTTCCTTGCGCTCGTTGAAGAGTTCGGCTGAACGTTGGGCATACTCCTCAGGCGACTTGATCTTGGTCACCTTCAATACTTCGTCCATTTGCTCGAGGAAATGCTTCTTGGTGGCTTTGTTGGAGTGTAACTCCAAGCAGAACGGGGCGAGGTTTATCTTGGCAAGTCTCGACTGAACCACTGAAAGCGCCGCCATCTTCTCTGCCACGAACAGCACCCGTTTGCCCTGATACAGCGCATTGGCTATCATGTTTGTGATGGTCTGCGACTTACCAGTTCCTGGAGGACCATGCAGAATGAAGCTCCGTCCCCTACCAGATTCCACGATGGCTTCCATCTGCGACGAATCTACGTCCAAAGGAATGGCAAAGTCCATCGGCGCATTCTCCTTGTCTATCCTCCTGGCGTCAACGGCATCCTTGACCACTTCCTGCTTGTCTTGTTTGTCGATGAGCGAAGCCACTATGACGTTTGCCCTCAGCTTGTCGGCATTCGTGTGGATGTCGTTCCACATCACAAACTTGTTGAAGGAGAAGAGTCCCAGCATCGACTCCTCGACGACGCGCCACCTGTCCTGCTCGGCAATGGCCTTGCGAACCTGGTCGAAGATGAGTTTCACATCGACGCCGCTCTCATCCTTCGGCAGGTCCTTCAGACCGTCTAAGTTAATGTCAAAACCCTGCTTCAGCAGTTCTACCAGCGTGATGTTTAGGATGATGTCCTCGTCGCGCTTACGGATGATATAATGGTTGCCACTTCTGCGTACAATGTCCACGGGTAGCAGTAGGATGGGAGCCAGACGGGGTTGCTCGCTCTTGGCGGTCTCGTACCATTCCAGCATGCCTAACGTCAGGAACAGGCTGTTGGCGCCATTCTCCTCCATCGACGTACGAGCAGCTCGGTAAATATACTTCAAGCTCGTTTGAAGTTCCTGTTCAGTTGTTCCAGGCTGAGGGGTGACGTTATAGTCCTCGCCGGCTTGAAGACGGTCTTCAAGAAGGTCTATCTCGGAAGAGCTAAAAGGAATGACCTTCCTGCCGACTTTGGCGTTCAGCAGGTTGTTGCGCAACGAGAAGTCCAGGAGCTTACGTTCCCATATCATCTGCTTCGTCGTTGCCTCTGGGGTTGTTATCAGTTCAGTCATATTTTCGTTTTTAAAACGCAAATGTACGAATTCTTCTTGGAGATTAAAACATTTTTCCTCAGATTTTACACATTATTAATAATAATCATGGGTTGTTCGGGGGAATATTCATGGGTTATTAGTGGGGCTTTGGATGAAGACGTCAGCCTTCCTCTTTGTTGAGTCAATGCAGCCAAAATAGGAATAATTGTCTTTATTATTTGTTTTTTGGAATTTTTTTGGGAAAAATGCACGATAATTAAAAGAAAAGTTGTAATTTTGCATCCGAAAAGTGTGCGAAAGCACTAAATAATCAACGATGATGATGAAGAAGACTTATCAAATACCTCAAATTAAGGTAGTCACGATTCCTCAGAGGGTAAACCTGCTTACCGGTAGCGAAGTTAAAGGCTACGACGGTAATGTACTCAATGGAAAGCCACGGGGCGGTAACGGTACTGCCCGCAGCCGTGGCTTTAACGGTTTTGACGACGAGGAAGACTTTGACGAAGATTAATGCCCAATGGAATCTATGTCGCAGGAAGGCTACGATAAGCTCGTAGCCGAGCTTTGTCAGCTTGAAAGCGTAGAACTACCTCAGGTGAGGGATGCCATAGCCGAAGCCCGTGACAAGGGCGATCTCAGCGAGAATTTTGAATATCATGCCGCCAAGCGTGAACAGGGCAGGTTGCTGGGGCGCATACGCTTCATGCAAAAGGTCTTGGAACACGCGAGAGTTATTGACAAGAACCGTCTTGGCAGCGACAAAGTTGGGCTGCTCTCGAAGGTCGGAATGGTTAACCTAAGTAACAATGCTACGATGAGTTATACGATTGTTAGCCCCCATGAGGCTAATTTGCGAGAAGGCAAGATTTCCATCAAGTCGCCCATTGCACAGGCTCTGATGAACAAGGAAGTTGGCGACGTCGTAGAAGTAAAAGTGCCCATCGGCATTCAGAAATTGCGCATAGAGAGTATCACTCTATAACTTTTTTTATATGTTCTTTTGTTTGCAGTTTGGATATTTCTTTGTATCTTTGCGGCCGTAAAACAACTAAACATTACTTTAATACAATAACTAAGTATGAATAACATTCCTGAAATGAAAATCGGAATCGTCGCCGTTAGCCGCGACTGTTTCCCCGAGTCATTGGCTGTTAACCGTCGTAAGGCCGTTATCGCTGAGTATGAAAAGAAGTTCGGTAAGGACGGCATCTATGAGTGCCCCATCTGCATCGTGGAGAGTGAAATTCACGCACAGCAGGCACTGGCCGATGTCCAGAAAGCTGGATGTAACGCCCTTGTAGTATATCTTGGTAACTTCGGTCCCGAGATTTCTGAGACCATGATTGCTGACTGGTTCCAGGGCCCGACAATGTTCTGCGCTGCTGCTGAGGAGACCCAGAACGATTTGATTGACGGTCGTGGCGATGCTTACTGTGGTATGCTGAACGCCAGCCAGGCTCTGAGCCTGCGCAAGACCCGTGCCTATATCCCCGAGGAGCCCGTGGGCGACGCTGCCCAGTGCGCTGAGATGATTCATGAGTTCATCCCCATTGCACGCGCTATCGTTGGTCTGCAGAACCTGAAGATCATTAGCTTCGGTCCTCGCCCCAACAACTTCCTGGCTTGTAACGCTCCTATCCGCGCCCTCTATGATCTGGACGTTGAGATTGAGGAGAACTCTGAGCTCGACCTGTTCGAGGCCTTCCAGAAGCATGCTGGCGATCCTCGCATCGACGATGTCGTGAAGGATATGGCTGCTGAGCTCGGTCATGGCAACAAGATTCCTCAGGTGCTCCCGAAGCTCGCTCAGTATGAGCTGACGCTGACTGACTGGATTGAGGCTCACAAGGGTAGCCGCAAGTATGTGGCTATGGCCAACAAGTGCTGGCCCGCTTTCCAGACCATGTTCGGCTTCGTTCCCTGCTATGTCAATAGCCGTCTGACCAGCCGCGGTATTCCCGTAGCTTGTGAGGTTGATATCTATGGCGCTCTGTCAGAGTACATCGGCACCTGCATCTCTCAGGATGCTGTTACCCTGTTGGACATCAACAATACCGTTCCTCAGGATATGTACGAGGAGAGCATCAAGGGCAAGAAGTTCGCTTGCGACACCTACACCGACAAGGAAATCTTCATGGGCTTCCACTGCGGTAACACTGCTTCTTCTAAGGTTTGCAACTGCCAGATGTGCTTCCAGCGTATTATGGCCCGCGCTCTGCCTGTTGAGGTTACTAACGGTACCTTGGAAGGTGACATCCAGCCCGGTCTGGCTACTGTTTATCGTCTGCAGTCTACTGCTGACACTAAGCTCCGCGCTTACATCGCCCAGGGTGAGGTTATTCCTGTAGCTACCCGCTCGTTCGGTTCTATCGGTATCTTCGGCATCAAGAACATGAGCCGCTTCTACCGTCACGTCCTCATCGAGAAGCACTACCCACACCACTGTGCTGTGATGTTCGGTCACCAGGGTAAGTATCTGTGGGAGGTTCTCAAGTACATGGGCATCCCCGTGGATGAGATTGACTACAACTTCCCGAAGGGCAACTTCTATCCCACGGAGAATCCGTTTGCATAAACTGAAAGCTCTTTACCCTAAAGGTACAAAGCTTTCAAAAAATAAAGGAAATGAAAGCTGCCGCCTTCTGAGTGTTAGACTGGCGGCAGCTTTTTTATAGTAATGAAAAAAGTTGATGTTGTCAAAGTAGAAACAAAACGTCATATGTGTGACTTCGTCAGAGTGCCGAAATTGATTTACGGAGCTCTGACGCAGTATGTGCCCGACTTGGACAGTGATGTTCGCAGTCTGTTCGACCCCAAGAAGAACCCAGGAATGAAGTTCTCCTTGGTTCAACCTTTTGTGGCCTATTCTCAGGAGACGCCTATAGGTCGAATTGTGGGCATCGTCAACAAAAAGGCCAATGAGAGTTGGGGAACTAAGAGCGTGCGCTTCTCGATGATAGAGTTCGTGGATGACATAGAAGTGTCCCGGGCTCTCATCGACGCTGTCAGCCAGTGGGGTGCAGAACAGGGAATGGACATACTACAGGGACCACTTGGCATCACCGACTTCGACAAGGAAGGAATGCTCGTTGAGGACTTCCACTTAACGGGCTCTGTCAATACCATCTACAACCCAGAATACTATCCCCGTCACATGGAAAAATTGGGATTGGAGAAAGAAGTGGACTGGGTGCAGATACGTATCAATATACCAGAAGAGATTCCTGCCCGCTACCAACGTGTGGCCCAATACTGCAGGGAACAGATGGGGCTGAAGGTTATCAAGGTGACTGACGATATGGTTTATCATAAGGGATATGGCAAGAAGGTTTTCGACCTGCTGAACGAAGCCTACGAGCCGTTGTTCGGATTTACCAAACTCTCAGACGAGCAGGTTAATCTATTCCTGCACAAGTATCTGCCAGTAATTGACAAACAACTCATACCTGTCATTGTAGACGAAAAGGACGAAGTGGTAGGTGTGGCAGTTACGATGGGCAGTTTATCGCAGGCTTTGCGTAAGGCCAATGGCAGCTTGTGGCCGTTTGGCTGGTATCACCTGCTGAAGGCATTAAAGTGGAAACGCGAGGACAATGCCGAGATGTTGCTCATTGCTGTGCGTCCAGACCTGCAAGGGTATGGCGTGAACGCGTTGTTCTTTGAAGACCTTATACCTATTTATAATAAATATGGTTTCCGGTGGGCAGAGACAGGACCTCAACTGGAGAATAACGTGCGAGAACTATCACAATGGAAGCCCCTGCATCCAGAAATGATTAAGCGTCGCAGATGCTACACCAAGAATATAGGAAATAAACCCAATTGAAATATAAATTGTAAATTGTAAAAAGTCAAATTGTAAATGAATAGGGTAGTAATTACGGGAATGGGAATTTGGTCATGTCTGGGCGTTACGCTCGACGAGGTACGCCAGTCCCTGTACGATGGAAAGAGTGGTATTGTGATGAGTCAGGAACGTGTGGATGCGGGATTCCGCTCGCCGTTTACAGCTAACGTGCCGCGCCCCGATTTGAAACCGTTTATAGGACGCAACCAGCGGCAGTTTATGCCAGAGGAGGCACAATATGCCTACATGGCAACAAAAGACGCCTTGCAGGCTGCCCGTTTGGATCAGGATTATATTGACCAGCATGAGGTAGGCATCATCTATGGCAACGACTCTGTGGCCGAAGCCACGATGATAGCTCTTGACAAGTTCCGCAATGCAGGTTCGACGGCCGCCTGCGGTAGCGGTGCCATCTTCCAGTCGATGAATTCGACGGTGACCATGAACCTGGCCTGTCTGTTCCATCTGAAGGGTATTAACCTGACTGCCTCTGCGGCTTGTGCCAGTGGGTCACAGTCTATAGGACTTGGTGCTCTGCTCATCCGTAACGGCTTGCAGGAGTGTATAGTCTGTGGCGGTGCCCAGGAGGCAAATATGTATGGTGTGGCATCGTTCGACGGCATCCAGTCTTTTGCCTTGAACGACGAAGCTACAAAGGCCAGTCGCCCCTTCGACCGCGATCGTAATGGACTGGTTCCTGGAGGTGGTGCAGCAACCGTCATCCTTGAGAGCTACGAGAGTGCCGTGCGCCGTGGAGCTCCTATCTTAGCAGAAATCGTAGGTTGGGGGTTCTCAGGCAACGGAGACCACATATCTACTCCCAATGTGGCAGGACCTGCCCGTTCTTTGGAACTCTGTCTGAAGGATGCTGGTGTCAGTCCTCGTGACATCGGCTATGTAAACGCCCATGCCACCTCGACGAAGATTGGTGATGCCCGCGAGGCGATGGCCATTGCCCAAGCCTTTGGCGACTACAGGGTCCCCGTGACTTCGACCAAGAGCCAGACAGGCCATGAGATGTGGATGGCTGGCGCATCAGAAATCATCTATTCGATGCTGATGATGAAGAATGGTTTCATTGCAGGCAGCGTAAATTTCGAGAATCCTGACGAAGAGACCAGTAGCATCAACGTTTTGGGTGAGACCAAAGAGATAGGTTTCGACCAGTTCCTGAGTAATTCCTTCGGTTTCGGAGGAACTAACTCCACATTGATAGTCAAGAATTTATAAAGGTAAAAAGGTAAAAAAGTAAAGAAGTAATAAAGTAAAAAGATAAAAAGTAAATTATGACACGAAATGAAATTATTGAGCAGGTCAACGCACTGCTCGCCGACGAGTTTGAAGTAGAAGTAAGTGACATCACCCCTGAGGCTAACATCAAGGAGACATTAAGTCTTGATAGTCTGAGTCTGGTCGATATGGTGGCTCTGTTGCAGGTGAACTACAAGGTGACCATCCCTGTAGCTGAATTGCATAAGATTCAGTCGTTCAACGACTTGTATGACTATATTGAGCAGAACATTCCAGCATGAAGCTGAAAGATGAAGACATCAAACGGCTGATTCCCCAGCGTGAGCCCTTCATCATGGTGGACGAGATAGAGGCGAGTGACGACACCCATGCCGCCACTTCCCTTACCGTCCGCGCTGACAACTACTTCATACTGCCCGATGGCACCATGTCGGAAACGGGACTGATAGAGCACATTGCACAATCATGTTCCGCTCTGATGGGCTTGGGACAGAAGACGGAAACTCCGACAGTAGGACTCATTGGCGAAGTGAAGCATTTTGAATGTCAGAGGAGGCCACGGACGGATGAAAAGGTTGATACCGTTATTGAGTTTGGATTCGTTTTCGGGAACGTGACCATCGCAACAGGCGAAAGCCGTATTGGTCAGGAACTCATAGCGAAGGCTCAGCTCAAAATCTTTGCGCAATAATGATGTGTTAAGGCTCAACTCAAGATATTTGTGCAGAAATGACGAACTTTTTCATTCTTATTTATAGATTTTTCCGCAATCATCGAACAGTCTGCTGGCTGTCGATGATTGGCTTTTTCGTCTTCTTTGGCTATTTTGCTGCACAGATTCACCTTGAGGAGGACATCAACAAACTGATGCCGTCGTCGAAGAATGAGGACGGCACTACAAAACTGGCCTTTGCTGACCTGAAGATCAAGGACAAGACGTTCCTGTTGTTTGAGGGCACAGAAGGCACAGAGATAACAGAGCTCATAGAGACATGCGACGCCTTTGCTGACTCTATCAGACAAGACTCGACACTGATAGGTGACTTGTTCTATTGTTTGGACGACGACTTACTGCCCGAAGCCGTCGACTATCTGAGCAACCACCTGCCAGCTTTTATCGATACTTCGGCCTATGCCCGTTTTGACTCGTTGTTGACGCGCGAGCATTTCTTGCTTCAAATGCAGCAAAACCACGATGACTTGCAGAGTGAAGTGGGCGAGATGTTCCCTGAACTGATTGAGATGGACCCCATGGGCTTGCGCAACGTCTTGGCCGAACAGTTTAAGCCACTGTTGAGTGCTGGTAGTTATCAGACCATCGACAATCATTTCTTTGTGCCAGACTCTACCGTTTGCATTGCTTTTATAACGCCACGTTTCTCATCTACGAATACGGGTCAGGGGTCGGCACTCTTTGAACAGTTGAACAAGCTGATCAGCCAGTTTGCCACCACCCATCCCAACGTACGTATCACTTATCATGGAACACCTGCCAGCGGTTTTTATAACTCGACACAAATCAAGCATGACCTGACAACTACCATTACCGGTGCGCTGGTGCTGGTATTGCTGTTCTTGCTCTTCTGCTTCCGTCGCTGGGACACCATTCCCTTGCTCCTGCTGCCTGTCGTCTTCGGCACCCTTTTCGGACTGTCGATGATGTATTGGCTGAAAGGAGAATTCTCGCTATTGGCTTTAGGCATCGGCGGTGTGGTGTTAGGAGTGGCGCTGAGCTATGTGCTCCATATTCTAACCCATCATCAGTATGTGGCCTGTGGCGATAGTGTGCCACACTCAGACGTTCAGGTCGGAGAAAAGATGCTGCGCGACCAGGTAAAGCCCGTGTTGCTGGGCTGTGTCACTACCATAGGTTCCTTTGCGGGACTCATCTTCATCAATACGGCCCTTCTGCAAGACTTCGGACTCTTTGCTGCTTTTGCCATCCTCGGCACCACCTTGTTCTCACTTGTCTGGCTGCCGCAATTGCTAAGCAGTAAGACGAAGGAGAAACATCCGTCTTCCTTTAAATGGCTCGACCGCATCAATACCTATCCTTTCGACCAGAAAAAGCCTTTGCTGGTTGTTGTGGTTTTGGTTATTGTCGTTGGCGTGGGAGCATACCTTGTTGGAGGTACTCGCTTCGATGCCGATATGCACAACCTGGGCTATCTGGATGATATGACGGAATACTCAGAGCAACTGCTCCAGAGAAAGACGTACACAGGTGACAAGACCAAATACTTTGCCAGTCAGGGCAAGACGATGGAAGAGGCCATTAGTCATTTTGCCATCCTTGATCATAAGCTCGACTCCCTCCAACAATTAGGACTGGTGAAGAGCTATACCCACACGAACCAGATTTTTGTGCCCACGGCTGTTCAGCAGCAGCGCATTCAGGCTTGGAAAGATTTCTGGACTCAGGAACGACTTGACAAAGTGCGTACGCTGATAGCCCAGACAGCCCCTCAGGCTGACCTTAACGCTGAGGCCTTTAACACATTCTTTGAGATGGCCACCCGAGACTACGAACCTGACTCGCTCTATGCCGCTGGACTGATTCCGGAAGGTTATCAGTCGACACTCATGGAACAGTCGTATGGCGGTGATTATCTCTGCTTTACCTCTGTACGTTGTGCTAACGACTCTGTGCGCAGCAACGAGAGTGACTATATCCGCATCTGTGACGCCATCGCCAGCAATCCCAACCTGTTGGTGCTCGACACCTATTATTATACGACGGACACGTTGCTACAGATGAACGACGACTTCAATGTGCTTCAATGGCTGTCGATGCTCTTCGTCTTTGTCGTATTGCTGTTGAGTTTCCGTTTCAACATCAAGCTTACCTTGCTGGGCTTCATGCCCATCCTGCTCAGTTGGATCATCGTACTGGGAGCTATGGTGCTGTTCGATGTACGGTTCAATCTTATCAGCATCATCATCTCGACGTTTATCTTTGGTATCGGCGTTGACTACAGCATCTTTGTGATGAACGGCCTGACAAGAGAAGAAGAAAAAGAGGAAGGAGTCAATGCTCGGTTCTCTATTCTCAATTCTCACAAAACGGCCATTCTGTTAAGTGCCTTCACGCTGATAACGACTGTCAGCAGCATGCTTATCGCCAGCCATCCGGCTATCCGTAGCGTGGGATTCTCTACCCTCGTCGGACTACTCTCCGCCGTCATATTGGCATACATCCTACAACCCGCCATATATAGGAAAGTAAAAGGGAAGAGTGAAGAATGAAGTACGGTGTCGTCGTGATAGGCAGTGGCTTGGGCGGTCTGGTTTGTGCCAGACAGTTAGCTAAGGAAGGCCGACGTGTGGTTGTGCTGGAGCGGCAGGTACAGCCGGGAGGCTGTTTGCAGAGCTTCCGTCGTAGTGACATGGACTTTGATACAGGTCTTCACTATGTTGGCGGCTTGGCTGAAGGCCAGCCCTTGCACGAGGCCTTCCAGCAGTTAGGCCTGATGCAGCTGCCTTGGCACAGGCTGGATGCCGACGGTTTCGACCAGATTACAATCGGCACACAGACTTTCCCGTTAGCTGAGGGCTTTGAGCACTTTGCTGCTACGCTGGGCGATTACTTCCCTCATGAGAAGGACGCATTAAGGCAGTATGTCCAAATGTTGGAGCACCTGCCACCGATGGAGGACATCAGCGAGGTGGGCGCTTACGACTATCTGAAGTCGCTCTTCCAGGATCCGTTGCTCATCAACGTGCTTTCCGGCACAGCCCTGAAGATGGAGCTGAGACGCGAGTCGTTGCCTTTGTTCAACTTTGCCCACAGCATGAGCAGCTATATCCAAAGTAGCTGGCGTCTGAAAGGCAGCGGTAACCTGATAGTTGACTCGCTGATCAAGGACATCAAGGCTTTCGGGGGCGAAATCGTTTGCCGCGCAGAAGTCCAAGAACTGAAAGACCAAGACGGTCGGATTGTTGCCGCAAGGTGTTCTGACGGCAATGTGTATGAAGGAACTATTTTCGTCAGCGACGTCCATCCGCAGCTGACGTTCAGTTGGCTGACAACACCGTCACCGATCTTAAAGGGCATCTTCCGTCGCCGTATCAATGCCTTGGAGAATACTTTTGGCATGTTTACGGCGTCGTTGGTGCTGAAGCCTGACACGTTGCCTTACTTCAACCACAACAAATACGTCTATCGAGAGGCCAACGTGTGGAGCTTCCCTGAAGACGATAAGAGCGTCGGTGGCGTGATGGTCAGTTGCAGAGTCCCTGAGACTGGCAACTATGCCCGTCAGATAGACCTCTTGACGCCTATGCCGTGGGCACTATGCAAACCTTGGGAGAATACGTCTGTTGGCCGTCGCGGCGAGAGTTACGAGATGCAGAAGGAACGCCTGGCTGACGATTGCATCCGCCTGGCAGAAAGGGTCATCCCCGGACTGCGCGACATGATTGAGAAACGATATACCAGTACTCCTCTGACGTGGCGCGATTATACGTTATCGCCCTGCGGTTCGGCTTTTGGCATCAGGAAAGACTATCGTCAACCATTGCTGACGATGTTGTCGCCCAAGACACCCATTCCCAACCTTTTCCTGACGGGTCAGAGCCTTGTGTTGCACGGTCTTGAGGGCGTCACCATGACAGCCTTTAACACACTATCGACAATAAGAGAACTGAAATAATAAAAATGGTAATAATTATGAAAGCAAAAATTCTGATAGCACTATTTTGTATGATGGCATGCTGTGCCAACGCTCAGCAAGCCGTTACGAAGGTTACCCACTCTAAGGCCATTAAGACCGACGTGGTGACAAAGGGTGATGTGACCATCAAGAAACCCGACTACATCTGTATTACGACGGATGGCGGAAGTGACCAGCTGCTGATGGACGGTACGAAGTTTACGATGACCCAGAAGGGTAAGAAGCATGTTACCGACAGCAAGAAGAATCCTCTTTTCGACGACTTCCATTCTGTGCTGAAAGCCGTCATCAACCATCAGCCCATTCCTACGGGTAACGACATCAAGGTGACAACGGCGGGTAACGATCAGACCGTCACCATTACGCCTATAGGCAAGAAGCGTCAGATGTTCACCTCGTTTGTGCTTGTCGTCGATAGCAAGTCGTCGTCCATCAAGCGTCTTCGCATGAATGGCCGCAACGACAGCTATACGGAATATCTATTTAAATGAATAATGAAAAACTGACACCTTCAATCCTGATAAAAAACTGCCGCCTTCAATTCGAAAGCGACAGTTTTTATGTTTCTTGTCATCTTTTACGCATGTAGATCAAGGACGAAGCGGGTACCCTTGACGTACTGCGGATCGATTTCCAGATCGCCTTTCATCTTCAGCGCCATTTGCTTACAGATGGGGAGTCCCAGACCGTCGCCCTTAGTGAGGTCGCGGATTTCGAGGAATGGCTTAAAGACGTCCTCGCGCTTCTCTTCAGGGATGCCTACGCCGTTGTCAGTCACCAAGAACTGGTGTGAGTGCTGGCCACGCTTCTTGAACTCCAGGGTAATCTTGCCATCTGCGGGAGTGTAGATAGCCGCATTGTTCAGGAGGTGCAGCAGAATGTGTGAGACGTACTCGCGGTTGATGGAGGCACTCATCTTCGGTGCATTGACAACCAGGTTGACGCCGTTCTTCACTTTGCTGCGTATTTGGTCCATCAGCCCTTCGCAGAAGGATGCTATCTGGGTGTCTTCCAGAGCGACCTCCTCAGGATTATTCTCCAGTTCAGAAAGTGTCTGAATGTGGTTAGAGAAGTCGAGCAAGGCCTTGACTTCCGGCTGGCGGTTGTCAAGCTTCTGGAGCGTGGGCTCTAACTGGGCCGAGATGTTACTGATGAACTTTGCCTTCAGGGCGTTATTCTCGTTGGCCAGACGGATGGTCTTCTGCTGCTTGCGGGTAAGCATGATGAAGCGCATCAGGACAATACCTCCTATGACCAATATGCCGGCTAATATGGCAGCGAGTACGCAGAGTGATACGATGATGACCTGCCGTGTTGTCAGCGAACTGTCCTGTTCGGCGATGACGGACTCGTTGTCGGTAATCTGTTTCTTCAGCGCGGCAATCTCGTCAGCATGTTTCAGGGCGCTGGCGGAGTCCTTCCAGGCGATGTAGTTGCTGTAGGACTGCGCCACCATGTTGGCGTTGCCCGACTTGCGGCCATTGGCGATGAGCGTCTTATAGACTTCGTCCACTTTATCATACTCCTTGCTGGCGGTCAGCTTGGCAGCCATCTCCTGAAAGACGGCATTGCCCTGGGCATTCATGCCGAAGGTGTAGTAGTAGATGGCACGGTTGTAGAGCAGGTCGTTCTTCAGGGCGTCGCTTCCCGACTGGCTCACTTGGCTGTCCATGATGTTCAGCTGGTCCTTGGCACTATCCGGTTTGCGCAGCTTCATGTACATCTGCAAGCGCTCCTTGGTCACCATGTAGTGCGATTCAGCCTTGTCTGCCTTACTCAGCTGACTGCCGTTGATGATCTCGTCGGCGCGGCGTAGCAAGTCGAAGGCCTCTTTCCAAAAGTGGTCATTATAATATAAAGAGGTAGCCTTGACGGCACACTCCACACCTTTCTGTATCAGTCCCCGATTGTAGTAGTCGTTGAAGGCGTGGATGTACATCGAGCGTGCTGAGGCAACGTTCTTCTTAGCGTCTATGGCCTCGGCGCGTTTGTGGAGTTCGCTCTTCAAGTCGTCCTGCGCATGGCTGGCGACACAGCATAAGAACAGACCCAAAAACAGGATAAAAACCTTTTTCTTCATCATGTTATTTATGTATTTTTGTTAGTTTCATCTTGCAAAGGTAAACATTTTAAATGAAAGAAAGAATAAAGAATAAAGAATTTGTAGTTGCGGCAGCAAATTTTTCACTTTTCACTCTTCACTTTTCACTTTATTTTGTACCTTTGCGCTCGAATTATGGAGAAATTGTTAGAGCTTTACAGGCAATGGAGTGGGGAAGAGGCACAGCAAGTGACGAAGCTCCCTGGGGCAGGCAGCAACCGCGAATACTACCGTATGACGGGTCAGGACGGCTCGACGGTAGTAGGTTGCATAGGCACCAGCCGCGACGAGAACCACGCCTTTGTCTATCTGGCACGTCACTTTACGAGACGTAAGCTACCCGTTCCACAGATACTGGCAGTCAGCGACGACGAACTGCGATACCTGCAGACCGATTTGGGTAACGTGTCGTTGTTCGATGCTATTCGTGGTGGTCGCGAGGCAGGTGGTCGCTATACGCTTGCCGAGCAAGAATTGCTGAAGCAGACTATCCGGGAATTGCCAAACATCCAGTTACGGGGTGCCCGCGAACTGGACTTCTCTAACTGCTACCCGCAGCCGGCTTTCAATGCAGACTCCGTGCTCTTCGACTTGAATTATTTTAAGTACTGCTTCCTGAAAGCCACCGAGCTGGACTTCCACGAGTTGAAACTCGAAGCCGACTTCCGCCTGTTGGCCAAGGACCTGACGTCAGACGACGATACGCAATGTTTCCTCTATCGCGACTTCCAGGCGCGCAACGTCATGCTTGTCAATAGCCAACAGCCAACAGCCCTCGGATCGCCACACCCTCAGAGAGAGAACAGCCAGCAGCCCTACTTCATCGACTTTCAGGGCGGTCGGCGCGGACCGTACTACTACGACTTAGCGTCGTTCCTGTGGCAGGCCTCGGCGAAATACTCACACAAGCTCCGCCGCGAACTGGTTTACGAATACTACAACGCGCTGAAGCAATATACCGAGGTGCCGTCGCCCCATAAGTTCGTCGAGCGACTGTCGCTCTTCGTACTGTTCCGCCAGTTGCAGGTGTTGGGCGCCTACGGCTTCCGCGGCTACTTCGAACGTAAGCAACATTTTATAGAGAGCATTCCGCCTGCTATGGACAACTTGCGCGAGATGCTGTCGGAGATAGACTACCCCTATCCCTATCTGGTGGACTTGCTGAAACGTCTTACCGACCTGCCGCAATTCCAGAAGATTGAGGTAGCTGCCTCGCGAGCCGACGGTTTTAAGACGACTGACAACAACCCCTATAAGCCGCATCCTCAAGACGGTCCGGCAACGTTCTCGAAGTACGATGCCCAGGGTCCGTTAGTGGTGCGTGTCTATAGTTTCTCCTACCGCAAGGGTATTCCTGAGGACGAGAGTGGCAATGGCGGCGGCTACGTCTTCGACTGCCGTTCTACGCATAACCCAGGCCGTTACGAGCCTTACAAACAGTTGACGGGTCTCGATGAGCCAGTCATCCGCTTCTTGGAGGACGACGGCGAGATACTGACATTCCTTGACAGCGTTTACAAACTGGCTGATGCCCATGTGCGCCGTTACATACAACGTGGCTTTACATCGCTCATGTTCTCGTTCGGCTGCACGGGAGGTCAGCATCGTAGCGTCTATTCTGCACAGCATCTGGCTGAGCACATCCACCAGAAGTTCGGTATCGAAGTGCACATCTGCCACCGCGAACAGGGAATCGTGCAGGAACTGAAATAAAATTAGAAATTAAATATTAAAGATTAAATTCAAAAGCTTATGAAAAAAAGTCTCTTATTACTGACGGCGCTGATGGCCTTGATGCTGGTGTCGTGTGATAACAAAGAAAAGAAAGTGCGGGAGTTTGCTACAAACTTTGCCACGAAGGTTCTCGACAACGATGTGCGCCAGCTGCGAATGATGATTCCTGGCGTCGATCGTGTTGACTCGTTCAGTCTCGACGGCTATGCTGCCGACAAGGTTGTCATCGAGAAGCAGGACGACGGCTACAATGTGAAACTGACCGATAACCGTTCGATGGTTGTCAAGGAGGACGAACAGGGTAATCTGAAGGTCGATGCCACCTTCGGCATCGTATCGTTCGACCCCGACCTCTTCGACTTTGCTGTCCGTACGGGATGGATAGACCAGTATATGGATGATGCTACCATCGCCGACCTGCTGGCTGACTACGAGTTTAAGGAGTTTATGGTGGACCGCATCACCAAAGAGTTGCGTTCGAAGGTTACCGTAACGGGCGGTGCAGCCGGTGGTTCGTCATTCCACGGCATCGGCGTTACCGTCCATAACCGTACCGACTACGATATTCCCGGCGATGCCTATAAGGTGCTCTATCGTACCATCTACTGGGCTTTCCCCGAGGATAACCAGACCATTACCTTCGAGGGCGTTGACCTGCCTGCCCGAAGCAGCAAGTCAATGAGCGGCAGCAAGCGTGGCGTTGGTGAGGCTACCGAGACCAGCATCCGCCTGCAGTTCGACGAGGAGTGGCTACCC
Source organism: Prevotella sp. (assembly GCA_016291005.1). Classification (GTDB taxonomy): domain Bacteria; phylum Bacteroidota; class Bacteroidia; order Bacteroidales; family Bacteroidaceae; genus Prevotella. The sequence goes on along the minus strand of JAEEVT010000041.1, from coordinate 2,408 downwards.
ACCCTGTGTCTGCAGATCTACAAGGCCAATGGCCACGAGTACGAAGACTGGAAGAAAGGAAATCTAAAGTAGGAAGTATGCGACAGGCGATGATACTTGCTGCGGGACTGGGAACCCGCCTTCGTCCGCTGACGGACACCATGCCCAAGGCGCTGGTGCCCGTTGGCGGGCGCCCACTTTTGGATATTGTTATCGATAAACTGGCGCAGCAAGGTTTCGACCGCTTTGTGGTCAACGTTCACCACTTTGCCCAGCAAATCATCGACCACGTCAAGTCTCTGGAAATTCCTTCCATTCTCATCAGCGACGAGACGGCACAACTCTTAGAGACGGGTGGTGCGCTGAAGAAGGCGCAGCAGCTCTTCCGCGACGACGAACCCATACTCATCCACAACGTGGACATCCTGGACAACGTGGATTACCAGTGGTTCTCGCGTCAGCATCAGCCCGACGAGGACGCCGTGCTCTTAGTGAGCCGTCGCAAGACGAAGCGCTACCTGCTCTTCGACAATGCCATGCGTCTGATGGGTTGGAAGAACATTGAGACGGGCGAGGTTAAGTCGCCTTATCCCTGGCTGCGCGAGTCGGACTTTACCATTGACGACAGCCTGGAAGTCCATGCATTGCCCAACTCCCAACTCTCCACTCTCAATACTCAGTTATATGCCTTCGCCTTCTCGGGTATCCACAGTTTCTCGCCCCGTCTGTTCCCGTTGATGGACCGTTTCCCCGACCGTTTCGCCATCATCGACTTCTATCTCTCCGTCTGCCACCGTGCCAGCATCGTTGGGCTACCCAAGCAAGACCTTCAAGTGCTCGACGTTGGCAAACTCGACTCACTACAGGAAGCAGAAGACTTCTTAATCAGACTATGATTTGCCGATTTTCATGACGTCGTCAAGGGTGAACTTGCCTGAGAATATCATAACGGTCACCTCGTCGCTGCTTTCTACCAGCATGACGACGGCAGATAGTTTTTGGTCGATGCTATGAAAGATGTTCACCTTGCTGTCTTCTTCGTTCATCTGCATCAGCACTTCGTAATTGCCTTTCGCCATGATGTTCTTGACGTCCTCCTTCAGTTTTGTCTGGGCGCCTTTGTGTTCAGAACTGATAATCTGAATGCCGGTCAGCTTATTGAGCAGCGTGTTGATGTCTACGCCTGGCACTGAGGGCGATGCTTTCTTCCCCGCCATACCCAGCATATATTTGGAAATGAACACGTAGGTGACGTTCTTCATGTCGGCATATTTCTCGAATGCCTTCACCTGAGCATTAGCGTTGAGACAGCCAGCGGTCATCACTATGCAAAGTAGGGTCTTTATGATGATCTGTTTCATATTATTTCATTACCTTTAGTTTCTCGTTGAATGATTGTTCCGTCTGGTCGCTCAAGGCTTTAGCCCGTTCCAGAAGACCCATGCCCTTGTTCAGGTTTATGGCCAGCATGTTCAAGGCGCGTTCCGCCTCCTGTTGTGCCTTGACAGGGTCTTGGTAAGTGTCCTGTTCGGCCAGATTCGTTTCGCTATATTGATTTAGTAGATGGAATCCCACGCCGAAGACAAGGGCGATACAGGCAGCAGCAGCCATATAGCGCAGGGCTCTGGGCCGGATGGTGTGACGCTTGGCCCGCTGCCCCTCACGTTCCCATTCGTCAATCTTCTTCGAAAGCCGCTCCTCCAGCCCTTCGGGAATGGGGATTTGTTCCAACGTTTTCAGATTCAGTTCGTCCATGTCTTCGTGATTTTATTGAATTGTTCTTTCAGTTTCTTTTTCGTTCGCATCACGATGATGCGGATATTGCCTTGTGAGAGTCCTGTGTCGCGCTCTATCTCTTCGTAGGAGCGGTCATCCACCACGTGCATCTTGATGATTTTGGCATCTCTTTCGGATAGTTCTCTGATGAGCCCTTCCAGTTGCCTGACCTCGTCTTTCGCATCTATCTGGTGGTCAAGACTCCGTTCGTCAGGCGGATCGTCGCCGTTCTTCAGTTCAGCTGAGGCATCCACATGTTTCCATCGCCGCTGGTCAACAAACAAGTTTCGCATCATGGTCACGAGATAAGCTTTACTCATCGCTTCGTCTGGCAGGTCATCGCGCTTCTGCCATAGCTTCAGGAACAAGTCCTGAAGCAGGTCTTCGGCATCCTGCGCATTGCTTGTCAAGTGGTAAGCCACCCGATAGAGCAACCTGTAGTGAGGCATGAACCGCTCCTTGAACTCTCGTGCATCCATTCAGTTATTTTTTCGGCTCGTCCGTATATTCAATGACCACCTTCCTGTCGGTATTGGGGTATTTCTCCTTCACGGCGCCGCCAACCACCCACGATTCATGGTTCCACGAAATATTATGAACCCTCATATATTCGATTGCATCTTTTTCTGAGTGGAGTTCAGGGTGCTCTTCGC
>JAEEVT010000172.1 GCA_016291005.1 Prevotella sp. | reverse complement strand
TCGGGTGACCAGTTCCCGCCGAAGAAAAAGGACTCTACTTTAGTACCTTTTCTTTGTTGCAAAGTTACTAAATATTTTCCATATTACCAAACATTTCCGCACTTTTTTTTCAAGAAAAACATCAACTTTTTTTATTTATGATAACGACCACTTTTGTGTTCTTAATAAAGACAACTGGGACAACGGAGGACAACATTATAAAAGGGATGTAACACGTCGTTACACCCCTGGTCGTTGTTCATTAAACAAGCGTTCCGGATTCAGAACCTCACGGCGCTGAGTCGGGTCACTATATCGTCAAACTTTCGTTGTATCAAGTCCTTTTGCCGCTCACCGGCTTTGGCTATTCCGCTCTTGTATTTGCGCATCAGCGACGGGTTGATGTCAAGGCTCTTGGCGAACTCCGACACGTTGATGAACGGGAAGGCCAGGAAGAAGCCGCTCATGTCGTAACGATAGTCTACCTGCACGTCGTCGGAATACCAGTCAGGGTACTCGCCCTGCCGTTCCTTCATAAACTCCGCCTGTTCACGGACCAGAGTCTCGAACTCCTCGCGTGCCTCATCCTCGGTGAGACCGCTGCTGAACAGCGGGAGGTTGCCTTCGGCATAGATGCCATAACCTCCGTCGCTGGCCTTCTCGATAATTGCTGTAATCCTTTTCATCGTCGTTGCCATTTAAAGTTTTGTTCATTAAACCCGCCCCCTCCGAGAAGGAGGCGGGAAGCTTCTCAGAAGCTCTTTAGTTCACTTCAACCCTGCGGCCTTCAGCATACCGTCAAGAGTACCTTTCGGTATTTCCTGAGTCTTGTGTCTGCCGACTGGAATGAAGTACGGGTAGTCAGGATGCACGTATTTGTAGTGCCCTTTGCCCCCCTTGATTGTCCAGCCGTGCTGTTCAATCAGTCGGTAAAACTCTGAATACTTCATAGAACGCTTGTTTTAATGAACGGTGCAAAGGTAACGATTCTGTTCCAAACTTCCAAATATTTTTGGAACATTTTTGTTCCCAGACGGGGTTTTTAACTATTTTATCTTGTTCCTTCCTCAGACATTCCAACAGAAATCGCGTGGTTTTCCTTCAATTATTGCCGTGATTTCCTTCAGAAGTTGCCGTGATTTCCTTCAGAAGTTGCGGTGATTTCCTCAGGAAGTTGCCGTGATTTCTGCGACTTTTCTAGGTGATTTCTGACGGAAAGTGCCGCAACTTCTGAGGGTTGTTACGGCACTTTCGGGTTTTAGGTTTCAGCTTTCTTTGTGTGTATTAACGCTTGCAATAATGACCGGTACTGATGCGTACTACCACATTGTAGTCGGTGATGAAAGCACCTACATAGCGTTCTGCCGTGCGTTGCGACAATTGGAGTTGTCGTGCTATCTGCAGAAACTCTTTTCTGGTGAACTCACGAGGGAGGGCGTTCAAGAAGGTGAGCTCCTGTGGTGTCATGGGCTTGCCAGAGGTGCTGAGCGGTGTCTCGTTGTGTGGCAACAGCCGTTTGTAAACGAAGACGGTGTGGTTGATGAGACACGAGGCAACGGTGATTGCCGTCTGGAAGTCGTTCTCCGTGCAGACTAATGGTTCGCCCTGTGGGTTGAAGTGCGGCTGCTGCTCTTCATGTCGCAGGACGGTGAGTACCATGGCTATGCGGAAGGTGGTAAGTCCCAGACGGAATACGAAAGCATCGAGTTCCTCGCCATGAAGTCCGATCTGCTCGTTGTAGAGCGGTTCGAAGAACTGGTTGAAGCGCTCTTTCTGTTCTTCGTTGAGCGTGAACTTCAGGGGGGCCTTGCTGAAGGCTTTCAGGTTGTCGAAGATAGCCTTGAAGCGCAGGCCGAGCGGTGCCATCTGCTCGTAGAGCGTCTCTTCGCAGTCGTCAAAGACATTGCGCCAGCCTCGGCTTTTGCGCAGCAGATAGAACATGAAGCGGTTGGCCAGTCCGTTCTCTGTGTTCTGAGGTGACAGCAGCAGTGGCACTTGTCCTGGCGTACAGGTCAGGAGGATGGACAGGCGAGGCTTTGCCACATAGACGTGCTCGTTGTCCTTGCGGCGGCTGTAGTCGATGGTTTCGTGATGGAAGGCCTTGCGCAGTCCCGAAGAGTAGTCGCCATAGTCCTGTTTGACGGCCTGTGTCAGCGTGTCGGCCTCAGTCTCGAAGATAGCTCCCCAGCCGCCGTTGGCCGCCAGATCCTGATAGAAAGCCGTTGCCGAGGCATTTACCGAGATGATGGGTGTGCGGTAGAGAGGTTCCTCGGGCTCGGTGGCGTTTACCTTCTCCTTTTTGCTCAAGGCATCGTAGGCTGCCTTCTGTTTCAGATACTCACGATGTTCGGACTCATACTGGCTGCGAATCTCGTATACAATGGGGTCAACGAGTGCGCGACAGGCAGGGATGACACCCTTGTCGGCACCCGACGGTGCCACGATGAAGTCGTAGAAAGGCGGAAACACCAGACGGCGGTCGTAGATGCCGCAGACGTTGGGCGTAAAACCCGATGCCAGGTTGAGCACACTCAGTATGACCTTGTCCTTACCCTCGGGCGTCACTTGATGCTGTGCGGCATCACGAACAATAGGCGGCAGGTCGTTGATGTCCAGCTTGTCAGAAAAAGTCGGATTAACAATGGCCGATGCGTCAAGCATCTGATCTGCTGAATTACCGTCAATCTCCGCCATTTCCGCCACTCCGCCATCGCTTTGTACAGCTGTAATGGAGGGCTGGTTCTGGAGTGTTTTGTTGTTACTAATTATTTTATTATCAGTCATTTGCTTGCTGACAACCACGCTTCCCTGCATAGTTATGCTTTCTTCCGCAGAGCCGTGGCGGAGTGGCGGAAATGGCAGAAACTGACGGCTGATGGCTGAGAGGTCTATGCCGGCATCCTGGGCCATTTTGTAAAAAGTTGCGATAGTCGTGCGACCGTCCTTACGACGCAGACACTCCTGCCACTTCTTCTCACAGTCGGCCTCGCGGTACTTCGCCGACTGGGCGCAGAGGGCGTGGTAGATGTCGCGGCCATCCGAACCCAAGCCGTCGGCAAGGGCGAAGCCCAGCTTCAGGTAGTCGTCGTACGACTCGGCAATATTGGCACCGCGGCTGGTCAAGGCCTCCGCTACCGCCTTCGCCTTCTGGAGCTCAACGGAAAAGTCCGTCGGGCTGCTCTGGGGGTTAGTCACTTGGCCAGACTGTGTCTGACCGTTTGCAGCGGGCACCGGAGTGCCCTGCTGCTTGGTCTCGATGTTGACCCACTGAGTGGGGTCGAAAGAAAAATTGTTGTTCTCCATAACTGTCAGATTATCAAATAGTAAAGTCTTCAATCAAGTCAGTTCTAAGATACACCAGCGGGTCGTGGCTGAGGTAACAGGCACGTGACGGATTGCCACAGTGCTTGTCAACTTGTTCGTCCGTCAGCCCGTACTCTGGCGACATCAGGAAGTTTCTGAGTCCCTGGAACCATACGCGGTGCTCGCAGCGCTCAGGGTCAATTTCTATCCACCATTTCAAACCATTACCACGAGGCGAACGGAACGCTAAGACGGTGTTGAAGCGCTGGTCGTCAATGAGTCGCTGTTTCAGCGCCTCCACGGCATCGGTCTCCTGGGTTGCCATATTGTAGCATTCAGGCAGGAAGTTGTAGAACACAGGATTCACCTCGTTGATAGGACATATGTCGTCCAAGTCCATACAGAGCAGTCCAGAATGACAGATCAGGCTCGCATCGTTGCAATAGCCAAACGTTCCCGATGGCGTCACATACTTCAGCCGCGAGCCCTTGTAGTCGCGCTGGCGGTCCTTCACCATCTTGTCAACGTCGGAAAAATTGTTTGCTTTCAGCTCCTTGGCAATCGCCCTGAGTTCCTCAGTCTCCGGCTTCGCCATGTTCGATTTGACGTACTGGAACACCCAGAACGTCGTCACCACCCCAGCCGGTTGCTTGTTTGTTATCGGCCCGTTGAACAGGCTCAAGTTGTGTTGCTTGCAATTCATATTTTTTGTCTCCTAACTTTTGTTGTTTGTGAAGTGGAGCACACCCACCTTATATTATATATGGAGAAGTGTGCTCCAGGTTTACCGTTTAGTAATGCATCGGCAACTCGATTCCCTGCCGCTCAGCAGCAAAGAAAACCTTGTTGTACAACGAGTGCAACATGCGGTCGATGTACTCTATCCCGATGTAATGGCGCACACCAAACGACCAGCAGTCCAGCAGGTTGTCGGCTACTTCGATGGCCATAGCCCCGTCAAGTCCACGCAGGGCATCCTCCATCTGGTTGCGCAGCCTCTGTGGCATCCAGTCAGGATAGGTGTCCATCAGTAGTCCTTCAGCAAACCCGTTAGGCTGAAACTCATCCCGCAGGTTGCTAACGATGACAGACCTCACGATACTCTTCTCAGGATTCTCACTAACGCCCTTATTCAGAGCATCTACAAACTCCAACAGCCCTTTGGACTGCGTGCTGCCACAACTTGTGGCGTTTTTCTTATTCTTTCTCATATCTTACT
>JAEEVT010000040.1 GCA_016291005.1 Prevotella sp. | reverse complement strand
TTGTAGCCTACTATGGGCTGCATACCTTGGTTCATACCCATGACAAACATAAAGAACATCATGACAACACTGTTGGCAATGGAATATGCTCCTACCGCCATGTCGCCTCCATAGCGCACGAACTGGTTGTTCATAAAGATGACAATAACACACGACGTGGTCTGCATTAAGAAAGGCGAGACACCGATGGCAAGAATGTTCCTCACCAAGTCGGCACGCAGCCGATAGATGCCACTCTTCAGATGTAGCAGCTCCTTCTTGTCAGAGAAAAGCCATATCTGCCAGCAGAGTGCGAGCGACTGCGACGTAATAGTGGCCAAGGCTGCGCCCCTGATACCCCAGCGGAACCACCACACAAAGAGTACAACCAGCACGATGTTGCATGCTACCGTAAACAAGGTGGCATACATGGCGTGGCGTGGTTTGCCTGCTGCCCTCAGCACAGCATTCATACCGAAATACATGTGTGTCACCATGTTGCCCAACAGGATGACGACCATAAACTCACGGGCGTATGGCAACGTCACGTCGGAGGCTCCGAAAAATCTCAGGATGGGGTCGAGGAAAAGAAGACAGACCACCATGAAGATGAATCCAATGCCGAGATTCAGCGTCACCGTGTTGCCTAAAAGGTACTCCGCTCGTTTATAGTCACGCTGTCCCAATCTGACGCTAATACACGTCGAAGCACCCACGCCGATACAAGCACCAAAGGCAGCCGAGAGGTTCATAAACGGGAAAGTGATACCCAGGCCGGCAATAGCTTCTGGTCCCACCACCTGGCCAATCATGGCGCGGTCGATGATGTTATACAGACTCGATGCCGACATGGCCACAATGGCTGGCAGAGCATACTGCCAAAGCAGCTGGCCTACAGGTTTTGTCCCTAATTCTAGTGCTGTTTGTTTATTGTCCATTGTTAATTAATAATGTGCAAAGGTAACGATTTTAGTTCATAGTTCATAGTTCATAGTTCATAATTTTGTCAAATTAACAACATTTTGCACAAAAAACCATGAACTATGAACTATGAACTATGAACTTTTTCGTATCTTTGCACACTGCAACAAACAAAAGATGAGACAAGTCCGACTAATCATACTGCTTTTTGCCCTGTTTTCGGCACTTTTCCTGCAGACTGCCACAGCTCAGGAGACCATACGGCGTGTCAAATATAAACACGGGCCGGCATTCATCTATCGTCTCTATCTCACCGACAAACAAGGTTCCCATTACTCGCTTGACCACCCTACCCGATTCCTTTCACGGCGAAGCGTAGAGCGACGTAAGCGACAGGGATTGCCTCTCGACTCTACAGACCTGCCCGTCTCCGACCGCTACCGTCGACTCATTGAGAGCAAGGACGTCACCATCGTCGGTCAGAGCCGCTGGCAAAACACCTTGCTCGTCAGGCTAAAAGACTCCACCCTCATCGGTGATATCAGCCAACTGCCATGCGTTAGGGCAAGTAAGCTCGTCTGGCAGGCTCCCGACTCCATCACGCCACTGGTGCGTCAGAAGTACCAAGAGCAATTCGAACCACACGATAGTGTCACCGGTGAATACTATGGCACAGCGGCAGAACAGATTCGCTCCGTTCAAGGGCACCGCCTTCACGACATCGGCTGTCGTGGCGAGGGCATGATGATAGGCGTCATCGATGGCGGTTTCAAGAATGTCAACAACATCCCTGCCTTTCAAAGAGTTGACATCCTTGGCTGGCGCGACTTCGTCAATCCACAAGAGCCCACCTTGTTCTACGAGACCGACCATGGCACGAAAGTTCTTTCAGCCATGGCTATCAACCAACCTTATTATTATATCGGTACGGCACCACGTGCCAGCTACTGGCTACTACGCACCGAGGACCAGCATACGGAGCAGGAAGTTGAAGAGGACTACTGGACTTTGGCGGCAGAGTTTGCCGACTCCGTGGGCTGTGACGTCATCAACTCTTCTGTGGGTTACAACGAATACGACGCCCCCTGCAAGAGCTACCAGCTGTGGCAGCTCGACGGCCGCACGGCATTTGTCAGCCAGTCAGCAGCATTATTGGCCCAGAAAGGCATCGTGCTGGTCAACTCTGCCGGTAACTCCGGCATGGGACCGTGGAAAAAGATTACCGTTCCTGCCGATGCCGACGACATCCTTGCCGTTGGTGCTGTCAACGACATATCTTCCCACCGCATAGCCCCTTTCAGCAGTGTGGGTCCTGCCCAGGACGGACGCATCAAGCCGGATGTGGTCGCCATCGGAGCCCCTGCCAGGCTGGTTAATGGCCGCGGCGTCATCATGAGCGACATGGGAACCTCGTTCTCCAGTCCTGTGGTCTGCGGTCTAGTAGCCTGCCTCTGGCAGTCCATGCGACAAAAGAAAGCGCAAGACATCATAGAATTGGTTCGCCAATGCAGCAACAACAAGGATCATCCAGACAACGTCTATGGTTACGGTCTGCCCAATTTCTGGCGAGCCTATATGATAGGGAAAGCTGAGAAGAATTGAATAATTGAAGAATTGAAGTATTGAAAGACTGAAGATTTGAATACAGATCACCATATAACGTTGTTTGAGCTCAATCGCTTGGTTCGCGAATCTATCGAGCTGTCGATGCCTGATGAATATTGGGTAGAGGCCGAGTTGTCTGAGTGTCGTGAGCGCGGCGGACATTGTTACATGGAACTTGTTGAAAAAGACGAGAGCACCAACACGCCAATTGCCAGAGCTTCAGCAAAGTGCTGGCGCAACACATGGATGATGGTACAGCCTACATTCGAACGGGCTACCGGACAGCCACTTCGTGCCGGTCTGAAAGTGTTATTGAAGGTCTATGCCCAGTTCCATGAGACTTTCGGATTTTCATGGATTGTCAGCGACATTGACCCCACCTATACCCTCGGCAACATGGCGCGACGACGTCAGGAGATTATTCGACAGCTGAAGGCAGAAGGCGTCTTCGACCTGCAGCGCGAACTCCGCCTGCCGATGTTCTGCCAGCGCATCGCCGTCATCTCGGCAGAGGGTGCCGCCGGTTATGGCGACTTCTGCAAGCAGTTGGCTGACAACGAATACGGATTCCACTTCGATGTCACGCTCTTCCCTGCCATTATGCAGGGCGAACAGGTGGAGGAAAGTGTCATCGCCGCCCTGAACGACATCTATAATCACCCATCACTCATACCCTTCGACTGCGTCGTCATCATCCGTGGCGGAGGAGCAACGGCTGATCTCAGCGGCTTTGATACTCTGGCATTGGCCGAGAATGTAGCCCAGTTCCCGTTGCCCATTATCACAGGCATCGGCCACGAACGCGACGAATGCATCCTCGACATGATTAGCCACACCCGAGTGAAGACGCCCACGGCAGCAGCAGCATTCCTCATCGATAACCTGGCACGCATCTGGGAGCGACTGTTCCAAGCTCAGCAACGCATCTCGCTGACGGTCACTCGAAAAATCTCGACACTGAAGACTCAACTTTCGACACTCACGACACTCATTCCAAACCTTGCCCTGCGCATCGTAAGTGCCCAGCGCCACCGCATAGAACTGTTAGAAAGCCGCATTCCTCTTGCCATCGGACAGAAGATCAGCGATCAACGTCACCGCATAGAACTGTTGGAAGGCCGCATACCCATCGCCTTGGAACGTCGGTTCTCCGAACAAAAACATCACTTGGAACGTCTGCAGCTACTGTTACAAGGCTACGACCCGCAGATTCTGCTCGGCCGAGGCTACAGCATCACCCTCCACAACGGGAAAGTCGTCCGCGACCCTGCCCAGCTCCACGATGGCGACACCGTCGAAACCCGCATTGAAAAAGGAACATTTAAATCGATAGTAACATGGAACAACTAAAATACGAACAAGCCCTGGCCCAGTTAGAGGCTATCGTCCGCAAGATGGAAAACAACGAGTTCGACCTTGACGAACTTGCCGTGCAACTGAAGACAGCCCAACAGCTCATCAAGATTTGCCGCGACAAGCTGACCAAGACCGAAGCCGACATCCAGAAGATTAACAGCGAGCGAGAATAAGGCAAAAAGTCACTTTTCTGCCCTTTTTGTTGTTCGTTTGCAATTTATTGTGTACTTTTGCATGCAAAATTGAAACATTCAACAAAAAGAAGATATTATGAAGAATTTAGATTGGGGTAGTCTGTCGTTCGGTTATATGAAGACCGACTACAATGTTCGCTGTTACTATCGTGACGGCAAGTGGGGCGAGATTGAGGTCTGTTCCGACGAGTATTTGAACCTGCACATGGCAGCCACCTGCCTGCACTATGGCCAGGAGGCTTTCGAGGGCTTGAAGGCATATCGCTGCCCTGATGGCAAGGTGCGCATCTTCCGTGTTGACGAGAATGCAGCCCGCCTCCAGTCAACCTGCCGCGGCATCATGATGCCCGAGGTAAGCACAGAACTCTTCACGGAAATGGTGAAGAAAGTGGTACGCCTGAACCAAGAGTGGATTCCCACCTACGAGAGCGGAGCCACGCTGTATATCCGTCCGCTGCTCATCGGTACAAGTGCCCAAGTGGGTGTTCACCCCGCCAAGGAGTACTGCTTCCTCATCTTCGTCACGCCGGTAGGCCCATACTTCAAGGGAGGCTTCGCTGCCAACCCCTATGTCATCATCCGCGACTACGACCGCTCGGCTCCGCTTGGCACGGGTAAGTATAAGGTGGGTGGCAACTACGCCGCTTCACTCTTTGCCAACAACCTGGCCCATGAGAAGGGCTACGCTTGCGAGTTCTACCTCGACGCCAAGGAGAAGAAGTACATGGACGAATGTGGTGCAGCCAACTTCTTCGGCATCAAGAACAACACCTATATCACGCCGAAGTCAACCTCTATCCTGCCCTCCATCACCAACAAGTCGCTGATGCAGGTGGCCGAAGACCTTGGCATGAAGGTAGAGCGTCGCCCCATCCCTGAAGAGGAGCTCGAAACCTTCGAAGAGGCTGGTGCCTGCGGAACAGCCGCCGTCATCAGTCCCATCAGCTATATCGATGACCTCGACACCGGCAAGCGCTACTCATTTGGTGACAAGCCCGGTCCTATGTCGAAGAAGCTGTTCGACACACTCCGCGGCATCCAGTATGGCGAGATAGAAGACAAGCACGGCTGGACAACAGTCGTAATCGATTAACGGTTATTGGTTATTGCTTAACGGTTAATGGGAAAAGGCAAGCTGGCGAAGTTCGCCGATATGGAAAGCTACGACTGCGTGTTCCAGTACCCCTTTCGGGCACTGGAGCATGCAGATTTTCCCTTGCAAGGTCACTGGCGGGAGGAGTATTTCCATAACCAGAACCCTATCGTTCTGGAATTAGGCTGCGGCAAGGGCGAATACACCGTAGGTCTGGCCAAGCTCTTTCCCGACATGAACTTCATCGGCGTCGACATCAAGGGAGCCCGCATGTGGACGGGAGCCACCGAGGCTACCAAAGAAGGACTGAAAAACGTGGCTTTCCTGCGTACGAACATCGAGATTATCGACCGCTTCTTCGCCCCTGGCGAGGTACAGGAAATCTGGCTGACGTTCTCTGACCCGCAGATGAAGAACCCCCGCAAGCGCCTGACGTCGTCGTGGTTTCTGGAACGCTACCGCCGCTTCCTTACCGACCGAGGCATCATCCACCTCAAGACCGACTCTAACTTCCTCTTCACCTACACCTCCTATCTAGTGGAGAAGAACCACCTGCCCGTCATCACCAGCACCACGAACCTCTATGCTGACAGCACCGTAGTCGACGGTTTTCCCATCGACAGTACTGCGGTCGGCGGTTTTCCCGCCGACAACATCGCCGCCTCCATACAAACGTATTACGAATCCATGTGGCTTGCTCGCGGCATCAGCATCAAATACATCCAGTTCCTGCTGCCACACGATGGCCTTTTGGAAGAACCCGACGTGGAGATAGAACTCGATGATTACCGTTCCTACCACCGCACCAAGCGCAGTCCATTAAAGGTGAAAAAGTAAAAGGCAAAAAAGTAAAAAGGTGAAAAAACAACAAGCAACTATAACTAATAAACTATCATCATCATTTATGAAAATACAAGGAATTACAACAAAGGTAACAAAATGGGTTATAGGTATTTTACCTTTTTACCTTATTACTCTTTTACCTTTAAACACAGTGGCGCAAGGAGTTGCCAACGTGACAGTGGACTCCGTCGGCAAGTTAGCCACGAAGATAGCTGAGAGCGACAGGTTCAAGATTTACGAGCTGAAAGTCAGCGGACCGCTGAACGGTACCGACTTGAAACTCATCCAGCAGATTGTTAACCGTTCAAAAGCAAAAGAGAAGGATGGTGAATGTTTGGTAACTACCGTCGACCTCTCCGGCGCCACCATCACCGAGGGCAAGGAGGGTTTGAAGACGCAGGCAAACACCCTGCCTGACGGCATGTTCAAAGGTGCCAAGGGTCTCACCACCGCCGTACTGCCCAAGAACATCGGCACCATCAGCAAGGATTGTTTTGCCAACTGTGAGAAGCTGACGACTATTACGATTCCTGAGACCGTCACCGTCATCGAGAACGAAGCCTTTCAGGACTGTGAGTCGCTGACTGCCATCAACATTCCTGGCAACGTGCTGACCATCGAAAGCGAAGCCTTTGAAAACTGTAAGTCGTTGGCTGCCATAGAGATTCCTGCCAACGTCCGCGAGGTAGGAAAGCAGGCTTTCCGCAACTGTCCGAAGCTGGTCACAGCTAACGTCCTGGGCAACCTCAAAAAGATTGCCGACGACACCTTCCGCGGCTGCGAATCACTCGTTAATCTCACTCTCCCGGAGAGCATCACATCCATCGGCGACAATGCCTTCCAAGGCTGTCTCCGTCTGCCGACCGTCCTGCTGCCAGAGAATGTGGTGGAACTCGGAACCTCGGCTTTCCAAGGTTGTAAGAGTCTGGCTGGCATCAACCTTAATAAGGTCCGCAACGTGGGTATCTCAGCCTTCGAGGACTGCGCCAGTCTGCAGGAACTTGCCTTTGAGCAGATAGCAAAGATGGGTGTTTCGGCATTCCGCAACTGCGGCAGTCTGACCACCGTCAAGCTCGACGGCAACCTGAGCACCATCAGCACAAACGCCTTCATCGGCTGCACCAAACTTAACAACATCACCATCCCCAGCACCGTACAAGTTATCGACGGCAGCGCCTTCTATGCCTGCCGTTCGCTGACGGCCATCGAACTGCCCGTCGGTTTGACGAAGATTGGCAGCCATGCCTTCGAACAGTGCAGCAGCCTGCAGAAGATTTCCGTTCCCAACCTCGTAAAGAGCATTGGTAGTTCAGCCTTTCAGGATTGCACAGCGTTGCAGAAAGCCATTATCGGTGGTATCATCCTCGAAGTGGAGAGCGACCTCTTCCGCGGTTGTGCCCAACTCGACAGCATCTCTCTGCCGTCCACGGTCAGAATAATCGGTTCGAAGGCTTTCCAGAAGTGTGCCATGCTGAGATCCATCGACCTGCCGATGGCATTGACCGAGATTGGCAATGACGCTTTCGAACAGTGTGCTGCCCTGCGCGAAGTCAAAATTCCTACCGCCGTGCAAGTCATCGGCAGCGACGCTTTTGCTGAGTGTCTCCTCCTTTCGAAGGTAGAACTGAGCACCGGTCTGCGTAAGATTGGAGGTTCAGCATTCAGTAAGTGTCCGTCACTCCGCGATGTCATCCTCAATAGTCCGGCACCACCCGCCATCTCAAAGAGCACCTTTAAGGGAGTCGTAGCAAACTTCTGGGTTCCAAAGGGTTGCACTATGCTCTACGCTGCCAGCAAGGATTGGGTAAAGATTGCCGTCAGGGAGAAACAGCAATGAGTTAGGAGTTAGGAGTTAAGAATTATTGCCTACGGCAATTTAGAATTATAAATTAGGGGTAAAAAAAAAGAATTAACAACGTGGCATTATATCCTCAATTGATTATGGATGCGCTGGCAACGGTGACGTATGCCGGCACAAAGAAGAACTTAATAGACAGCGGGATGGTGGTTGACCAGCCCGCTGTTGCTGCGCCTCAGCAGGACGGCGAGCCGTGGCGAGTCACTGTCGTATTGGAGTTTCCTCGCGACACGGATCCGTTCCTCAAGTCCACCGTCAAGGCCGCCGAGGCCGCTATCCGCTACCACTGCAAGTCCGCGCTCGACGGTTTTCCCGTCGAGCCACCCCTCGAAGTCACCATCCAGACCGAGTACAAGTCGAAGCCCCGCCCCGAGGTAGGCAAGCTTCTGCCGCAGGTCAAGAACATCATCGCCGTCAGCTCCGGCAAGGGCGGCGTGGGCAAGAGCACCGTCGCTGCTAACCTCGCCATCGCCCTTGCTCGACTGGGCTATAAGGTGGGGCTTTTGGACTGCGACATCTTCGGACCTTCCATGCCCAAGATGTTCCACGTCGAAGACGAACGGCCTTACGCCGTCAACGTCGAAGGTCGCGACCTCATCTGTCCCATTGAAGCATACGGCGTAAAAATGCTCTCCATAGGTTTCTTCGTCTCCCCCGACACGGCAACGCTGTGGCGCGGCGGCATGGCGACGAACGCTCTGAAGCAGCTTATTGCCGATGCCGACTGGGGCGAGCTGGACTATTTCATCCTCGATACACCGCCGGGTACCAGCGACATTCACCTTACTTTATTACAAACCCTGGCCATCACAGGCGCCGTCATCGTCTCAACCCCCCAACAGGTGGCGCTGGCCGACGCCCGCAAAGGCATCGACATGTACCGCAACGAAAAGGTCAACGTGCCCATCCTTGGCCTCATCGAGAACATGGCGTGGTTCACCCCCGCCGAACTCCCCGAGAACCGCTACTACATTTTCGGCCGCGAGGGCTGTAAGCGCTTAGCTGAGGAGATGGGCGTCCCCCTCTTGGCACAGATTCCCTTGGTACAGAGCATCTGCGAGAGCGGCGATGCCGGCGAGCCCGCCGCCATGAACAGCGACACCGCTACCGGTCTTGCCTTCATCAACCTGGCCCAGGCTGTCGTCACCGTTGTCAACCGGCGCAACCGCGACCTCCCCAAGACCCACATCGTCGGCGTGAAATAGTCTACGGTCTGCCGTTTGGCTTTTCGTACGTTTGCTGACGTTTTTTTTCAATATTATTAGTATTAATGAAGTACAAGAAACTGTTTAACCAGCAGAAGGCTATCCGCTTCCGGCAGTTTTCGCGGAAGGGATATGCCTTGTTTGCCTGCCTGGGGCGCGTCGTAACCATCGGCGTACTGAGCGTGGCTACACTGCGGTCGGCTGCTGCCACAAGTGACAGCCTGAGCGTGGTTGGCGTTTCGTCAGCGAAGGGCGCCGAGGTGGTGGGCGACACGCTCGTCGACAAGGAGGCGACGCTGGCCGACGTCGAAGTGACGGGTTCGCGAGCGCCGCTTGCCCTCGGTCAGGCGGTGAGAATGGTAACAGTACTGAGCCGCGAGGAAATTCAGGCGGCGCCAGTACACAGTATTAACGACTTACTGAAGATGGCCGTGGGCGTCGACGTTCGACAGCGCGGCCCGATGGGAGCGCAGACCGACATCGGCATCCGGGGCAGTACGCAGGAGCAGATTGCTGTACTGCTGAACGGCATTAATATCTGTGACCCGCAGACAGGCCACAACACGTTCGACCTGCCCTGCGACCTCTCTGACATTGTGCGCATCGAGGTGCTTGAGGGACCTGCGGGGCGCGTCTTCGGCACTTCGTCACTGCAAGGAGCAATCAATATCGTGACGAGCCTTCCGCCAGCCCCCTCCACAAGGAGGGGGAGTAAGGCTGAAGTACGATTAGAGGGCGGTTCCTTTGGCTATTTGTCAGCAGCTGGGTCCATCAACTTCTCCCCTCTTTTTGGAGGAGTCGGGGGAAGTCTCTCTGCTTCCTATACCCGCAGCGACGGTTACCAGCGGTCGAAAGCGGGCGCGCTGAATAGCGACTATGCTGGTGCAAAAGCATTCTACCAGGGCGGCTACCACACCGACAACATCCGACTTTCGTGGCATGCAGGCGTGACCACAAAAGGTTTCGGTTCGAATACGTTTTGGAGCGCGAAGTATGACGAGCAGTATGAGAAGACGACGAAAATCTATACTGCCGTGCAATGCGATTTGAGAAGTGGCGCGTTGCACTTCCGGCCAGCCGTTTACTGGAACCGTTCTTACGACCGCTTCGAACTGATGCGCGGTTCAGAAGAGAAGGTGCCCTACAACCACCACCGCACGGACGTCTTCGGCATCAACATGAACAGTTGGTTCGACTGGTTGCCGGCCGACGAGGCTGTGCGTGATTTCCAGATGCGCACAGCCCTTGGTGCTGAGTTCCGCAACGAGGATATCGTGAGTACGAACCTCGGCGAACCGCTGAACGAACCCTTTAATAAATATAAGGTAGGACTGAACCGCTCGAACCTGAGCTTCCATTTGGAGCATAATATCATACTCCGCCGTTTTACACTCTCGGCAGGCTTCATCGCTGCCAAAAACACGTGGGCTGAGATGCCATTCACGCTCTATCCCGGGGTGGACGCCAGCGTGCGCCTTGCCGACGGTCTGAAGCTCTATGCGTCTTACAACTCGTCGTTGCGCATGCCGTCGTTCACCGAACTTTACTATAGCGTAGGCGGCCATCAGGCCGACAAACACCTGAAGCCCGAAGAGCTGCGCGCCGTAGAGGGCGGCGTGAAGTACGAACACTTAAGCGGTGCCGGGCAAAGCATTTGCGGTATCAAAGCGGTGCGACTGCAGGCAGCCATCTTCCACCATCATGCCCGCAACATGATAGACTGGGTAATGGATACCCGCGAGGCAGACCCCATTTGGAAAAGCGTCAACCACACCCGCATCAATACCCTGGGCGAAGAGGCGACAGCCAATTTACAATTATCACGTTTCAATTTTCAATTGAACTACTGCCACTTGCACCAGCAGAAGCAGCAGGCGGAGAACTACCTGCAGTCACAATACTCACTGGAATACCTGCGCCACAAGTTTACCGCCCGTCTGCAGATGCCACTCGCCAAGCGCCTAAGCCTTTCTGTTGGCTACCGCTGGCAGGACCGCATGGGGAAGTATACCGACACGGCGGGCGATGTTCAAGACTACCACCCCTACTCCATCGTCGATGCGCGGCTCAGTTGGACGTCAGACACCTATAATATATATATTGACGGCAATAACCTGACCAATTACCGCTATGTGGACTACGGCAACGTGCTTCAACCTGGCTGCTGGGTTAAGGCCGGCATCACCATCAACTGGTAGGCAAACGCCCGTGGAATAATAACATCGCATTTTTTCACCAAAATGCGATGTTATTTCAAGATAATTCGGTATCTTTGTAGCCAGATTGCGACGAGATGTTATGCCGAACAACAATAAGGAACAAGAAAACTGGTGGCAGCGGTTGAGGAACTACATGAGAACCCACACCAGCATGGCCGTTATCATCGCTGCAGCCTTCTTGCTGGAGCTGACGACGGGACTGATGTACTATACGAGCCAGAACATCATCCAAAAGACGATGGTTGACCTGGTACAGCGCGAAATGAACGCCATCTACCTCTGCATCCGCAACCAGCTGGCCAAGGTCGAGGTGACGGTCACAACATTCTGACGCTCCGCAAAGACCTAAAACATGAAACTTAAAATTTGGATATTTACGATTATGAACATCAAATTAGAAGAAAGCGAGGGCATACAGTTATGAAGGAGGGCATATTATCGTTACTGATGATGGCGGCGATGCCGACGGAAGGTGCCGCACAGGACACACTAAAGACGGAAAATTCTGAAGTGACGGTCGGCGTGGAATTGATGACGCGCGGCGAACTGCGCAACGGTGGAATGCCGACAGATTCCGACGACCCGACGTCGGAAGACAAGTCGGCGTTCATCATCGACCGCGAACGTATCAAGATAGGATTCCAGCGCGACTGGCTGAGTTTGAAAGCCACCGCACAACACGTTGGAACATGGGGTGCCGAAGGCGGAGCCACGACGACCATCTTCGAAGCGTGGGCCAAGGTGACAGCCAAGAACGGACTATTCACGCAGATTGGCCGACAGGCACTGGTTTATGACGACGAGCGCATCATCGGCTCCGACGACTGGGTCGTTATGCCCATGACACACGACGCATTGCGATTCGGCTACGAGGGGCACGGTCACAAGGCACACGGCATCTTGGCCTACAACCAGAACTTGCGCGCCGTGGACGAGGCTGGCTCGTTCTACACCAATGGAAGCGCACCATACAAGACCATGCAGACCGTGTGGTATCATTACGACGTTCCGAAATTCCCATTAGGTGCGTCGCTGTTGTTCATGAATATCGGCATGCAGGCCGGCAGTATCGGCGGTACCCAGAGCGAGAGGCCACGCACTGAGTGGCAGCAGGTGTACGGCGGATACCTGAAATTCGAGCCTAAGCACTTCTGTTTTGAGGGCTCATACTACCGACAGGGAGGCCACGATGAGCGCGGCATCAAGCTGGATGCGTGGATGTACGCCCTGAAGGGCCAGTGGATGCCTAACGACCGGTGGAGTGTACAGACGGGCTACGACCATCTGAGTGGTGACGACACCGTGATCCTCGTCGAGGAAGGTGGTTTAGGACTCATCCGCCACGACGTCATCAAGGGATTCAATCCCGTCTATGGTGCCCATCACACGTTCTACGGTGCCATGGACTTCTTCTACATCACCACATTCGTCAACGGCTTTACGCCCGGTTTGCAGAACGCCTACATTGGCGGCACGTACAGTCCCGTGAAAGGTTTGAGCCTCAGCACCACTTACCACTATTTCGCCACGGGCACGCAGCTGAACGGATACAACAAGGAGACGAAGAAGAATGAGCTGTTGGACAAGTCACTCGGCCACGAGATAGAGCTGGAGGCCGACTATGAAATCACCAAAGACGTCATGGTAGCCGCCGGATTCTCGTACATGACCGGTACAGACCTCATGAAGCGACTTAAGCGCACCAGTGCCGACGGCAACCTGCGCTGGGCTTGGATAAAACTCAATATTACGCCGACTATCTTTTCAACGAAATGGTGAAAGCAAAAAAGACTTAAATTATTAATTGTCAATTATCAATTGTCAATTAAAAATAGTACCTTTGCAGTCCGAAAAGAAATTGTAAATCAAACAAATAATAAGTAAATTGTAAAATTGTAAATCATGATGACAATTAACGAATTCAACTTTGCCGGTAAGAAGGCAATCGTACGTGTAGATTTCAACGTACCTCTGGACGAGAATGGTAAGATTACTGACGACACCCGCATCCGCGGTGCTCTGCCCACGCTGAAGAAGATTCTCGGCGACGGCGGCGCTGTCATCATCATGTCACACATGGGCAAGCCCAAGGGCAAGGTGGACATGAAGAAGTCATTGGGACAGATTCGCGAGGCCGTGGAGAAGGCTCTTGGCGTTCCCGTAGCTTTCGCTCCCGACTGCGCTAAGGCTCAGGATGCTGCCAAGGCCCTGAAGATGGGTGAGGCTCTGCTGCTCGAGAACCTGCGCTTCTATCCCGAGGAGGAAGGCAAGCCCGTCGGTATCGACAAGGCTGATCCCGCTTACGACGATGCCAAGAAGGCAATGAAGGCCAGCCAGAAGGAGTTTGCCAAGACACTGGCTTCTTACGCTGACTGCTATGTGATGGACGCTTTCGGCACTGCTCACCGCAAGCACGCTTCTACAGCTGTTATCGCCGACTACTTCGATGCCAACAACAAGATGCTCGGTCTGCTGATGGAGAAAGAGGTTCAGGCCGTTGACAATGTGCTCAGCAACATTAAGCGCCCGTTCGTGGCCATCATGGGTGGCTCGAAGGTATCGTCTAAGATTGGTATCATCGAGAACCTGCTCGGCAAGGTTGACAAACTCATCCTTTGCGGCGGTATGACCTACACCTTCGCTAAAGCTCACGGCGGCGAGATCGGTGACTCTATCGTTGAGATGGACAAGCTCGACGTTGCTCTTGGCGTAGAGGAGTTGGCCAAGAAGAATGGCGTAGAACTCGTGCTGGGTTCTGACTGCACCGCTACCAACGGCCTCGACTTCGGTACGATGACGGTTAAGGAGGGTGCTCAGATCATCAACTGCCCCGCCAACAAGGTTCCCGCTGGTTTCGAGGGTGTTGATGCCGGTCCTGAGAGCCAGCAGGCTTTCAAGGATGCCATCAAGGGTGCCAAGACCATCCTGTGGAACGGTCCTGCCGGTGTTTTCGAGTGCGATACATTCACTCCGGGCAGCCGTGCTATCGGTGATGCCATTGCAGAGGCTACTGCAGAGGGTGCATTCTCTCTCATCGGCGGCGGCGACTCTGTGGCTTGCGTCAACAAGTTCGGCTTGGCTGACAAAGTGAGCTACATCTCAACCGGTGGTGGTGCTCTGCTCGAGGCCATCGAGGGTAAGGTGCTTCCTGGCGTAGCAGCTATCAAAGGTGAGTAAACTTTGATAAGGTGCATATAAATGCAGCTATCAAAGGTGAGTAAATCATTAAAACGTTTACGATAAAAAAATCCCGTTATGCAGGACAGCATATCGGGATTTTTTCGTACCTTTGCATCATGAAACTTTAAAACTAATGAATATGAGCAAGAAATTCGTTATTGGAGACCGCACGAAGGACGAGTGGATTTCCGTATTGGACAGAGCAAACAAGAAACTTGAGTTTACCAACCATCTGGCAACGGCCAAGGAGTTCAAGGGCTACGAGGAGACAAAGGCCGAGCTGAAAGGTTTACAAGAGCAGACCGGCGGCTACTTCGAGGACTTGCAGGTCTATGTACTTGGTGAAGACAACAAGGCCCACCGTCCCGATGAGCGTGACATGATGCCGCTGTAAGGAAGTGAAAAGCGAAGAGTGAATAGTGAATTATTTGCTTCCACTATGAAGTATCGTAAATTAGGAAAAACAGGAATGGAGGTGTCGGAGCTGGGCTTCGGCGCCTCTTCGTTGGGTGGTGTGTTCCACTCGTTCAATGAGAACCGAGGCATAGACGCCGTGTTTGCAGCGGTCGATGCCGGCATCAACATCATCGACGTGTCGCCATACTACGGCTACTACAAGGCCGAAATCGTGCTGGGCAAGGCGCTGAAGGATATTCCCCGCGACAAATTCTTTCTCTCTACAAAGGTCGGTCGCTACGGCGAAGACGGCCACAACACGTGGGACTACTCAGCCAAGCGTGCCAAGGAGAGTGTCTACGAAAGCTTAGAACGCCTGCATATTGACTACGTTGACATAATCAACGTACACGATATTGAGTTCCAAGGACGTATGGAGGGTGGCTTACAAAAAGTCGTCGACGAGACGTTGCCTGCCCTTCACGAACTGAAGCGCGAGGGCGTCGTCAAACATGTGGGCATCACCGACCTGCAGTTGGAGAACCTCCGCTGGGTTATCGAGCATGCCGAGCCAGGCATGGTGGAGAGCGTCATGAACTTCTGTCACTACTGTCTGTGCGACGACAAACTCGTGGACTTCATGGATTTCTTCGACGAGCGCGGCATCGGCGTACTCTCTGCCTCGCCGTTCTCCATGGGACTCTTGACTGAGCGCGGCGTACCCGACTGGCATCCGGCTCCGAAACCTTTGGTAGAGGCATGCAAGAAGGCCGCCGAACATTGCAAAGCCAAGGGCTACCCCATAGAAAAGCTGGCTATGCAGTTCTCGTGCTCGAACCCACGCATCGCCTCGACGGTGTTCAGCACAACCCGTCCGGAGGCTATACGCACGAACCTATCTTATATAGAAGAGCCAATGGACGAAGCCCTCGTGGCCGAAGTCCGCGCCATCATCGGTGACCAACAGCGCGTAAGCTGGGCGAATACTTAATTCGTTATAACGTTATAACGTAATTACGATAAGACGACAATGAAGATCATCGATTCGCACGCTCATCTATGGCTGAATGTGGACACGGTGGTGAATGGTTCTCCCATTCACGCCCTCGAGCCTAACCGCAGCCGAAGCCTCTTCTTCGGCGAAGAACGACAAATGCTGCCGCCATACATGACTGACGGCCAGAACACCGCCGAGCGCTTCCTCTCAAACATGGACTATGCGCAGGTGTCGGCTGCTGTCATCACGCAGGAGTTTATCGACGGACTGCAGAACGAATATCTCTTGAAGGTCAAGCAACAACACCCCGACCGTTTCTTCTGCTTCGGCATGCCGGAATTGCGCAAAGCGGGATTTTGTGATGAGGCCAGAAGCCTCATCCACAGTGGTTTTCATGGCATTAAGATTCCTGCAGCCCGACTGCCACAGCAGTTTCTCAACGACGAGATGCTCAGCATGATGCGCCTCATGGAACAGCGTGGGGTCATCCTCGGCATCGAACTCGCTGACGGCGACGCACAGGTCGGTCAGATGGAAGAAATCATTCAGGAGTGCCCTCAGCTGAAGATTGCCATTGGCCACTTCGGCATGGTGACGCGGCCCGGCTGGCTGTCGCAAATCCGCTTGGCCCGTCACAAGAACGTCTATGTCGAGAGCGGCGGCATCACATGGCTCTTCAACGACGAGTTCTACCCCTTCCCCTCTGCCGTCCGCGCCATCAAGGAAGCTGCTGACGAGGTGGGTATGGAGAAGCTGATGTGGGGCTCGGACTATCCGCGCACCATCACCGCCATCACCTACAAGATGTCGTACGACTTCGTGACCAAGAGTCCTGAACTCACCGACGACGAGAAGCGCCTCTTCCTCTGTGACAACGCCAAGCAGTTCTTTGGCTTCGGCGAACTCGTCGACCTTCCATATATCAAAAACATGAGCGAATAAGATAAAGGTAAAAAGGTAAAAAAGTAAAAAAATGAAAGCATTACAGATTACCGAACCTTCAGTCATGAAGGTTGTAGACATTGAGAAACCCCAATGCGGAGCAGACGAGGTGCTGCTCAAGATACATTACGTCGGCTTCTGCGGCAGCGATCTGAACACCTATCGCGGTCTGAACCCGATGGTGAAGATGCCCGTCATCCCCGGCCACGAAATCGGTGCCGAGATAGCAGAAGTTGGAGCCGCTGTTCCCGCACATTTAACTCCAGGCCTCGCCGTCACCGTCAACCCCTACACCAACTGTGGTCATTGTCCATCGTGCCGCAACCGCCGCTATAACGCCTGTCAGCACAACGAGACTTTAGGCGTTCAGCGCAACGGCGCCATGCGCGAATACATTGCCGTACCTTGGCAAAAGGTCATCCCCATCGGCAATATCACCGTCGAGCACGCCGCACTCATCGAACCGATGTCCGTCGGTTTCCATGCCGTGAGTCGTGCACAGGTGGTCGATACTGATACCGTGATGGTGATTGGTTGCGGTATGGTGGGTGTCGGCGCTGTGGTCCGTGCCATCATGCGTGGCGCCAAGGTTATCGCCTGCGATATGGACGACGAGAAGCTGGCTATCGTCCGCGGTCTCGGAGCTGAATACACCATCAACTCCGCCAAGGAAAACGTTCACGACCGCTTGCAGGAGATTACTGCCGGTGCTGGACCTGACGTCGTCATCGAGGCCGTCGGAGCCCCCGTCACTTACCAGATGGCCGTCAACGAGGTGGCCTTCACCGGCCGCGTGGTCTGCATCGGCTATGCCAAGCAGGACGTCTCGTTCACTACCAAGCTTTTCGTACAGAAAGAGCTTGACATCCGCGGTTCGCGCAACGCCCAGCCCGAGGACTTCGAGGGCGTCATCCGCTATTTGGAGAAGAATAATCCGCCGTATGACATACTGATTTCTAACGAGGTTACGCCCGAGCATGCCGAGGAGGCCATGCAGCAATGGATGCAGGCACCGGCTAAGGTATTCCGCATCCTGGTGAAATTCTAAGGCGATAAACTGCAATTGCGCAGGACAAAGCGGGAAAACCGCTTTGCGCACAATAAAAATATAAGGAGCGCTGGTTGGCGCTCCTTTTTTATGAGGGGTGTTGGCGGAAAACCGCCAACCACCATTAATCTTCTTCCTTCATCTCCTCCTCGTGCTGCTTGATGAGGGCCTGCTGGATGTCGTTCGGCACAAGCTCGTAAGAGCTGAACGAAGTGGTGAACGAAGCGCGGCCGCCAGTCAGCGACGAAAGTGCGATAGAGTAAGATGCCAGCTCCTTCAGAGGAATCTTGGCGCTGAGCTTCTGGTAACCAGCCTCAGAGTCCATACCCATGATGATAGCGCGGCGTCCCTGCAGGTCGCTCATCACATCACCCATGTAGTCGCCGGGAACCAGCACTTCCAGGTCATAGATAGGCTCGAGCACCTTAGGACCGGCCTCCTTGAAGGCTGCGCTGAAGGCGTTACGGGCTGCCAGCATGAACGAAAGTTCGTTAGAGTCAACGGGGTGCATCTTACCGTCATAGACGATGACGCGGACGTCGCGAGCATAAGAACCGGTGAGCGGTCCCTGCTCCATACGCTCCATGACACCTTTCAGGATGGCGGGCATGAAACGCATATCGATGGCACCACCGACAACGGAGTTGATGAAGACGAGCTTGCCGCCCCACTCCAGATCCTTCTCTTCCTTCGACTTGATGTTCATCTTGAACTCCTGGCCGTTGATGGTGAAGCTGGTGGGATCGGGCATGCCGTCGGTATAAGGCTCAACAATCAGGTGTACCTCACCGAACTGACCTGCACCACCCGACTGCTTCTTGTGACGGTAGTCGGCGCGGGCCATCTTCGTGATGGTCTCACGATAAGGAATCTTAGGCTCCTGATATTCAATCTGAATCTTCTCGTTGTTCTCCATACGCCACTTCAAGGTACGCAGGTGGAACTCACCCTGACCATGAACGATGATCTGGCGCAACTCCTTAGACTGCTCAACAACCCATGTGGGATCCTCCTGACGCATCTTCTGCAGAGCTGCCATCATCTTCTCAGTCTCAGCCTCGTTAACTGCCTTGATGGCACGAGAGAACTTAGAGTTAGGATACTTGATGAAGTCGAACTTATTATCAACATCCTTGCCATTCAGTGTGTTGCCAGTCTTCACATCCTTCAGCTTCACAGTACAGCCGATATCACCAGCTACAAGCTGATCTACCTGAATACGGTTGGCACCAGCACAAGCATAGAGTGTACCCATACGTTCCTTTGAACCGCGATCAGCATTGGTCAGATCGTCACCACTCTTCACAACACCACTCATCACCTTGAAATACTGAACCTCACCGATATGGGGCTCAACACCTGTCTTGAAGAAATAAAGTGATGTTGGAGCTGATGCGTCGGCAGGAACATCCTTACCTGCGGTATTCTTGATAACAGGCATCTCACTCACGAAGGGAACGACATTACCCAGGAACTCCATCAGACGACGGACACCCATATCACGACCTGCGCAAACGCAGAATACAGGGAAAATGCTACGTGTGACAAGACCCTTGCGGATACCCTCACGCATTTCGTCCTCGCTGAGGTCCTCACTCTCGAAGAACTTCTCCATCAGTGTATCGTCGCCAGCTGCTGCAGCCTCAACAAGAGCTGCCTTCCACTCCTTGGCCTTCTCCAACTGATCGGCTGGAATATCCTCGATGATAGGAGCACCACCTTCGGGCTTCCATGAGTATTTCTTCATCAGCAGCACATCAATCACGCTGTTGAAACCAGCACCTGTAGCGATAGGATACTGAACGGGCACACAATTTGGACCATAAACCTCCTTCAACTGGTTCAGAATCTGGTCGAAGTCGCAGTTGTCGCGATCCAGCTGGTTCACCAAGAAGATGACGGGCTTCTTCAGCTTCTCTGTGTTGCGGAAAGCATTCATAGTGCCTACCTCAGGACCATACTGGCCATTGATGAGCAGCACAGCCTGATCGGTGACGTTCAGAGCGGTGATAGCACCACCCACGAAGTCGTCGGAACCCGGACAGTCGATGATGTTCAGCTTCTTGTTATTCCACTCTACATGAAAAACAGTAGAGAACACCGAGTAGCCATATTCCTGTTCAACAGGGAAATAATCGCTCATGGTGTTCTTACCTTCTACGGTGCCGCGACGCTTAATGATGCCGGCCTCGTAAACCATTGATTCGGCAAGAGTAGTCTTGCCGCTACCCGCACTGCCAAGCAATGCAATGTTTTTGATCTCGTTAGTCTGATAAACTTTCATATCAATTTAGTCTTAGGTGAATAATTCATTTTGTCGGCACGAAATTAGACATTTTCCTACAAAACACCAAAGATTTCTTTCAAATATTAAACAAAATTAGTAATTCTGAGCTACGCTCGAAGATACTCACGCTCGAAAATACTCAAATACATTTGGTTTTTTGCTCGCTTAATCGTATCTTTGCCCCCAAAAATGGCAGGTTTATACATACATATCCCATTCTGTAAGAGCCGTTGCATCTATTGTGGCTTCTATTCCACCACGGGGCTGGCGCTCCGTGAGGCATATACGGATGCTATATGTCAGGAACTTGCGATGAGAGGTTCCGCAGAACCTGTTGGCACCATCTATCTGGGTGGTGGAACACCTTCTCAGTTGAGTATCCAACAGCTCCATCGGATCTTCGACGCTCTATATAAATATAATAAGGTGTCGGCAGCGGCAGAAGTGACCATCGAATGTAACCCAGATGATGTAACACCTGAATTTGCCAAAGGCATCAGCGGGTTGCCTGTGAACCGTGTGAGTATGGGAGCACAGACATTCAATGATGAGAGACTACATTTCCTTAGACGGAGACACACGTCGGAACAGGTTGAATCGGCTGTGGACCGGCTTAGGGAAACAGGTATCAACAATATCAGCATCGACCTGATGTATGGTTTTCCCCAAGAGACGCTGGAAGACTGGAAGTCGGATATCGACAAGGCACTCTCGTTAGATGTGGAGCATCTTTCGAGCTACTGTCTGATGATTGAAGAAGGAACGGTGCTCTATGAGAAGTGCCAGACTGACAGTTCTGCATCCAGCATCGACGAGGAACTGGAGCGACAGATGTATGAGCTGCTGATTGACAAACTCGTTGCCAAGGGCTATGAGCACTATGAGATATCGAACTTTGCAAAGTCGGGCTATCGCAGCCGGCATAACAGCAGCTATTGGAATGGCACACCCTATATCGGCATTGGAGCTGCAGCCCACTCTTTCGACTTAGAGACACGTAGCTGGAACATCGCCGATATACGTCGTTATATCAAAGGCATCCAACAAGGAGAGCGTCTGTATGAATCGGAGACACTCGATGAGGATACGCGCTATAACGATATGGTAACCGTTGCCCTACGCACATGTGAGGGACTGGACCTTTCTCTGTTGCATGAACGTTATCGTCAGTATTGCTTGAAGAATGCCAAACGATTTATCGACGACGGGCTGTTGGCGATTGACAGCCAAAAGCTGCATCTGACACGCAAAGGATTATTTGTGAGTGATATGGTGATGAGTGAACTGATGCTGGTGGACTAAATGGAGTCCTGCTTCATCAGTTGCTTAATGGCAAACACATAGTAGGCTATCAACAATGGATAACCAATATAATATAAGGTACCGACACTAAACACCACATAGTCGAAAGCACAGATACCCAACAGTCCTCCCAGATAAAGGATAGCACTACCCATTGGCAGATGACGTGTGACATCTTCGAATGTGGCAATGGCGACGATGACAATTGTCCACACAGAGATAACAAACACACCCAACCAGAATGGCAGCGCAAAAGGATTAAGTGAAGGATGATAGTAGAAATGGCGCCACATCTCTGCATCGAACAACTGGATGGAACTATAGAGAACGGCAGATGACGATATTAGCAAGCAGAGCAGCGTGGGATAGAAAGAAGGAATATCATTGAAGTGCACGATCTTCGCCCCTAAGCGCATCAGGCTTCGGATGCCATATGCCACACCCACCATCACGATAATGGCAAGGAATGCCAGCAGATGGATGTTTGAGAACATGTCGATGAACTGACTGATAGGATCATCGGGAGAGACCTTTGACAGAAGTTCCTTCTCGTGAATCCATCCGAAAGTAAGCTGGTCGCGTGCCACCTTCACCCATACAGAATCTATCGTGTCGGCAGGAAGCGTCTTGATGTCTGCCACAACGATACGCTCATTTTTATGAATCGTCACAGAATCCTTCTGTAGCTCACCTGACTCCGACTGCATCTCCATCGACACCACATCAGGCACTGACATATCCTCTGGTTGCTGAGCCACCAGAACCAGCGAGTCACCAGTCACCACGAAATTGTAATTCTGGGTGTAATGATGGGTGGTATAAAAAGAGATGGAGTCAATCTGCTGACTTGTCAGATCCCAAGCATCAGGTGTGATAGGCCCTTTGTTATAACAAGAAGTCAGAACAATAGCGGTTAAACAATAACCAATAAACGGCTTGAGAAGTCGGCTTGCTCGTAAAGAATTCCTGATCTTCATATCTTATCAACGGTTATTGGTTAACGGATACACGTTCATCTGACAGTGCTGGCAATCGAACTCAAGACGAAAGCGACGTCCATCGCCTAATACGAGAGAAAGAGGTTCATGCCACATGGGGCGCTTTCCACCATGCTTGACACAATAGCCCAGACTATAACGGATGCAATGGCGACACTGCATGAGGGGGCCTTCCCCACCCTTCAACTCAAAGGCCGACAGTGTATCAGTGCCATAGAATGCTGCCGCCAAACGATTGGAGATGTTATATTGGTAACTGGCCTTTTCTAGTTTCATCCCTTTATGCTGACCATGCTTAACGCTTTCCTTCTTGGCAGGAACTGACAGGGCCTCTACCAGTTGTCTGCGCATATCCGACAGTTGGCTGTTGGGAATAAAGAAGTTGAAATCGTCGGGTACCTCCACCTCAGTACACTTGAAGATGGTATCACCCAACTTAGATAGCTGGCGGGCGATATTCTCACGAGGCGACTTCTGCGCCAGCTGATGTTCACTCTCGAAGTGGAGCGTGAGATTGCCAGTACTCAACACGAAGCCATCATCAACAGCCCGAAGCGTGATACTTATAGGTATCTTTCGTGTGGCACTGGGTTTGGCGAGGAGTCGCTCAAACTCCTGATCATTATTTCGGTAGAGTGCCATACCTGGACGTAGGTTGTGGGGCATCTTTAAAGGATAGATGCGATTTCCCTCCACACGATTGGCACGCAAGCCCTCAAACTTTCGTTCTTCATTCAGGAAACAGAGTCCATCACCATTAGCAAAGCTCGTAACACCTGCCACATTAAAGGAGTTACCACGAATCTCCTTCACTGTTCCTACGAACTCGCCTACCGCCTTAGGGGTATCAAAGGAGGTGATGTCTGGTTGTCGTCCATTCAAGAAATAGGTAGTATAGCCACGATTGAAAGTACGGTGTAAATCTG
>JAEEVT010000001.1 GCA_016291005.1 Prevotella sp. | reverse complement strand
AGTGTTTCCTTGTTTATTATCTGATTACGCTGGTCATCAAGAATGAGAAGTGGAGAATTGGCGTGCTGTTGGCTCTTTCGGTGGCGGGCATCGGGATGCTTGCTGTCAACAAGGACTTCGGACCTGCTATCATCGACCTACGACGGGTGACCAAATTTTTCCAGTTCTTTGTTTTAGGAACATTGGCTATGAAATACCGCCCGAAATATGAGTCACTGATGCACAATGAGATGTTCAAGGCAACATTCTTGCTATCTTACTTTATTGTGGTCTTTCTATTGGTTTACGATATGCCGAAAACACTCCATCTTTTCTTACAAGACATAGCATTGCGATACTTCGCCACCTTTGCCATTGTCTCGTTCTTTGTCTGTCATGAGAATAGTTTTCAGACTCAGACAAGGGTAAACTCACTGATTAACTTAATCGGGCAGAACTCATTAGCCATCTACTTGATAGAATATTTCTTCCTGCCCCAATTCCAGCCCCGGCCAGAGTGGTTTGCAGAGCTCAACATGGTGACCGTTCACTTGATGTCAATACTCTACACTGTAGCGATAACAGGACTTTGTTTGGTATTCATTAAATTCCTCTCCAATAGCAAGTACATCAGACAGTACGTATTGGGAAAAAAATAGAAAAAGGAATATGAAGATAGCTGAAACATTAACTAAAGAACTATTTACCCATATCGGAAAATACAGGTCTGCTTTAATGGGTTTTTCTATGATTATGGTGTTTTTGTTTCACGCACGATCTGAAAAACTCGGCTTTATGCCAACTGGTTTATGGGGAGCTGTTTGTAAGAATGGTAATCTGGGTGTTGATATTTTCTTGTTTTTATCGGCATTTGGCCTGTGTTACTCGTTAAAGAAAAATACCATCAAGAGATTCTATTATAATCGGTTTAAAAGAATCATACCAACCTGGTGGGTAGTATTATTCTTCATACATATTACTGGCATATTTGTGGGGTCGAAATTTGCCGATGGTAGTTTTGTTTATCCCCATTCTGCTGTTGATATGTTTTACTGGTACACAGGGTTGGGGTATTTTTTTAATACCTGTAGCTACGAATGGTTCATTCCTACGCTGTTGCTGTTTTACCTACTGACTCCTGTGGTTTACAGGCTACCGAGAAATCAGGTGTTGTTATTGATTCTATTGTCTATTTCTCTTGTTTTGTTGTATAAGGGAAGCGGTGTCTTGCCCTATATCTCTCTATCAGTTACCAGGATTCCTGTTTTTTTATTCGGTGTACTCTTTTTTAAGGACATAGAGGAGAACGGATATTATCGTTTTCTAATCACTTGTATCGGCCTTTTCATTTGCGTATTTGCCCTTTCATTCTTCCGGAAGGTACCTGATGTCATTCAGGCGATGCCGCTGCTGCCAATTGTCATGGGGCTGGTCAGTCTTGCCTTATCTCTTAAATATACTCGATATATTGAGGTGTTTCTTGCTTTCGTTGGTACCATCAGTTTAGAGTTTTATTTAATCCACGGTCATCGCAGGCCGCAATACCTTCTGAGCCATGTTATTAGCAATAGCGCCATGTTAGTTCTAGGGGCATTTATTCTATGCCTTGTATTATCTTACCTTTTGCATTTGCTTATGAAGAAAGTGAATGAGAAATATTTATTTCCTAATAAGTAATTTTGTTTAAATAAAGAAACAATATGAAGATAGCAATAAACTGCCAATTCTGCTTCGCCAAGGGCGGCGGTGGCATCAAAGAGTACATCATTCAGTTGAC
The DNA here is from genome assembly GCA_016291005.1 of Prevotella sp. GTDB lineage: Bacteria > Bacteroidota > Bacteroidia > Bacteroidales > Bacteroidaceae > Prevotella. The sequence goes on along the minus strand of JAEEVT010000001.1, from coordinate 76,822 downwards.
CAACCATCTGGCTAAGGTGGACCATGACAACAAATACGTGCTCTATGTCCTGGAAGACCAGTTTGAGTATTGTAAGACCGTCCTCCCTGCTAAGTTTAAGCTGAAGCCGATTCCGTATCACAGGAGTCTGGTGTCGAAGATTTGCCGAAGTCTGTTTGCCCAAAGGTTCTGGAGCAAGGAGGAAGAAATTGAGCAATTCGACGTATTCCACTCACCCTTCTTCCATGCACCCAAAATGAAACATGCCCGACTGTTGATGACAGTCCACGACCTACGACTCTACCGCTATCCGGAGACTTACTCTTTTCTCAGGTATCAGTTCCTGAAACGAGCCGTGAAGGAGTCGATAGCCAGAGTTGATCGCATTATATCTATCTCACAGTTTACGAAAGACGAGATGATAGAGACCTGTGGCGTTTCCCCTGACAAGGTAACTGTTGTCCATGAGGCCATCAACCGCTCGTTCTTCTCTGTCGACAAGATTAGGGATTACGACCTTCCACCAGAATATGCATACCTGAAGGAGGGCAGATTCCTGTTCTGCCTAAGTCAGATAGAACCTCGCAAAAACCACCTACGCCTCATCAAGGCTTTTTCGGCCATGAAGGGACAAGGTGGGTTTGATGATGTGCGCCTTGTCTTGGCTGGACTGCAGAAATTAAATGCAGAACCAGTATTAAAAGCTATTGCCGAGACGCCCGATGTGGTTTATTTAGATTATGTTCCGACTGAGATGATGCTGTGGCTCTCGCATCATGCTACATTATTCGTCTATCCCTCATATTACGAGGGCTTTGGTTTCCCACCTTTAGAGGCTGCCAGTCTTGGCACGGTTTCGGCGGTTGGAAAGGCATCGTCAGTTCCAGAGGTATGCGGCGATTGTGCGTTCTATTTTAATCCTTACGATGTGGACGACATGAGTAGGGTAATTGCAGCAGCTCTGAACAATGAGGCCGCCATTCAAGAGAAAAAGCAAAAACTCGAAAGTCAGTTGGCAAAATTCTCATGGGAGAATAATGCAAGAGAAACTTTAAAACTGTATTTGAGCAATGAGTAATACGAAAAAGACCACGTTGACATTCCGTCTGCTGAAGCGCCTGCACCTGATAGAGAATGAGGAGAAACACGGTAGAATCAATCCCTTCTCCTTGATGGTCTTCGCGTTTAGCACACTATGGCGGAGATTTATCTTCAACTATGCCTACAAGGCATATATCTTTGAGTTCGCCTACAAGCACCATCTACGTCCTGCCATATGGCGTGCTTTGGGCTGCAAAGTGGGCAAAAGAGTTCATATAGGTCACCAGGTGAGGCTCGACTTCGGCAATGCTGAGCGGATTACCGTGGAAGATGATGTCGTGCTGGCCAATGGGGTAACACTATGGTGCCACATGCGCGACATGAAGAGTTACCGCGTTGGCATGAAGCCTATGCAGCTGCCTGCAAAATACGGAGACATCCACTTGTGCAAAGGTGCCTATATCGGTTTGAACGTGACCATCCTACCTGGAGTAACCGTCGGTGAGGGTGCCGTCATCGGCAGTTGCGCCCTTGTCACCAAGGATGTGCCGGCCTGGACAATAGCTACTGGCGTACCTGCCCGTGTTGTGAGGGAAATAGAAAAGTGAATGTTCTTTGTTATAGTTCAAAGCGAGCAACACTCGTGGGATAATTGAAATTGCATTAGAATGATCCCCAACAGTAGCAATACAGAAGCCTTCTTCCTACTGGTCAGGGCGGGGCTGTTTGGCCGCACAGAGGGCATAGAAGGTTATCAGCCGGATAGTGTGGATTGGACGGAGATCTGTCAGCTGGCTAAGGAGCAGAGTGTGGTGGGTCTGGTCGCTGAGGGTATTGAGGTTGCCAGGGCGGAGTGGGACAAGACGCACGACACTCCATTTGTGCCGAAGAAGCAGGCTCTGCAGTTCGCTTCTGCAACACTACAACTGAAACAGCGCAATCTGGACATGAACAAGTTCGTTGCGAAACTATTCGGCAGGCTACAGAAGAGAGACATCTATGCACTCTTATTGAAGGGTCAGGGCGTGGCTCAATGCTATAACAATCCGCTTTTGAGGGCGTGTGGGGATGTGGACTTACTGTTAAGTGAAGAGAATTCTCAGAAAGCAAAGGTTTTTTTACTTCAGTATGCATCCTTTTCAAAGGCGGGAAATGAGTACAAGAAAGATTTCGCCTTAAAGATTTCCGACTGGTTGGTAGAGTTACACGGCAGCCTTCGTTGTGGTTTCTCGTCGCGCATTGACAGAGAACTTGACAAAATATATCATGACACCTTCCATGGTGGAAACGTCAGGTCGTGGGCGAATGGGAAAGTGCAGGTGCCCCTGCTTGGAGAAGTGAACGAAGTATTCTATGTGTTTGTTCATTTCCTGAATCATTTTTATAAAAGCGGTGTAGGAATCAGGCAGATTTGCGACTGGTGCCGCTTGCTGTGGACATTCAGGGACTCTCTTGACTTAACGGCACTTGAGTCACGTCTGAAGCGGATGAAACTGATGAGTGAGTGGAAATCCTTCGGGATGTTTGCTGTGGTATATTTAGGTATGCCCAAGGAGGTGATGCCTTTCTACAGCGAAGACGAGAAATGGAAGCGCAAGGCAAGGAAGATACTTGCCTTTATACTGAAGACCGGTAATATGGGACATAACAGGAAGGGGGAGGCGAGAGTTCAATCGTATCTGACGAGGAAGATTAAATCTTCAAGACAGCGGTTTTGTGACTTGGCAAACCATTTCACTATCTTCCCGTTAGACACGTTGCGATTCTTCCCGAGTATCTTCCTCAATGGATTACATCAGAAGTAAAGGAAATTGAAATGAAACTTTTGATGATAGTCAACGAGGACCGCTTTTTCCTCTCACACAGGAAAGAGATAGCGGTGGCGGCTCAGGAGGCTGGGTGGGAGGTCACCATCGTATGTAAAGACACGGGGCGGAGGCATGAAGTGGAGGCTTGGGGACTGAAAATGCTTGAGTTGCCCATCAATCCCACGGGCATGAATCTCAGACAAGAGCTTAGGACATGGTGGTTCCTCTATACCTTATATAAAAAGAATCGGGATGCCGTGGTTCATCACGTGGGTCTGAAGGACATTCTCTGGGGAGGTCTTGCGGCCAAACTGGCAGGAGTACGGGGCGTGGTGAATGCCGTGAGTGGACTGGGATCCCTCTTCTCTAACGACAAACCAGGAATGACGGCAAAGGGCATCTTGGCTTTGATGAAGTTTTCTAACAAGAGGAAAAGAGTCAAGGTAATCTTCCAAAACCAAGAGGACAGGAATCTCTTCCTACAACAAGGTGTCATCAGTGAAGGTCAGGCTGAGTTCATCAAAGGCTCCGGAGTCGACCTGAATGACTTCAAATATGTGCCAGAGCCGGACAGTGAGACGCTGAAAGTGGTGTTTACTGCCAGGATGGTCAAGGAAAAGGGCGTGATAGAGCTGATAGAGGCCGCTGAAAGACTGCGTAAGGAGTACGAAAGACGAGTGGAGTTCTGGCTCTGCGGTCGCTTGGCTGTTAATGCCGATGCCGTAACGCATGAGGAGCTTTGCCGCCTCTGCGACGGACGATACATCAAGTGGCTGGATTTTCAGAAAGACATCAAGTCGATACTGGAGCAATGTCATATCATGGCATTCCCAAGCTACTACCGTGAGGGCGTGCCCAAGTCGCTGATTGACGTCTGTGCCGTGGGCAGACCCATTGTCACTACCAATTCCATCGGCTGTAAGGATGTGGTGGACGACGGCGTCAACGGATTCTTGATTCCGGTGAAAGACAGCGAGGCGCTGGCCCAGAAACTGCGCATTCTGATAGAAGACAAGGAATTGAGAGTCAGGATGGGCAAGGCTTCAAGAGAAAAAGCCGAGCAGGAGTTCTCCTTAGAGAGAGTTATAAAGAAACATCTTGAAATCTATGATAGCGTTTCATGATTAATATTTAATCTTTAATTTTTTTGACGTGAGCATGATACATAATCTAATTATAATGGCCATCCTGTCGTTAAGCGTGACGACGGTAGTCTATCCCTTCGTACTACGCTATGCACTGCGTCACCAAATCGTGGATAATCCCAATGCTCGCAAGATTCACAGACAACCCGTCCCTGTGATGGGAGGGGTGGCAGTCTATGCGGGCATACTTGCCGGATGTCTTGCCATGTATTTTCTGATTAGCAAAGCCAGTATACACTGGAGTCTCATGGCCATGACCACCATGTTGGTGCTAGGTGTGTGGGATGACATGAAGAACCTGCCCGCCATCCTGCGTCTCCTCATACAGTTCGGCATCGTGGGTGCCTACATGCTACTCACAGGTCACTACATACACGATTTCTATGGACTCTTCGGCATTCACGAGATAAGCCTTTGGGTGGGCATTCCCTTGTCGTTAGTGGGTGGTGTGGGAACCATTAATGCCATCAACATGATTGACGGCATCGACGGCTATTCCTCTGGCTATGGCATCATGGCCTGCACCTGCTTCGCAGTATTATTCATCATCGTCGGCCCGTCGGTTTGGGCGTCGCTTGCTGTCATCGTGACATCGGCGCTGATACCGTTTTTCTTTCACAACGTGTTTGGCGTGAAGTCGAAAATGTTTATTGGCGACGGAGGAACGATGATGTTAGGTTTCCTGATGGCCATTCTCGCAATAGGTGCGATGTCGATGCGTCGCGGCCCGGAATTGGAAGCTAAAGGCATCGGCGTCATGGCTATGACATTGGCCATACTATGCATTCCGATTTTTGACACGCTGCGGGTGATGACTGCACGAATGCTGAGAGGGCGGTCGCCTTTCAAACCTGACAAGACGCACCTGCACCACCTCTTCATCGACATGGGCTTCTCTCATCTTAGAGCCTCTACCTACATCCTTTCGATGAACCTCATCGTTATCATTGTCTGGCTGTTGCTGTGGCAATGTGGTGCTTCCATCAATACCCAAACGTGCGTAGTGATACTGATGGGGCTTACAGTAACTGTCGGATTCTACAAGCTGATGCGTTGGCAACAGCATAGCGGTCCTATTGGTGACGATGGTCTGCCGCAGGGCACACCGCTGTGGCATGCGTTCTGCCGCATAGGGATAAAGAGTCGGAAAGAAAAGGGCAAAATATGGCTTACGCTACGAAGAATCGTGGATGACAAATGGTTTTACTAAACCAACGCTCCCGTCGGACGCCAAGGCCGATGAGAAACTGCCAAAGGTCTTCTTGGTGGGATTATTATTACAGCGTTAATACAGATATACAGATATACACTTGTTTTTTATAAATGTTTCGCGTACCGCGTATAATGCACGCACGGTACGCGAAGGGTTTTAGAAAACATCTGTATGATGTGTGTTATCTGTATTTTGTTTTTCAGGTAGGCTCATTACTTCAGAAATCTCGTAAGCATCCAACCCCTATTTAGGTGATGTTAAAAATAGTCATTACCTTTGTGCCATCAACTTTAATTTTGAGTTATGGCAGTAAACAGCAAAGACATTGAGACCCTCTGGAAGAGGTATTCTGAAGAAGACGTAAATAAGGGCATCTCTGTAGCCCAGTTCTTTGAATCCAACGGTGTACCTTATCACACGTTTGAGAAATGGTATAGGAAGAAATATTCTAGGGAAGGGATAGTCGATTGCGTTGTGAAGGGCTCCCCTGATGCGACAATTCAGGTTCCTGACGAAGATGGCCAGGAGTATTCAAGAACTGAAAAGAAGAAAGAAGTTTATATATCCTATGTCAATATAGGTCTGAGTAATGGCATAAAGATTGACCATCACAGACTGACCTATGGCGAGCTAGTATGTTTCATAAATAAGCTTCATGCGTTATGTTCAGTCTGAGTGGTGCGACGAAATTCAAGTATATCCCCAACTACAAGGATATGCGCGGTGGATATGACAAGCTGCATGGCGTAGTTTGTTCCCTCGGAGGAGAACAGGAGGAGGGTACAGCCTACGTGTTCACTTCCAGAAATCAGAAACTGGTAAAGATTATCCGTCATGAGCATAATGAGTGCCAGCTGTATATGCAGCGTTTCGACCACAATATGAGTTTCGTGAGGCTTGAATTTGACGGGCTGAAACCGATGTATGTTCTCAAATGGAAGTACTTGGTAGCACTACTGAGCTGTCCTGTGATCAAGAGGATAGATTCGATAGAGGTAGAATACGATGAATAAGCATCAAGAGTGCATTTCCGGATGTTAAAAATGTGTAATTTGCTTTGGTCGGAAACGTTTTTGGCGTTTGTGTAATATGATGATTATCAGGTGTTTATATATGTTTAAATGGTACAAGCAGAGCTACGTGGGTGGCGTCAGGACGTTGAGTTTTGGCGTGCCATATAGGGCTGTATTGCAAGTGATATTCAAGGCTTTGTGTTGGCTTAAATTCCTGATAGTCAGATTGTTAAATGATATTTATGTTGTTGTGAATGTCATGAAATATGCGTACCTTTGCGAAGCAAAAGTCCCATATTATGGCAAATCAACATGTAGACATAGAGCGCATGATAATGCAAGCCCATTACAAGATGCAGCTGGAATCAGATGCGTCGACTGTAAAGGGTGGACTATTGTCTGATATGGAACGAGAGCAGTATCAAAACCAGATAAAGGATCTTCTTCAAGCCGTAGAGACTCTCTTGAAGTCTAATAATGCGATTGGAGAGGAACTGAGGAAGACTTCAGTTGCATACGAAGACCTGAAGGCTAAGTATGAGAAGCTGGAGGGTGAGCTCGCCATGCGCAAGCGTGGTCAGCACGGCAAGAGAAGCGAGAAGACTAAGGATACTTCTGATGCCAGCCCTGCTTCAGACGGTAGCAAGGACGACGACGAGGATAAGTACATCGAGAACGGAAGCAGGAATGATGCTCCCGCAGATGATGAGGAACAGGAAGAAGAGACCGCTCCAGTAGTGCCTCAGGAAAAGAAGCCTCGCGATTTGAGTAATCGCCCCGATCATTACAACACCATGCATGCAGATATATGTGTCATCCATGACTGTGACCTTGACAGGCTGAAGGAGATGGGGCTGGAGTTTATCCGCTATACGAGGCCTGTCGATCAGTTTGACCGTGTGAGTCTCACCCGTCAGGACAGATACCTTTATGCATGGGTACGCGACAAGAACGGCAATGAATTTCCCTTCTTTATACCAAAATCAAGTGAGGATGAGAAGCGTGAGTGCATATTCGTCAACGAGTCGAAATATGATACGCCAAGCCTGGTGCCTCACACAAGTGCGACTTACTCAATGCTGTCCGACCTTGGCGTGAACAGATTCCAATATGCCCTTTCGAGCGGACGTGAGATGTACCGCATGTTCAATGAGAAGATGTGCATGTCTAAGCAGAGCATACTGAACTGGCTAACAAGAGGTGCTGAGCTTCTTGAAGGCGGTAAGAAATACATCAAGAAAATGCTGCTGAAGATGGGCACAAGCATCTACTGCGATGAGACATGGGCTTGGACGAAGGTCTTGATGCCAGACGGTACATTCAAGTATGTGAAGCGCTATATGTGGGTCATTGTCAACCTGACGACGAAGGTTTGCTATTATCTCTTCGGACGTAGGAAGCGCAAGGTGATTGAGGAATTCCTTGGTGACTTCAAGGGAACCCTGATGACGGATGCCTACAATGCATACGCCTACTTCAGCAAGCTGGATGGCTGTACCCATTTGTGTTGCTGGGCACACGTGAGAAGGATATTCTGGTCTGCGTTGAAAGATTACAAGGACGAGATGGCCCAGGAGTTTGTCGATCTGATAGGTATATTATATAAGGTGGAACTGGAGAGCATCCTTCTCCATCGGACTGAGACAGAAGTGCTCGATGCCAGGAAGACGGAATCGATACCGATACTCAATGAACTCGATCAACGTGCGCTGGTACTGCTGGCAAAGATAAAGAGCAAAGAGGTGAAAGTATCCAGTAAACTCGAACATGCATTGAACTACATGCACAACAACTGGAAAGAACTGATAGCCTACATAGATGTCGGCAGTGTCTTGATAGACAACAATTGCTGTGAACGGGCTGTCCGTCCATTCACCAACCTGCGTAAGAGCTTCGGTGGCTTCAGCAGTGAGAAGGGTGGTGAGGTGGCTGCAGCGTGGCTCACTTTCATTGAGACATGCAAGCTCCAGAAGAAGGCGGCACTTGATTTCTTCCAAGAGTATTTCAAGAAGATTACCGAGGGCAGAGCTGATTATGAGCTCATCGCCCAAGAGGTATTAGGTTAAATACAATTAAAAACAGAAAGCCCCTGATTTTTAATGAAACTCCCAGAACCCCAGCACATGCTGGGGCTAAGGGCTATGGGTAAAAAGGGGTTGGATGCTTACGAAATTTCGTAGAAAACCCTCAAAAATCACCGTACTTTCCTTCAGAAATCACCGTGATTTCCGCTGGAAGTTGCCGTGATTTTCGCAAGAAATCACCGCGATTTCTTACAATTATTGCCGTGATTTCAGGAATCAGTTGACATTTCACGATCACCTGAAGTTCACCCGAAAATGGAAAAAGAGAGTTTCGAAATCTTCGTAACTCTCTGATTTTCATCGTGTGGACCAGGTAGGGCTTGAACCTACGACCTCCAGATTATGAGTCTGTTGCTCTAACCAACTGAGCTACAAGTCCAATGCTTTGCGTGAAAGCGGGTGCAAAGATACGAAAAAGATTAAAGATTAAAGATTAATGGATAAAGAATTTGCTACCGCGATATATCTTTTAACAGTATTTAGCGGTTTGTGTACCGATTCTTCACTCTTCATTCTTCATTCTTCATTTATCTTTGTACCTTTGCAGGCGATTATGACAGAAAGACAACGAGGACTGACCGCTGCCGAGGTGGCGCAGAGCCGGCAGGAGCATGGCGAGAACGTGCTGACGCCGCCGAAGCGCCAGTCGATGTGGCGGCTTTATTTGGAGAAATACCAGGACCCCATGGTGCGCATCCTGCTGGTGGCTGCTGTGGTGTCTTTGTTGTTGTCATTAGTGAAAAACGACTTCATTGAAACCATCGGCATCATTGCCGCCATCATCCTGGCTACTACGGTGGGCTTTGTCTTCGAGCGCGACGCAGCACGGAAGTTTGACATGCTGAATCAGCTGGGCGAAGAACAGTTAGTGAAGGTGGTCAGGCGAATCCTCTCTCCCACCCCCTCTCCCAAAGGCGAGGAGATTCATGACAAGGTGATGGAAGTTCCGCGCCGCGAAGTGGTGGTGGGCGACGTGGTCATTGTGGAAACGGGCGACGAGGTGCCTGCCGACGGTGAACTGATAGAAAGCACCGACCTGCAGGTAGATGAGAGTTCGCTGACCGGCGAGATGTTAACAACGAAAAGCCTCATCCCCAGCCCCTCTCCGACTGGAGAGGGGAGGATTCTGGGTGAAGCGGTTAATCAGGGACATGATTCTGAAGCCTATCCCAAGAACATGCTGCTGCGGTCGTCGATGGTGATGAACGGCACGGGACGCTATGTGGTGACGGCCGTCGGCGATGCGACGGAGATAGGCCATGTGGCGCGTCAGGCGATGGAACTGACTGGCGTGAAAACGCCCCTGAACATCCAGCTGACGCGCTTGGCTAAACTGATTAGCAAGGCTGGCGGTACTTTGTCGGTACTGAGTTTCGTGGTGTTCCTCGTTCACGACATGCTGACCAACCCCTTGTGGCATACTACCGACTACGTAGGCATGGCCGATGTCGTACTGAAATACTTCATGATGGCTGTGACACTTATCGTGATGGCCGTACCTGAGGGCCTGCCGATGGCTATCACCTTGGCTTTAGCCCTGAACATGCAACGCATGCTGAAATCGAACAATCTGGTGCGCAAGCTACAGGCTTCGGAGACGATGGGTGCCATTACTGTCATCTGTACTGACAAGACGGGCACGCTGACGGAAAACCGGATGACGGTGGTAGAAATGCAAACGATAGATCCGACGGGGGAAACCCGTCGACACAAACAGCCATCAGCTATCGCGATGGCCATTGCGCTGAATACGACGGCGACACACGAAGTTGGGAATCCCACGGAACAGGCTTTGCTGCGCTGGCTCATGGTACAGGGCGTGGACTATGTGAAGATTCGAGAAGAGAACCCCATTACTGCACGGCAACCATTCTCCACGGAACGGAAGTTTATGACAACAACCGTTGGCGACACCTTATATATAAAAGGAGCGCCTGAGGTGGTCATGGAGATGTGTGACATGGGAGCCGAGCGTGCAAAACTGGAAGCGCAGCTTACTGAATGGCAACAACATGCCATGCGCACGCTGGCCATAGCTGAAGATTCACAGTTGTTAGCCATCGTGGCCATCAGCGACCCGTTGCGAAAGGAGGTGCCTGAAGCCATAGAACAATGTGCCTCGGCCGGCATCAACGTCAAGATAGTGACTGGCGACACAGCGGCTACAGCTATAGAGATAGCGCGCCAGGCAGGGATTATTGGCGACAGGGATCAGGAGCATGTCACCTGTGATGACACGCATCAGTCACCAGTCACCATCACCGGTACGGAGTTTTCGGCGCTTTCTGACGAGAAGGCGCTGAAGGTGGTAGGCGACTTGAAGGTGATGTCGCGAGCACGGCCTACTGACAAGCAACGCTTAGTGGCTCTGCTACAACAGCGCGGCGAGGTGGTGGCCGTAACAGGCGACGGAACCAACGACGCTCCCGCCCTAAACCGTGCCCATGTCGGTCTGTCGTTAGGCTCCGGCACGAGTGTTGCCAAGCAAGCCAGCGACATCACCCTCATCGACGACTCGTTTCGAAGCATCGTCCAGGCTGTCATGTGGGGACGCTCGTTATATAAGAACATCCAGCGCTTCATCTTCTTCCAGTTAGTGGTCAACGTGACGGCATTATTGTTAGTGCTTTTCGGCGCCTTCATCGGCACAGAGATGCCACTGACCATCACCCAGATATTGTGGGTAAATCTCATTATGGACACCTTCGCCGCCATGGCTCTGGCCTCGTTGCCACCCAGCCGCGAGGTGATGCGTGAGAAGCCCCGCAATCAGGAGGCATTTATCATCTCACGTCCCATGATGCGCGGCATAGCCGTCATTGGAGGATTGTTTTTCATCATTACCTTTGCCCTGCTCTGCTACATGGAACTTGGTGCCGGCATCGACGAATGGGAGTTGACCGTTTTCTTCACCATCTTCGTCATGCTGCAATGGTGGAACCTATTCAATGCCCGCACGCTTGGCTCTAACCATTCGGCCCTACGCCGCCTGTGGGCATGTGGTGGATTCCTGATAGTACTGGTGTTGGTGCTTGTCGGACAATGGCTCATTGTCACCTTCGGCGGTCGCATGTTCCGTACAGTTCCGCTGTCGGCAACGACATGGCTGTATATCATCATCGGTACGTCGCCCGTACTATGGATTGGAGAAATCTATAGAAGATTATAAAGAATAAAATAATTAAAAAAAAAATATTGGCAATGGCGGGAATTGTAGCTACGATAGGCATGTTTGACGGCGTACACCGAGGACACCAGTTTGTGTTGCAACAGGTGGTGTTGGAGGCCCGCAAACGAGGTTTGCAGTCGATGGTTATCACCTTCGACCGCCTGCCACGTCGCGAACAGGTGCTGTTGCCACTTAAAGAGAAACTGAAAATACTCTCCGAACAGGGGCTCGACAAGGTAGTGCTGATGTCTTTCGACGACAAGTTGAAGGCCATGACGGCGCGTGAGTTCATGGAACTCGAGTTGCGCGACCGTTTAGACGTCAAGGTGCTCATGACGGGCTACGACAACCGCTTTGGCCACAACCGCGAGGAGGGCTTCGACGACTATGTGCGCTACGGTCAGGAGTTAGGCATCGAGGTGTTGCAACTGCCTGCTGAAGGCCATGTCAGTTCGTCGCTTATCCGACAGCAACTCGCTGAAGGTCACGTTGACGAGGCTGCCCACTACCTAGGTCGTCATTACACGCTGACTGGTCATGTCACGCATGGCGAGCACATAGGAACCCAACTCGGTTTTCCCACCGCCAATATTGTATTGGATGACCCCCAGCAGCTCATTCCCTTAGCAGGTGTTTATGCCGTTCAGGTGCATCGGGAGTCTGACGGGACATGGATGCCGGGCATGATGAACATCGGGCACCGTCCGACCTTCGACGGCCATGAGCAGACATTAGAGGTCAATATCTTTGGATTGAATGCAGATCTCTATGGTCAGCGTTTGGTAATTTCGTTTGTCGCCCGTCTGCGCGCCGAGCAACGCTTCGAAAGTCAGGAAGCACTTATCCAGCAGTTACAGGCCGACGCCCGACAAGCAGAAGAATTGTTAAGAGTTAAGAATTTAGCAATAATATGAAGAAAGCATTAACCTACCTATTTGTATTTATAGGCATCCAATTAGTGGGGGGAGCCATTGTCGAAATGGCGTGGAAGCTGTTGTCTGACAGCAAGGACACCACCACGGCAGAGCTCGTTACGACCACAGTGATTGTCGGCATAGTGACCATAGTTGTCTTCCTGGTAGCCCGTTGGACAGAACTCTCACCACGCTGGCTGCGCACCAGACCATGGACTGTACTTTTCTGGAGTGTCATAGCTGCTTTGGGAGCACTCATCCCGTCGGCATGGATTCAGGAACAGATGCCCGACTTGCCCAACATCATGGAAAACGAGTTCAATATGATTCTCTCCAACCGCTGGGGTTATCTGGCTGTTGGTTTGCTGGCACCGTTATCGGAAGAAATCGTACTTCGCGGCGCCATCCTGCGGGCTCTGCTCAACAAGTCTTTTCTTCCCCGAAAGTCGGAGCATACCAACGCATGGATAGCTATCACCATATCAGCTGTAATCTTTGCACTCGTCCACTTCAATCCCGTACAGATGCCACACGCCTTTGTCATCGGTCTGTTGCTGGGCTGGATGTATTGGCGCACAGGCAGCATCCTGCCCGGTGTGGCATATCACTGGGCCAACAACAGCGTCGCGTACATTCTATATAATATATACCCCAGCCAGGACATGAAGCTCATCGACTTCTTCAAAGGTTCCCAGCAAAACGTTGTCCTGGCCCTTGTCTTCTCGCTGCTCATCCTCATCCCTGCCATCTACCAACTGAACCTGTGGATGAAGAGGAATTAAAACCACACAAGATAAACAATATGACCAAACAAAAGATTGTAACTTTCGGAGAGTTACTCCTCCGTTTTTCAAAACTCGACCACCTGCGTCTAACACAGGGCGACATGTTTACCAGTAAGTATGGCGGCAGCGAGGCCAACGTTGCCGTATCGTTGGCAACCTTAGGCGAGGACGTGACCTACATCACCCGACTGCCCGACACCCCTGTGGGACATGCCGGCGTACAATGTCTGGCACAGTTGGGCGTCGATGTCAGTCACGTGCTCTATGGCGGACAGCGCATCGGTACCTATTATCTGGAGCCATCGGCAGGCATGCGTCCAGCGAAAGTGGTCTACGACCGTGCCAACTCAGCCTATTTCGACCTCAAGCCGGGCATGATTCCCTGGCGCGACATCCTGAAGGATGCTGCCATCTTCCATGTGTCGGGCATCACGGCAGCCATCTCACAGCAAGCTGCTGACGCCACCTTTGAGGCCCTCGACATTGCCGACGAACTGGGAATCACTGTTTCCTTCGACATCAATTACCGTAAGAACCTATGGAAATACGGTGCCGACCCGCGCGAAACGCTGAGCAAAATGCTGTCGCGCTGCGACATGATGTTTGGCGACGCCATTGAATTTGAGTGGATCTGCCAGCGCCAGCAACCACCGTTTACCGCCACCGATTCTCACTTTGAGATGCAAATGGACGAGTATCGCGAGTGGTTTGACGACATACATGCTACCTGGCCCCGTTGTCGCCACTGGCTAATGGGCATGCGCAATATGGTGGCCTCGAACCATCATACGCTGACAGCTTTATTATGGACAGACGGTGAATTGCTACAGGCTCCTATCCATAACATCCCTGACGTCATCGACCCTGTTGGCGTCGGCGATGCTTTCATGGCAGGACTACTGCATGCCTATCGCCGGTTCCCGGGTGACAAGCAACTGTGGCTGAACTATTCGTTAGCCGCCTCTGCCATGAAGAATACCATCCCCGGCGACTTCAACCTCGCCACGGATGAAGAAATCATGAATCTTGTCGAAGGTCGCTTCGATCCGTCAACCCTCTACAAAACGATAGAATAAGGTATCGAGATTAACCAAGGACTCCGCTCCAAGGGTAACTGCCAGGTTTGAGTGTCACAAGCGGAACATTCTCCGACCTGAAAGACTGATTAGCGCACACCATGATGGGGCGCATTTGTACCACGCCTGGGGCATACTGGCGGACTATCTCAAACTCCGACCAGCCAAGTGCTTGCAACGTAGCCCACGCGGTGGCACCGCCTTCGATGATGAGTGAGCCGCCCTCCTGCCCTTCCGCAAGGAAAGGGAGTAGACAGTTATTGACTATACATTTTGCCATCTCGGCCATAACGGTGCGCAAGTGTATTGCAACATCCTTACCCGTACGGTAAGTATATGGGATGGTTAGGATAAGACTGTGGTGTTGTTCCCATACCGAAACATCCCAAAGACTCAAGTCATTGGAACCATCATAGATCTCCTTGGGCATGGGAGCAACAGGTATCCCTAAATCCAATACCCTGCTTTGTGTGCTGCCGCAGAGGATGAGACGACTCTCCCCCAACAGGCCCACCCCCAGCAGACTCTCCCCCAGCCCCTCCCTGTGAGGGAGGGGAGTAGATAGTCTTCCATCAGTAAAGACGCCTTGAGAGTAATTACTCCCCTCCCTCACAGGGAGGGGCTGGGGGAGAGTCTGGTGGGTCCGCAATATCTCCCTGAACAAGTCTGCTGCCCCGGCAAAGAGGGTATTGCCATCATTATAATGAGTAACGATGTGTCTGATATCGTCAAGGCTTTCAGCATCGGGCATGATGATGCCCTTAGCCTCAGCGCCAGGAAAGCGATCTTTAAGAACCGAAGTCTTGGCAGGAAATTCCGGATCGTAGCTGAATGCTGTCTCGTGGAGCAGGATGAACGCTTCACCATGATGTGAGGCAGGTCCCTTGACATAGTAGGTGCCGTCCTTGATGATACGACCCTTCGATGGGTTAGCTGGCAGATAGACGGCACGCTGATAGCCCGTTGTTTCCATCAGGGCAGTCAATTCGGCCATGACATGGCCGCGAAGAGCGGAATCGGTCTTCTTGAAGATGGTTGATGGCAGATGGCTGATGGCTGATGTGATGCGGCGGGTTTCTGCGGCAGCCTCCATTTCGCTCATAGAGCGCGTGTCGGTGGCTATAACGGTGGTTCCCTTTGTAGTAACAGTATTGCTGCAAAGGGAACCATTTATACCAACTCCGGCCGAACCTCCCTCAATAACGCCCGCACCTGCCGAACCATTCTTGCAGACGAGCCGCACCTGATGGCCAGCCTCAAAGGCTATTCCCGAAATTTCTGCAGCTCCCGTGATATCATCAGCGAGAACTATCATGTGCCGCTCCGTCATTCCTTCATTTCTCATTTCGGCTCTGCCGGTACTTCGCCATTCTTGTGGCATAGTCAATGCTCAGCGTCATGGCACTATCGTTGGCAATGCCTTTACCTGCGACATCAAAAGCCGTGCCATGGTCTACGCTGACGCGGATGATGGGGAGACCGAGGGTGATATTAACACCACTGGCACTCTCCATCTTACCCGTCTCCTTGTTCCAGTTGAAGGCACACACCTTCAAAGGGATGTGTCCCTGGTCATGGTACATGGCAACGACGCCATCAAACTGTCCGCACTTCGCCTTAGCAAAGACACTGTCGGGTGGTACGGGTCCATCGACATGGAAGCCGCGCTCCCTCAGTTCCTCAATGGCAGGGATGATTTCCTGAGCCTCTTCCCAGCCAAACATACCGTTCTCGCTGCTGTGAGGGTTCAGACCTGCCACGCCAATGTGAGGTTTCTCAATGCCGAACTGCCGACAAGCATCGTCGATGAGTTCGACGCATTCTATGACGCGAGCCTTCTTTACCAAGTCGCAGGCCTTTCTTAATGGAACATGCGTCGAGACGTGGATAACGCGGATGTTTTCGTCCGCCAGCATCATGGCGTACTTCTTGGTATTGGTAAACGTGGCATAGATCTCCGTATGACCGTCATAGTGATGGCCGGCAAGGTTCAACGCCTCCTTGTTCAGCGGAGCCGTCACCGTGCCGTCCACCTCGTTGGCCATAGCCAGTTCGATGGCTTTCTTGATATATTGGAAGGCGGCATTGCCACATTGCGACTGCACCTTACCAAATTCAAAGGTGGAAAGGTCGATGCAATGAAGGTCGAGGACATCGATGATGCCATGTTCAAACTTGGCATCTTTCACGGTGTCCACGGCATTCACCTGCAAGTCAAAGCCCAACAGCTTGACGGCCTGACGCATTATTTCGGCATCACCCGTTACAATGGGCCGACACTTCTCGTAAGTTTCTGTTCTATTTAGTGCACGGACGGTAATCTCCGGACCAATGCCGGCAGGATCGCCCATGGTGATGGCTAATATCGGTTTCATACGCTTTTGTGATTTCTCACTTACTTCATCATCATTTTACGACCATTACGAATAACGATGCCCTTATAGCCTTCGGCCACCTTTTGGCCAGAGAGGTTGTAAGCGTCGCCTGTGGCAACGTCACCGCCAGTCACCTCAGTGATGCCAGTACCGCCCTCCACTTTGAACTCAATCTTGTCGATGTTGCAATGTCCACTGGTAATATAAATACGCAACTTCTGCTGACCAGCATAAATCTTGTTTCTTATCTTACCTTCCTTCACTTGATAGGTATCCAAGCTGCCGGTGTTCGGTATGCTGACTGTAGTCAGACTCCTCTCGTTACCATCATCTTCTACCAAAACCATTTTGAATGCGGAATTATCAACATCCGACGAGACGGTAGCCTCATACATATACTTATTACTTTCCTCGTTGACGTTGATGATATAATCCACCCAGTCACCGGTAGTACCATTGCTAAGAACAGAACCGCCGTTGCCGGGAACGATGCTTACACCAGCACTTGAGTTGGCATAGTCTTCAATCTCAAGCGTACCAGGCACATCGACGGTAGGCGAGGCTTTGAAGGTCATGCTCTTAACGTAGAAACCGCCCTTGTCGATATTCAGACATAACACGTGACGACCTGCCGTCAGAGGCTCTGTCATAGCACAGCGAAGCTTGGTGAACTGGCTCGAACCGCCAGTATTCGGTACCTGAGTGATATTGGTGAAGAAGGTAAGGTTGTCAAAGCCATATTCTGACAAATGGAACATACCACTATTGCTCGTAGAGGCCACTTCCAACTCCATCGTATAGAGGCCTTCCTCAGCCACGTCAACAGTGTACTCCATCCACTGGCCGTCCTTGGTAGAGGTGGTGGTGCTACGCGTCGCATCTTTATACGTCACGCCCGACATACCCTCGTCATATTCTTCTATCTTGATAGTGCCCGGCAGTTGAGGAACAACGTCGTTGTAAGGCTTGCGCTTGGTACCGCGAGTCACCTGGAAGCGAGAATAGCGCTCGTAGGTAGTGCCGTCAGTCGTGGTCACCACAGCCTTCAAGGTCTTAGTACCATTTGAAGTCGCTGTGTATTCAGCAATGTAAGGTTCCGACGTCATGGTGGTAAACAACTCATTGTCCACATAAAGGTCAATCTTCTCAATGCTCTTGGTAGCCATTCTGGCGCGCACCTTGATGGGCAATACGTCGTTTAAAGCCACCTTCAAGGCTGCCGGACGGATATAGATAGATGCCTCTTTCTTCGTACCGGGGAAGGGACCCACGGCATTCTTGGCCGCATCGGTCTCCATATACTCCTTAATCCAGGTCATGGCAGGACGCTCTGCGCCATTCCTATAGAGTCCTGAGTTGGCAACCCATGTGGAACCAAGGATATAGCCCCAGAGGGTGACACCAGCACAATAGGGAGCTTCCCACATGTTAGGGAGGACTTTCTGATACTGTGCTTTTTGCTCGGCGTCGCTGGCCTTATTGATATCCAACTCAGTGATGAACATCGGCATCTGCAGGTTGTCTTGCTGCTTTTTCAAATTTCTTTTCAATTCGTCCTCGCTGATATCATCTACATCGTGCGACTGGTTGCCGTAGGCGTCGATAGGTGCTCCAGCATCGCGCAGGGTACGGACAAGGTCAATATAGTTGTCGAGATCCCAACGGATGGAGTTGTAGTCGTTATAAATGAGAATAGCGTCCGGCCAACGCTCGTAGGCCATCTCAAAGGCCTTAATCAGCCAGTCGTAGCCCGTCTTACCACCGCCACCCAGGGTTTCCTTAATCATCGGGTTACCAGCCTGGTGATTACCAATAGCCTCGTTGACGACGTCAATCATGGGCAGCTCGTCAAAATGCTCCTTGGCATGGTTGAACCAGTTGGTCATAGCAGCGAAGCGCTCACCGGCAGGCAGATTATCCAACCAGCCAGGATACTGGGCGCCCCACACCAAGGCATGGAACTTATAAGTAAAGTCATGCTGTATGGCATAGTTGAAAGCTCTGTCGGCACCACCCCAATTGAAGCTGCCACGAGTACCTTCTACTGACGACCACTTTGATTCGTTCTCACAGGTAATCTGGTTCCAGAGCTTATAAAACTGTGGTACGCCACCGCCGACATCCACGTTATAACTGGTCGTAATATTTCCCAAGAACTTGTACGGGTTCTTAGATAACTGTGCAAAGGTTGCTGTCGACAGCATCACAGCGGCCAACAGCATGAGTGTTTTAGTCATTTGTTTCATAATATTTCAATTCTTAATTCCTATCTCTTAATTAATTAAATATATCTTTTCTTTTCCATTGTAAACGCACTTCACAGTAGCGCGGCCTTCAGTAATGGGACTGGTCGTAATCTGAACGCTTTCCGGCGCATTGGAGGTAACCTCCAACTTGGAACTGTTCTTCAGCGGACCATACACCTGATAGCGAATCTGGTCGGTATAACCGTTCTGATTGGTACTACGGATAGGCTGAGCAGGAATCTGGAGCTGCTTGCCGTCACACTTAATGGTAATCTGCGGCACCCGAGGAACCGGGCTGGCGTCAGTTTTCGAGAAACCGATGCCGTGGAGGTCGAAGAGACCCTGCGGACGCTGTGGCTGCTGAGGTCCACGACGTCCCCACTGCGGACGCTGTGGTTGTTGTACCTCGGGACCATCGACGACGAGATAGATGGCATGCTTGCCTGTCAAGCCCTCTAAGGCAGGAACCAATTTGGAAATCGTGCGTGGCTGGCCTTTGGGGAAATTGTCATCAATAGCAATGAGAGCTACCTCTTCACCCTTCCAAGGGTTATCCAAGCGGACATGAATGTTGAAGGCGCCCTTGCCACTGGCTGTCAGATTCAGGTAAAGATGAGCATTGTCGCCCTTCTTGATGCCCTCGAAGGCGGGAATACCCAGTTTGCTCTCGGCCAGACCACCGAAACCAAAATACTTGAAGCCAATGATGCCGCCATTGGTGATGCCGGCGAGGTCCATAGAGTTGTTCCAGACGTCGAAGTTGTCCTGCATCCACTCGTTGCTGTTGGTGCCGCCAGTCATAAAGCAGGCAATACCAGCGGAATAGTACTGATAGGGAGGAAGACCGAAAATCTGGAAGCCTTCGCTGGTCACCTCGGCACCGGTGTACTCATTGCCATCGGTAGCCTTGGCTGTCCATGTATGGTCCTTTGTATAGGGGTCGTAGGCCGTAATCTTGACCACACCACCCTTAGCAACGGGCTTCTTGTCCCAGGTAATATTCACGGGCGCCACCATCGGTTGACGGGCATTGCCGAAGCCACGCGGTGGACGATGGTAGAACACATACCACTGGCCATTAATCTCTTGCAACGAACCATGCGTGTTATGAGCGGCATTAGTGGTAAGGAGCTTCGAGCCGTCCTCGTTCTCCACCACGCCACGGGAGTCGACCAGCACACCACCTGAGCGCCAAGGGCCGAGAGGTGAGTCGCCAAAGGCATAGCGCAGGGCAGAGTTGGTATTGCCCAGTCCATATTCCTTACCAGAGTAGCCCGAGAACACCATCACGTACTTGTTGCCCACCTGACGGATGCTCGATGCCTCGAAGAAGTTGAAGTCGAGGGGATTCTGTCCCTGGTAGAGCGCCTTGTACTCGCTGCCGGCTTTGTCGAGCAGACGACCGTCGGCACTACTGGCAGGAATGAAGGGATCTATCAGTTCAGTACCTTCGCGCTTGGAGAACATGGTTTTCTGATCCAGCTGACAAGCCGTAGAATGCTGGAAGCCATAGAAGACGTAGGCACGGTAGCCGGTCTGGAAGTCGGGGTCTTTCTTATTCGTCACAGGCTCGATGAACACAGAAGGGTCGAAGTCAATCAAACTGCCCTCAACACATCTGGTACCATCGGCCGTCAAATTGATGGGTACGAAGGGACCGTTGGGACGGTCGCTCTTACATACCATAGGCACGCGCTGCCAGCCACGGCTGTGGGGATAAAGCCAGTAGGTCTTCTTGCCGGTGGCCTTGTCGACGGTCTCCACGAGGTCGGGGGCATACATGGTGTCCCACTGACCATTGACGAACCACGAGAAGATGGGACCTTCGTCACGCCACTGGGTCAAGTCCTCGACGGGTGCCGACCACATACGGATATCAGGACCGCAATAGGCGGTATAGGTCACATCGTGCGAACCAATGATATAGGCACGCAGCTTGCCGGGGTTGTCGGGGTCTGCAAAAACGCGCGGTTCACCGTCGGGTACATGCTCCCACAAGGGAAGATAGGGGTTTTGCGCAGCTACGCACAAAGGTAAAAAGGTAAAAAGGTAAAAAGGTAAAACCTTTCTTACCCAGTCCATTACCAATCCATCCTTTCTTTTCTTCATTTCTTTATTCATTATATTTCTATTTTATTATTTACTTTTTTACCTTTTTACTTTTTTACCTTTTAAAACTCCACCAGTCCAGACGGACGTCGCCCTGAGCCTTGTCGAAGCACAGGTACAGGTCGTGAACACCTGTAGCACCCTTGATCTTGGCGGTGAAAGCCTTGTACTTGTCAACGGAACCGGTACTCTTAATCGTGGCAGTGCCAATGACGTCACCCTTCACACTATCGATATGCAGGGTGACGGTGCAGCCGGCCTGTGCTGCGGCAGCAGCAATGATGCTGAACTGCTTGGCGCCAACACCAAAGTCCACACCACGCAAACGGATGTACTCGCCGTCGTTAATGTCGTAGATATACATGTTACGCTTGCCGGTAGACTCAGGCATATCCTTCACCACACCGGTATTCTGAATGCCCATCTTCGACGACTTCAGACCATAGCCCCATGCCATGGTCTCGGCCTCCACACGCTGGTAAGGATTCAGCCAGTGCAACTGTTTCATGGGCTGCTGGTCCAGCCAGTAGGGCACTTCCTGAATGGTGCCATCGGCGTTATAGGTAATCTCTGTTGCTGACACGCTACGGCGCTCGTGGTGTACGTAGGTGTCGAGGTGCATCAAGTCGTAGTTCTGTCCGAAGACATACGAATGACCTTTATAGTCGCAGATGCCGGGGTGGTTGCCACGGTCACGCTGGGTCGGCTTCATGATGTAGCCCTTCCACTCCCAAGGTCCAGTGGGTTTGTCGCTCATGGCATATCCTAACGCCTCAGGACAGCACGTAGAAGCGAAACCGAGGTAATAGTGGCCATTGCGCTTATAGAACCACGGACCCTCCTGATAGTTGGGAATGTGCGGCAGCTTGGTGACCGGGCTGGTCAGCGACGTCATGTCATTGCCCAACTTGGCCCAGAAAGTATGGGGGTTGCCCCAGTACATATAGGCCTGGCCGTCGTCGTCGGTATAGACAGAGGGGTCGATGTCGTACCAGTTGCTCTGATCCCATACCAACGGCTTGCCAAGGGGATCTTTGAACGGACCATAGGGTGAGTCGGCCACAAGGACGCCGATACCATGACCATGCAGGGGAGCGTAGAGGTAGTACTTGCCGTTACGCTCGACGGTCTGGATGGCCCAAGCGCCGTTCTCACGACTGCGCCAAGAGAAGTCCTTCAACGAGGCCACAGCACCATGCTCAGTCCAGTTCACCATGTCGGTGGTCGACCACAGCAACCAGTCGTACATGAAGAATCCTGCCGATGACTTCTCGTTCTCGTCGGGGATGTCCTCAGGCGAGGCGTCATGCGACGTATATAAGAATAATGTGTCGCCTACTACCAACGGTGACGGGTCGGCTGTGTACTTGGTCTGGAAGAGCGGCATGTTCACCTGCTCCATTCCGCGCATCTCCCACCAGTCGAAGTTGAAGAGCTTCGGACCTTTGCGACCCTTGAAGACAAGATACATGTCACGGGTGTGCAGACGACCGGGATAGCTGTCGAAAGCCTCAAGGTCGGCGGTCACGGTCTGCCACTTCTCCCAGCCGCCAGTGCCGGGAACATCCACTGTGCCAAGGAGTTTTCCACCGACGCTATCCAAACGTATCTCAATCTTTCCTCCACGCAGACCGCTGGCAACACGGGCCGAGAAAGTACGTGGCATCTTGTAGCAGAGGTGTACGGCCTGCAACTTGATGTAGTCGCCGTTATGGATATCGGTGACATAGACGCCTACCTCGTCATTTTGCTCCGTTTTTACACCCTTGGAGAAGGCCATCGTCTCAGCCTCCACCTTGCGGTAGGGGTCGAAGTGGGCCACGGGTTTCACGCCTTCGTCGGTAGGCATGATGGTTGGAAAGCTGCCGTCGGCATTGTAATTAAACTCCTCGACAGCCACGCTACGACCAAAGCCGCCACCACCCGGCAGTTTGCCGGTATGGTAGAAGAAGTATGAATGTCCTTTGTAGTCGGCCACACCGCAATGGTTAGTGAATGACTTCGTATCACACAGGGGCATTATCTCGCCAGCATAAGTCCAAGGTCCCGTTGGGTGGGGAGCGGTGCTATAAGAGATGTGCTCGGGGACGCCACCGGCGGCATACAACAGCTGGTATTGCTTTGAACTGTCAACTTTGAACTTTGAACTGTCAACTTTCCTAATCCACGGACCTTCAACATATGAATCCTTATACTGCTTACCCTTTTCGCGCTTGCTCATGATGGGACTGCCAAAGGCTTCTTCCGTCATGTCTAACTTACCTAACTCGCCGCTGTAGGATATCATGTCTTGGTTCAGTTTCAGGTAATAGCACTGTGGATTGCCCCACATCAGCCAAGCCTGACCGTCGTCGTCAATCATCACCGTCGGGTCGATATGGTCCCACGAGCCGTTCTCGAAGAGCGGTTTTCCGATGGCATCGCGGAAAGGTCCTGTGGGTGAGTCGCTGACGGCAACACCAATGGCCATGCCGTTCGACAGCTTCGAGTGGGCACAGATATACCAAAAGAACTTGCCATCGCGCTCGATGGTCTGACCAGCCCAGGCACGGTCGTCGGCCCACGAGAAGGTCTCAAGTGCCAGGGGAGAACCATGGTCCTGCCAGTTCACCATATCCTGGGTAGAATACACGCGCCACTCCTGCATCCAGAAGAAGTCGGCATTGTCCTCATCATGACCAGTGTAAACATACATCGTACCGTTATGCACCAACGGTGCCGGGTCGCTGGTGAACCATGTCTGTACAAAGGGATTCTGTGCGGTGGCACCTATGGCTGCCAGCAGCAAAAGTGATGAAAACAGTTTTTTCATTTTTATCTTGAGTTATTGTTTACTTACGGTTGGTTCATTTGAATGTGACTGCCAGATTCTTAAAGTTCTTGTCGTCGGAACTGGTGCCCACGAGAATCTCGTACTTACCTGGCTTCACCCGCATCGTGTTGGTCTCGGCATCCCAGAACTCGAACGACCGACTGTCAAGCTCCATCACTGCCGTTGCTGTTTGCCCGGCTTTTACATCAACACGCTTAAAGGCACGGAGCGACTTCAGCGGACCGTCGGGATCTTGCAGATTGCGGATATAGACTTGCACGACTTCTGTGCCGTCGTACTTGCCTGTATTGGCTACCACGGCCGTCACCGTCCAGTCGGTCGGGTTATTACCTTTTTTCTCTACCCCAGCACCCTTCATTTCGAACTGCGTATAGCTCAGACCATAGCCAAAGGGGTACAGGGCGTCGGTGAAATAACGATAGGTGCGGCCCTTCATGGAGTAGTCCTCATAGTCGGGCAACTGACTACTGTTCTTGTAGAAGGTCACGGGCAGTTTTCCAGAGGGATTATAGTCGCCGAAGAGTACGTCGGCTACGGCTGTTCCGCCTTCCTGGCCGGGATACCAGGCCTGGACAATGGCCTCGCAGGTTTCAGTCTCGGGCTGCAGGGCTATGCACGAACCGGAACAGTTGACGAAGATGACCTGCTTACCGGCAGCCTTCAACGCCTTCAGGAAGTTACGCTGTACGGCGGGCAGTTCGATGTGCGTGCGGTCGCCACCCTTGAAGCCGTCGATATCAACGGGCATCTCCTCACCCTCGAGGGCCGGCGAGATACCTCCTACGAAGATGACTTTGTCGATACCCTTCAGCTTGTCAATGGTTGCCTGATAGTCGATGGGGAACTCCTTGGCGATATTGATGGCCAGATTAGCATTATAGGTATGGATATGCGAGAAGCGCACCTCGATATTGTAGCTCTTGCCCTTCTCGGCTTGGATGGCTACACGGTTGGGGGTGGTGCGCCAGATGTGATGGCGGAACTGCTGTACGCCGTCGATGTAGAGTTCAAAGTGGCCGCAGCCGTCCACGTTGACGACGTATTCGCCGGCCTCCTTTGGGGTGAAAACGGTCTCGTACTTCGCTGAGAAGTCTTCCAACTGTACGCCAGGGGCGAAGTTGTGCATGCCAAAGGTGGTTACGGCTAAAGGCTGGGTATAGTACTGTGTGGTGACTGGCTTGCCCTCCATTTTGCGATTGTTCCAGAAGGTGCCCTTCATGCCTTTCTTGCCCTCAAAGCTGCATTGTGAGCCAAGCAGACAGTCGAACACACGGTCATAGGTCAGGTCGCACCCCTTCGCATAAAAAATCTTCTTCTGTTTATCCTTGATACCATCAAGGATTGTAATCGTATGGTTAGGCTGGCCGTTGTAGTTACCCCACATCATCGGGGTGTTGTCGGCGTTCGGGCCAATGACGGCTATCTTCTCCTTGCCCTTCTGCAAAGGCAGGATGTTGTTCTTGTTCTGTAAGAGTACGATGGTCTGACGAGCCATATCTAAGGACAGGTTGGCTGATGCCTTGGTCGACATCGCTGAGTAGGGAATCTTCGACCACTCGACGAGCAACGGGTCGTCCATCTCACCTAAGTCGAATCGGCCTTCCAAGAGACGGATGACGTGCTTGTCTACCTCGGCCTCGGTCATGAAGCCACGCTTCACGGCCTCAGGAATGCTGCGGTAGGCATAGCCATAGCCGCACTCCACGTCGGTACCGGCTATCGTTGCCTTGGCAGAGGCGTGGACGGCATCGGAGGACGACTTATGCGACTCATAGAAGTCGCTGACGGCGCCGCAGTCACTTACCACAAGGTACTGGAATCCCCAGTCATCACGCAGGATGGTCTGCAGCAGACGCTGGCTGCCGCAGCAGGGGTCATCGTCAAGTCGCTGGTAGGCGCACATCACCTCACGAACCTTGGCGTCCTGCACCAGCGTCTTGAAGGCGGGCATATAGGTCTCCCACATATCGCGGGGCGACACGTTGGTGAGGTTGGCTGAGTGGCGGGTGTACTCCGGACCGCTATGCACGGCATAGTGCTTGGCGCAGGCCCACAGTTTACGATATTTCGCCGTTTCAGGTCCTTGCAAGCCCTTCACCACCTGCGTACCCATCACACTGGTCAGGTAGGGATCCTCGCCATAGGTCTCCTGTCCCCTACCCCAACGCGGGTCGCGGAAGATATTCACGTTGGGTGTCCACACCGAGAGGCTGTGAAACTTCTCGTCCTCGCCAGAGCCACGTTGCATACGTTCGTTGTACTGGGCGCGGAATTCCGTCGAGGCCACATCGAAGCATTTATACAGCAGGTCTGGATTGAACGACGCTGCCATAGCGATAGGCTCGGGGAACACGGTGACGTTACCCTGGTTGGCAGCACCATGCAGGGCCTCGCTCCACCAGAAAAACTTTTTGATTCCCAAGCGGGGTATGGCAGGACTCTCGTCGAGCATCAGCATGGCCTTCTCCTCCAAGGTCAAGCGTGAACACAGGTCGACAGCACGTTGGCGGGCCGACAAATTAGGGTCTTGAAAAGGTAGCGTCTGTGCCGACACCTGAAGGGTGGCACAGACCGCTACGAACGTTGATAATAAGTGATATTTCATTGGATGGATGTTATTGGCCTGATAAACACGCTGCAAAGGTACGACTATCTTTCGACTTTCGCCTTGCTTAAAGTAACAGCAACTTTATTCTATGTTACATCAATACACACATTAAAAATTAAAAATTAAAAAATAAAGATTATATTTTCTGTTTCAACCCTTGTACATACTGCCACAGGCGGCGGTAGAAGGGATGTTTAGTCAGCGTATGATGGTCGCCGAGGATGATGACCTTCATGCGGGCTCGGGTGATGGCAACGTTCATGCGGCGCAGGTCGCGAAGGAAACCTATCTGTCCTTCGTCGTTGGAACGAACCAGGGAGATGATGATGACGTCGCGCTCCTGTCCCTGGAAGCCGTCAACGGTATTGACGCTGATGAGCCTACGGAAGGGCTTGAAGTATTCACGCTTCATCAAGAGTCGCCGCAGATACTGCACCTGGGCCCGGTAGGGTGAGATGATGCCGACGTCGATGCGCTCCTCCAACAGACGCTGCTTGCCGATGCGTTCAAAATAAGCTTGCAACGTATCCATCGTCAGCTCCGCCTCGGCCTTATTTACAAAAGACAGACCCTCCCCCAACCCCTCCCTATAGGGAGGGGAGTCATCACCTTGCACGCCGACAACATCATTGCTTGGAGTATCTACTCTCCTCCCTATAGGGAGGGGCTGGGGGTGGGTCTTCCACTCCATCGCCACGTCAAGGTCGAGGATGCTGCGATATTTGACTTCAGGGGCGCTCTCCACCTGGCTATGATAGAAGTAGTCGCTGGAGAAGCGCATGATGTCGTCGCACATACGGTATTGGATGGTCAGCAGGGTGACGGCCTCTGGGTGTCGCTCTACTAAACGCTCCATGAGGGTAACGCCCAGTCCGGCTTTCAGAGCGGCGATGCTCTTGACCGTCGGGGGCAGCTGACAGTGGTCACCGGCTAATACCACGCGGCTGACACGGCGGAGTGGAATCCAGCAGGCGGCTTCCAAGGCCTGAGCGGCCTCGTCTATAAATAAGGTGCCGAACTTCTGACCGTCTAATAGGCGGTTGGCAGAACCCACCAAGGTGGATGCAATGACACGGGCCTCGCCAAACAGTTCGCCATTAATCCGTATCTCCAGTTCCGTGGCGCGGCTCTTCAGACTCTCTAGTTTCTGGTGGTAACTGCTCCCAGCGCTTTTACGCCGGGCTCTCAACTCCCGGATGGCCTTACGTAACGCCCACAATTGGGGATAGTCGGGATGAGCCTCGAAACGGCGCTCGTAGGTGAACGACAGCATTTTGTCGTTGACACGTGTGGGGTTGCCTATGCGTAGCACGTTGATGCCACGGTCGACAAGTTTCTCTGAGATCCAGTCGACAGCCATGTTACTTTGGGCACAAACCAGCACTTGACTCTCGCGCATCAGCGCCTCACGGATGGCTTCGACGAGGGTCGTCGTCTTGCCAGTCCCCGGCGGACCATGCACAATGGCGACATCCTTAGCACGCAACACCTCGTTGACGGCGCGCTCCTGAGCGGGGTTTAGATAAGGAAAACGCATAGACTGGAAGGTGAAGGTCTCGACTTTCTGTCGCGATGCAAAGAGGTCGCGCAGATAACCCAGCCGCCCTTTGGCACGGATGACACGGTCTAAGGCTTCCATCATGGTGCGGTAGCTGGTCTCGTCGAACGACAGCTGGACGCCGACATGCTCGGCACTCTGCACGTCAATGAGCGGCGCATTGTCGAGTACCGTGACCACCATCCTGTCGCCATCGACATAACTTACCACGCCCGTGAACTTAAAATACCGGATGTCGCCATCAGCTTCTTCCCAGCGGAAGAACATCACCGGCCGTCCGAACTCGAAGTTGTGTTCTACGTCGGTGTCGGCTGTGCGGAACACCTCTACGGCGAGTTGGTTCAGCGAGTTGTAGTAGCTTCTGCCCACGCGCAAAGGCCACCAGGCATCGCCTCGTGCCACCTTCCGCGCCAGTCCCATCGTCTCGGTCTGTTGTCGGAAGGCTTCCTTCTCGGTTTCATATTCCAGTTGCAACAGCAAGCGTTGTTGCTGCAACTGCTGTATGGCATTATCACTCATCCAATTGGTGCAAAAGTACACATTATTTCCCAATACGCAAAACTTTAGGCAGAAAAAATCACCGTAACTTCCTTCAGAAATCACCGTAATAATTGCAAGAAATCACCGTAATAATTGCAAGAAATCATCGTGATTTCTTGAGGAAATCACGGCAATAATTGAAGGAAATCACGGCAACTTCTGGAACTTTTCTATAGAAAAAGGTGTCGCCTATTGCGACACTTTATTACAAAAGGTGTCGGACAGTCATCCGACACTTTCTAAACAAAAGGTGTCGGACTCATCGCGAGCCCGACACTTTCACATGTAAAGTTCTAAAAATTACCCTTGGGGTAATGGTTTGAATATATTTATTGAAATATATTACTTAACCACAGCCTTTTTGCCGTTTCTGATCACGATGCCCTTGTATTCCTTAGACACGCGCTGACCGGCGAGGTTGTATGTAACGTTAGATACCTTCTTGTTTTCGGTAGTTACGGTCTCAATGCCAGCAGGAACGATATCGCCACCAACAACCTTGCTCTTGAAGTTATCGTCACCAGTTGCATTAATCAGATTCTCAGGAGTCTTACCTTCAACATCACACTTCAGATACCACTTGAAGTTCTTGAGGGTATAGTCGTTAGCCTCCTTGATTTCAGCGAGGTTGAATGCGATAGACTGTGCGTCCTTACCAGCAGCCTCCTCAGGAATCTTGTAATCAGCCTGGAAGTGCTGCTCCTCAGTTGTGAAGTTCACATTACCAATAGCAGCATTGTGGATATAGCTACCAGGCTGAGCGTGAGTCTGTGTAGAAGCATTAGCTTCCTTAGTAGCTACATAGTCGAACTCAACAACGGTCTCCTCGCCAGCGTCAAGCACGCGGTTTGCAACAATAAAGAACTGGTTGTCCCAAGGCTGACCTGTGCCTTCTGCGATGCCAGCTGCCTCGTCAGCAGGCTGCTCAGCTGCTGTCGGCTGTCTCTCCAGAGCATTAACGGTAATCACAATCGGGTTAGTGATGATATCAACAGGCTCAGAAGGTTGTTCACCCTCAAGCATGACGAAGTTCATCTGACCACCACTAGTGTCAACCATGATCTGCCACTTACCAGCTGCGTTGAGCTTAATCTTAGCATTGCTTGCTGGAGCATAGTTGGGCCAGTTGTCAGGATCGCTCGTTACGAGACTTGCGTTCTCAGGCTTCAGCGTAGCGCCCTTGAAGGAAGCATCGTTACCACGAATGGTTGAAATCATGACCTCATTAACCCAGCCACTTTCACCAACGATAGCTTTGTAGGCTTGTTCACCCTCGTCATAAACAAATTCTATAGCATTGTCGAAGTCATACTCGATACCGTCCTTTGTGTTAGCAGAGGCTACAAAGAGACCCTCGTCAAGTACCATGCTCTCCCAAGAGAGATCGTCGAAATAGAAGTCAATAGCTTCCTTGTCATTGGCATTCAGATTGAAAGCAACCGACCAACCAGTATCGTCAGTACGAGCTCCATCGCTTGGCCAAGAGTAAACCTTTTCATAGTCTTGCCACTCTTCGGTGAAAGTAACATCACCAAGGCCTTGCCATGTCATGTAGTCTGAGGGGTTCTGATGGTGAATCTGAGTCTGCGTAGTAACGGTTTTTGAAGCCCTGTAGCGGAATTTAATCTTAACCTGTTCGCCAGCCTTCCACTGTTTGGGGGACTCAATCCAGAACTGGTTGTCCCATGCAGAAGCATCACCTTCAGTGGTAGCAGGCTGACCATGGCAAACAAACACGTGGTTGTTTGGATCAGTTGGGTCAACTTCAATGTTAGCAGGGAACGGATCCCAACCCTGATTTTCATTCATGTTATTACCCTTCTCCTTAGACCAAGCGCAAATCAGATAGTTCTTTTCCTGGTCGTCAAATCTTACGGTAGCATCTTCCCAAGGAGTCTCGGCATTACCCATATAACCCGCAACTTTATCAAAGGTAGTCTCAATGACTTGAGACTTACCATCCTTAGTGAGCCACTGCTGCCATACGGTCGGACGAGACTGTCTCTGGTCTTCATAGACCTTTAAGGATTTCCACTCGATAGTTGCGGTAGCAGTACCCGGCTGAGCTACGAGGTTACAAGAAGTACCATTAACAGCGTTATACTCCCATTCAACCTCTGTCCAATCTGTGCCGATAGAGACAGTAGCAGATGCAGGATCTTCACTCCAACTCCAACCCATGTTAATGTTGATGTTGACAGCTTCTGAAGCTTTAACCATTGCCACGACTTTATAACTGCTCATGTTTGCAGTAGGAATACCATCGGCGATGAAATACTGGTGCCAGTATGGGCCAGCACCCGTTACCTTCTGATACTCTACTTGGCCTTGGGTCATCGTTGAACCAACAGAAGACTCTCCTTCTGCCAATTTGCCATTACCATTACTATCTCCGTTATCAAGAACATCCTGAGTTGCATACCTGAAGTCTGCACCGTAGTCGGTCATGACACCGTCAACCCATTCTGGTACATAACCCATCACATAGAATGGGAAACCTGTGTTAGTTGAATAGTCTATGGAGTAGACTTCAACCCAGTTTGCTGCTTTTGCTCCCATGAACATCGTCAGGAAAGCAATCAGTGTAAACAGTTTCTTCATAATAGAAAAAATTTTTAGATTAATAAATAATTTGAATAAAAAAGTTAATAAAAAAAGTCTTTAATATTAAGAGAGAACCTGCCGTCCCCGACGCCGGTGCGCCGGGAACGGAGGTAAATCATTATTGTCCGCTGAGGGCGTCACAAAATGCCTTATAGGTAGCCGTGCGCACCCAGTCCTTGCTCTTGCTGTCGACAGACCAGAGACCGACGGGGTCGCTCGTGTCTGCCAGATTGCCCTTAGCGAAGCCTGCCTGCTTGTCGTGAGGAATCTTGGTCATGTAGCTCTTGATGACGAAGGCATAGTAGTCGGCGAGCTTCTGACGCTGCTCATCGGTAATCTTATCTGCCGTCACATTGGCTCCTTCAGCATCCTGATACTTGATGTCGAAGTTGGAGAGACGGATGAGCTTGCCCGTAGAGGCCAGGTTAGCCAGCAGGGTTTCCAACGAAGTGACATTAGCAGCCTGCTTGGTAGGATCCTCGCTATAGGTGAGGCTGAGTTTGGCATTGATACCGTCAATCTTGGCACCATTGTTGTCCCAGATGCCAATCCAGTACTTCAGGCTCTCAAACATCTTCGGATTCTCGAGACCTACCTCGCTGATGAAGAACCTCAGCTCTTCTTGGTTGCCGTTGTATTTCTGGAATGCGGCACTTGCCACCCTCGACACAACTGGAGCATACTGGTCACTGCCTAAGACATCCTGCCAGTAAATCTTATCAGTAGTGTGCTTAAGGTCATAAACGCCGCTCTCAAGTTCAGACTTGGAGTCGATGGCCTCCTCGATGAGGTCGAACGACTTGATACGTCCATTGTTGATCTTCATCAGACCGTCACACCATGCGTTGAGGGCATAGTTGATGGTATCCCTCGTCTCCTGCTCGGTCTGCGGACGGTGATTGTCGGGGAAGTAACCCTCTTCAACCTTCTGTATGTAGATGACACTGGAACGGGTGTTCTCGATTCTCAGGTAACCCTCAGTGACGTCTTCTGCACTCTGGCTCTCCACGACGCACTTCGTCCATTTACCAGCCTTGACGATCCACTTTCCGTCAGTTCCGCTTCCATCAACTTTCTTTCCGGAGAAGGTGACGGTAAAAGTAGCATCCTTGTCGCTCCTCATCCAGAAGGTACAGGTGTACTTGGCGAGGGGGTCGACCTCGAAGCCTTCGACAATATGGACATTGGTCTGGGTTCCGATCTTCAGACAGTTCTGACCATCGTATTTGGCGATGGAAGCAGTACCCTTTTCAATGGTACCATGATATTCACCTACGGCGCTGTCGTTGAAGTTCACCTTCTTTCCTTCTACGAAGTCAACGGGAATTTCAATAGGCGCTGTCAGGAACTTAATCCAGTCGTCTGCCTGGTTGGCGTTCGATGCTATCGGGCTGCCATAAACCTCATAACCAATCTCTTCCACGTGGGTGAGCAGGTCGCTCATGTCGAGGAAGTTCATCACACCCTTGGCATTGACGATGGTACCCGACATCAAAGAGGATCCGAAGCTGACATTATCGAAGTTGGTAACCACTGCAGAGTGAGCCAGTTCCTGCTTGTTGAACTCGGTGACCTTGAGCTGAGCACCAAGCTTCAGGTTGGGATACTGGTCCCTGTTGAGATATGACTTCACGGGAGCCAAGTCCTTAT
The DNA here is from genome assembly GCA_016291005.1 of Prevotella sp. Taxonomy (GTDB): domain Bacteria; phylum Bacteroidota; class Bacteroidia; order Bacteroidales; family Bacteroidaceae; genus Prevotella. The sequence goes on along the minus strand of JAEEVT010000001.1, from coordinate 44,072 downwards.
AATGCTCTTTGTAAGAAGGATCCGGGTCAGCCTTGAAATCGTTCGTCTCATTATAGTCGGCACAGGAAACAACGAATGTGCCTGCTGCCAACACCAAAATGACGTTTCTAAAAATCTTATTCATATTCTTAGCCTCCAAATTTTCAATTATCACTTTTCAATTTTCAATTCTTAACGTATTTTGGTGCAAAGAATTGTTTTTGGTTCGATTCGCGCGTCTGGACAACCAAAGTATCAGTGGTAGAAACCTGAATGTCGTTTTTGGCGAATTTCACCTCATAAGCCAGACGGAGGATATCACGCTGGACGGGCTGTCCGTTGTTGCTTCCCCACTGGTAGTCCTTGTATTCAGCTCTCTCAGTACCCTTGGTGATGAATTCGCCAGAACCGGTAGCCGTCACGTCGGGATCGTCGGTAGAGACGGTACACTGATTACCATTGAACGTCAGGATGAGGTTACAAGCGATAGAGGCACCAGAAGTCTTGAACGATGGAGTGAAGATGGCCTGCGTCATATTCTTGGTGGTGATACCACAGACTTCGTCGTTCTGGTTGACGGGATTCTCCTTGTAATGCTCACGGTCGGTATTGATGAGGGTCGTATCCTTGCGGATAACGGTCTTGGTCTGACCCTTTTCCGTCACGATGTCAACACCACGGCGGATATACTTACCCTGCCAGGGGTTCATATACTTAACAAGGTAGAGCACGTAGTCTTTTGCCAGAATGTCCCAGTCCTCGGTACAAGTGCGCGACGGGGTGAGGCCCTCACGCGGCGTACCACGAAGGATGTGGTCAATGCCAGTGACGTTGGTCATCACCAAAGGAATGACGTATGTATTCTCTATCGACTTGGGGTCGGCAAAGAAGGCATCGGTGAACTGCACCTCAACATAGCCACGGACATCGCCATTGTAGGGAATCTGGTTCGAGGCCAGTTTGTAGTATTCCGACGGCATGGGCAGAACTGGAGTATTCGGGTTGCCGCCGGCGTCGGTAAACCAGAGGTTGTCGCAGAGCGTGGGGTCAACGACGAAGTCCACTACAGCGTTACGTCCGCCGTAGGCTCCGCCCATGGTAGCCCAGATGCGGCACTTGTGCTCGTTGTCGAGCTGATTGTCGTAGATGTCGTTACCCAACACGAGGGTACGCACCGGATCCTGATATGCAAAGAAGGCAGTAGTGCCATCCTCATAGTCAGGGAACTCTCTGTCTGCATTGTAACAAGATGCACAGGTGAGAGAGAAGGCTCCCAAAACTACACCATATATATATTTCTTGAGTTTCATAAACTTTGAACTTTGAACTTTGAACTTTGAACTTTTCATTTACACTTCAAAAGCGGTATAATTCACTATTCATTAGCGAAGCGCTTTTTACTGCCAGCCTTTGTTTTGCTTGAGGTTGCTCCACTTCATGACCTCACCCTTCGGAATGGGGCCGTACATCTGATAGTCGTTGTAGTATTTACGCTCCTCGACGTCGATGATGGTATAGCTGAGCACGCCCGTTTCTTCGTTACGGTCAATTCTCACACCCTTGACAGTCTCGTTGAGCGGGAGCAGCCAGCGGCGCATGTCCCAGAAGCGCTTGTTCTCAAAGCAAAGCTCTATGCGGCGCTCGTTACGGATGAGGTTTGTCATCTTGCTCTGGTCGGCAGCGCACTCCTCAAGATAGACGTCGCCCTCAGCAAGAGGAAGACCCACCTCATTGGTTGCAAGTCCTGCACGGGTACGGATGGCATGGATGACATCGTAGGCGGTGTAACCGACATTGGCACCGTCGACCTTGGGTCCCCAGGCATCGTTGGCCATTTCAGCATAATCCAAGAAGATTTCCGTATAGCGAATACGCGGATAGATGTGCTGCTGCTCGATGAGTGAGCTGGACTGCGGACTGACATCGTCACGCAGAAGCTTCAACAGGTAGTATCCGGTACGTGTTGAGCCAGAGCCGAAGTTCAGGTTGTCGTAAGTCTCGTTCTTATCATTAGGATAAGTACCCGTGATGATTTCGCTCCTTCTGAAGGTCACGCCATTGAAAAGGATGTCATCAGCGAGACGCGGGTCGCGATTAGTATACGGATTCTTGGGATCATAACCGGACAGGGGATCAGAGATGGGACGACCGTTACGCATGGGGAAGGCATCGACCAAGTTCTGCGACGGGTTGACCTGACCCCTGCCATAGAGCGATGGGGGGAAGTTATCGGCTTCCTGAGAAGCATTTTTATGACGGTCTTCACGCCAAAGAATTTCCGGCATCTCACCTCCGCTGGGTTCCAGCTTTGACTTGTTCTTATACCAGATGTTACCTGTCGGGTCGAAACCGTCCAAACCGCCGATGCGATTGAGGACGTTGGCGCAGAGCTTAGCAGCCTCAGCAGCTGTAACACCACTCTGTTCGCGGAAAGCGGGACTGGCAGCGAGAGTGGCTGCCTGTGCCTTGACTGCCTCGGCAATCTTAGCAGACATGAGGTTTCTTGCCTTGAGACCAAACACGAGGTTGAAACCGGAAACATTAGCTCCAAGTGCCTTGTACTTAGCGGGGATGTCGGCATCGCTGCTGATATCTTCATAGCTAAAGGGAAGGAGCAGCATGGCGCTGTCGCAGTCAGCATAAATCTGCTTGATGCAGTCTGCAAAGGGTGCACGTACCTGATTGAAGTCAGAACTACCGTCTTCGGGCTTTGTCAGCAGGGGTACGCCGAGAAGTTCGCCCTCATTGGTATAGCCTCCGTGATTCTGGAGCAGATAGTAGTAGAAAAGTGCGCGCAGTCCGAAAGCCTCGCCCTTTAGGCGGTCGATGAACATTTTCTGCTTTGAGGCAGCACTCGGAGCCCACTTTACCTTCTCCACGATGGTCATGAAGATGTTGACATACTGGATGCCGTCCTTACACTGGTCCCAGATGGACATCGGGTTGTTGTCCGCTGCCCAAGTACCGGTGGCCATGTTCAGGTAAGCACTATTCTTCAAGTTGGTGACAGCATCGTCAGTGGCCACATCGGTCTGAGTGGTCGTGATATAAGGCAGGCGGTCATAGCCATAGATGAGCAGACCGTGTGCATACAGAGACTCCTCGGTCATGTCTTCCGCCTGTCGGTTGTTCTCGTCTGCCGGCTCAAACATGTCGTCGCACGAGCAGAACATGCCGATAACCAATAAACAATAACCAATAACCGTTATTCTACTGGTTAGTCTTTTTATAATTGCTTTATTTTTCATCCTACACAATATTTATTGTTTAACGTTTATTGTTTATTGTATCAGAGCGTTACTTTCACACCGAGGTTATAGAAACGAGTCTGAGGTGCGTAACCTACGCTGGTCTCCATCAGCTTGCGCTCCTTGGAGAAGGTCAGGAGGTCGTTACCATTGACATAGATAGAGAGTGCGTTGACCCACTTGCCTTCGAACAACTCCTTCGGGAAGTCGTAGGTCAGCTGTACCTTGCGGAGGTTGAAGCGGTCAGTGCTGTAGATCCAGAATGTTGATGCGGCAGCATTGTTTGCCGAGCTCAGAGAGGTCAGACGCGGATGAGTAGCATCGGGATTGGCAAAGCCGGTAATAATACCATTATCATCATAATTATAATGTATGCGATTGCGCACATTGACCGAATACTTGGCGTCACCCTGCATATAGTAGTAGCCACCATTCTTCATACCTTTTGCACCAAACTGTCCATTGCCTAACACGAAGAGCGTCCAGTTCTTATACTTGAGCGTGAGGTTCACACCCAGCGTGAAAGGAGAACCGTATGTGCCCCACTTGCCAAGCTCAACCTGGTCTTTGCTGTCAATACGCTTATCGTCGTTGACATCCTCGTACTTCAGGTCACCAGGCATGATGGTACCACCAATGGCGGGAGTAGGAAGATCCTTCTTCAACGTGTACTTCACCTTGCCGTCAGTGGTTGTGCTGACGTCGAAGTCATCGATGGTGTAGAAGCCTAAGCAGTTGTAGCCCCACATGGCGTCAAGGGGACGACCCTCTGCCTTCTGGTAGTCATATTCCTTAAGTTCATCGTACTTCTTCCACTCGGTCGTAAGATAAGTACCGACAACGCCTAACTCGGCATGAACCTTACCGAACTGCTTCTGAGCCGTTACGCTGAAGTCAAGGCCCTTGCGGTTCTGGATGTTATTGTTGATGGTCGGCTTGAACGAACTGCCGGAGAGGCCGCCAGAAAGGTGTGACGGGAACTGGGACGGGTTCTGGATGATGAAGCCATCCATATCCGTATTGAAGTATGTCAGCTGCGTCGAGATCAGCTTCTTGAAGAACGAGCCGCGCAGGCTGATAGACCATTCCTTACGATGAATGAAGTCGAGAGAGGGGTTACTACCAGATTGTGAGAAGGTGCGGTTGGTGCTGACACCTTCGTTCCAGGAGAAGCCGCTACCGGTATTTGACCATGTGGCATCGTAGAGGTAGAAGTACTTCTCGCCCATATAGACGTCGATGTCCTCACTCAGGTTGCTGTATGAACCGCTGATGAGCAAGTCGTCAACGAAGCTGTCCTTCATGAAGTTCTCCTTGGCCAGGTTCCAACCGATGGTGAATGACGGTGAGATGGCCTCGCGGTGACCTTCCTTCAGACGTGCAGAATGTACGCCGGCAAAGGAAGCCTCGGCAAAGTAGCGGCCCATATAGTCGTAAGAAGCCAGAAGACCTAAGTTGGCATTGGCATAACGATGGTATTCGCCACTACGTGTTGTGGTGTACATACTGGCGAGCAACATACCTGTTACGTGATGCTTGTCAGCAAAGGTATGGTCGTAGTCGAAATGACCGTTCCAAGTGATGGTCTGACGGTACTTCGTGTCGGCCATGGACATGTGACCTGTCACGATTTCGTCGTTCTGCTGGGTGAGAGCCACGATGGCATCGTTTGTGTTATAATTACTCCAAGTGGGGATGAACACAGCGTACTTATTATTATAGGAGAGGCTGTAGTTAGCAGCATAGTCGATAGAGAACAGGGTCTTGAACGACAGACCATTGACGAACTTGTTCAGGTCGTAGATGATACCTGCATCGAACTGGAACTGACGGCTGATGGCCTGCGTCTTACCACCGAAGTAGCAGTCTGCTATGGCGTTGGTCTGGGTGGTCTTTGTACCACCGGGGAAATACTTGCCATCGAGCAGGTTGAGCGACTTGCCCAGGATGGCCAGAGCCTTCGAGGCATTGGGGTCAACCATGTCGATAGGAATCAGCGGTGCGGCGTTCTCGGGGAAGTTCGGACGCATGCTTGCTGCCTCACCCCAGAAGTCACCCTTGTTCTTGTGCTCATTATAGAAGGTAGCACTTGCGTTGGCAAAACCCTTGATGAGCTTGTTGACCACGAGGTCGACATTACCACGAACACTGAAGCGGTCGGTATAGTTGTCCTTTGCCGGACCGAAGTTCAGGAGGTCTTCACTGCGATAGTAGTTGATGTTCGTGTAGAAGTGTGCACGAGTACCACCACCTGCAATCTCCAACGTGGCATCTGAACGGTTGTACATCTTGCGGACATACTCGTCAGAATAGTAGTTGACATTGGGATAGCGGTAGGGATTCAAGCCTGAAGCATGGTTGTAGATGTCCTGCTGGGTGTACTTGGGATCGAGGCCGTCGTTGAGACGAGCTTCGTTATAGAGCGTCATGTACTCAGCAGAACCGATATACTCGGGGAACTCCTTTGCCACATGGAAACCAGTATTTGCAGTGGCAGTAATCTGGAGACCGTCAACATGGCTACGCTTGGTGGTGATGAGAATGGCACCCTTGGCACCCTTGGCACCATAGAGTACGACAGCCTGTGCACCCTTGAGGAAGGTGATCTGCTCGATTTCAGAAGGCAGCACGTTGTTGGATGGACGCTTCACACCATCGATAATCACGAGGGGCATGTTGCTGTTGTCGTTATTGTCGAGGCGGTCGTTGTCCATACCCCAGAGGTTGTTGCCGTTCCATCCACCGACAAGTGCATACATGTCTTCAAGGCTACTCATGGTATAATCCTTCTTCGACAGCTCTTCCATGTCAACGTAGGAAACACCTCCGAGCAGATGGTCAGCATCCGTGTCGCGGAAAGCAACATGGACTTTCTTTTTCACCACGGTAGTATCGGCAGCCTCGTCAGCGGCGTCAGTAGCCTGAGCATTGACCGTCAGTGGCGATGCAGCCATCATGGCAAAAAGCAATATGTTAATCTTTATATTTTTCATATCTTTATTTCAATTTTCAATTTTCAATTTTCAATTGATTACCATCCTGGGTTCTGGGGGAATCCTTCGTAGAGATAAATGTCCTTGTCGGGAAGCGGGAACCAGTAGTGCTTGGACTCAAGACGACGGGTAATCAACTCCTGCTTGCGGAAGTTACCGATACGTGCGTCCTTCGGGTCGTGATCCTTGAACCAGGAATCAGCTTCCAAACGCTCAAACTCATGAGAGTACTTCACGGTGTAAGGCGGCTCAGTGAGGAGGAGCCAGCGCTGCAGGTCGCACCAGCGGAAGCCTTCGAAGGAAAGCTCTACGGCACGCTCGCGGCGTACTTCGTCGATGAAGTGTTCACGGGTGTCCATGAGGTTAGGCTGTACACGCTCCATGGGATAGTCACTGGTGTTGACGCGGTCGCGGAGTGCGTTGATGGCGTCGACAGCAGACAGTGTAGTACAATATGGCGTCTTATCCTTTAGCTCCTTTGCATTGGGAGTGAAGGCTGCCACAGCCTCAGCAAACATCAAGTAGATGTCAGCAAGACGCATATAGGGAAGATAGCTCTGGAAGGCATAGTCCCAGTCATACCATCTGTCACCCTCGTTACACTGGTGGGGAACAAGCTTCTGGATGAAATATCCCGTGCTGCTGCCGTGGTCTATCTCACGCTCTGCACCGCCGGTATAAAGCGGACAATACTCGAGAGCCTTCTGTGCGGCAGAAAGACCATCCGTCTGGAGGACGTAATGGAATCCGTCGAAGATGATGTCGTGATAGAAGCGCGGGTCGCGGTCCTTGTAGGGATGCTCGGGATCCCAGCCAGAAGCTTCGTTCAGCACGTATTCACCATTCCTGACGAGATAGATAGGCTGTCCGTTGGCCATACCGTACTGGTCGATGACGTTGGCTGTCGGGTGATGGATAATGTTGTCATGATCGACGAGACCAGCCACCTTCGGGCCGAAAATCTTGGCGCAGTTCCAGTTAGCGGAGTTAGCGCCAGGATATGCACCTCGGAAGATAGCCTCGGTAGAACCAGGCATCATCCAACTCTGCTTGACAGTCCAGAAGATGTCAGCGTAACAACTCTCTGCATTCTCATCACGCTCATGGTCATAGATATTGGAATACTTGTACTCGGCGAGTTTGTACTTGACCTGTCCCCTGTTGACCATGTCGAGGGCCTTGCCGAAAGCTTCAGCAGCCTTACGGCAGTATGCCTCATCGTAGTCGTAGGTCTTGCCAGTGGAACTGGCATTTAACAGGTTGCATGCACCGGCATCAAAGCTACCATCTTCCTTGCTGGCCTTCTCGAACTCCTTCATAAGGGGAGAACCGGCCCAGAGGTAGCACTTGCCAAGGTAGCAGAGTGCCATGAACTTATTGATACGCAGGTCGTTCTTACCTGAAGTCTGCATACCGGCCAGAGTCTCGTCCCAGTCGATGGGAAGGATGTCGTATGCTCTTTCGAAGTCTTCTGCACAACGGTCGGCACATTTCTGGAACGACAGGCGCGGAAGCTCAGGAATACTTGATGCCTCAAAAGCCTGGTCGATATAGGGCAGACCTCCGAAGTAACACATCAGCTCGAAGTGCCACCAAGCACGGAAGAAATACAACTGTCCGAGCAGCAGGTCGCGTTCCTCGTCAGAACCGATGAGCGACTTGATGTTATCAAGACCCATGTTACATTTACGGATGCAGTACCAAGAGTTTCTCCAAAGAGAATTTCTGTCACCATTCAGCCAGCACTGGGTGTTGGTCCACCAGTTACGGTAGTTGCCAAGGTCAACCTGATGATCCATGTGAGCATAGCCTTCGGGGTTGTGAACAGCGTCGTCACCGAAGTTCCATGCAGTACAATAGTTGATCTTTTCCTTATCGGGAATCAAGTTATAGATTTCCTCAATATATCCCTGGAAGTTGCGGAAGTTCTTGAATGCTTCGTCCTCTGCCACCATAGCCTCCGGGTCCTTGTCAAGCCAGTCTTTGCAAGACGTGAGGGAAGCTACGCCAGCCAAGAGAAGCAGCGCACCACACAAAAGGGATTTGATGTTATTATAGTATTTCATAACTTTTTCTATTTTTCTATTCTTCAATTCTTCAGCTTTAGATGTTAAGCTTGATACCGAAGTTATAACGTCTGACAGTCGGGTAGGCACCGCCGCCACCACTGAAGCCGTAGTTACTCTCACGGTCGTCAGGCATCTTTGTAATCAGGAAGAGGTTGTTACCGTTCACGTAAAGCTTCAGACTCGAGAAACCAAGTTTCTTAATCCAGCCCTTCGTCCAAGTGTAGGCAATCTCAACGTTCTTCAGACGGAAATAAGAACCGTCGAAGAGGAACTGTGTACCGTTGTTATAGGAAACCTGGGTGGTGTAACGAGGTACGACAACCTCGCCGTTACCGTCAACAGGATTCCACCACTGACCGGTATCATATACTGTAAGCAACTTTTCGGGGAAAGAGGTCAGCGTTACGTCACGTGTAACACCTGTTGCGCCATAGAGCTGTGCAAACCAGCTCCAGCCTTTCCACTCCCAACCGATAGTGGCATTGTAAGTGTGCTCGGGAGTACCAGTGTAGCCGTAAGGAGCCTGGTCGTTGGTCTCGTCGACGACACCGTCACCGTTGAAGTCAACGATGTAGTGGTCACCGATAAGCACCTGGCTGTCGTCCTTCTCACGCTCTGGTGTACTATAGAGCTCGTCGTAAGTCTTGATAAAACCGTTGTCGATGAATGACCAGTACTGTCCCTGGGAATAGCCTTCTGCCTTGCGGTAGCTCGGAATCAGCTTCGGGTCATCTTTCTCCTTAATAACATTATGCGCGTACGTATAGTTGGTATTAGCCCAGAAGCGCATTCCGTTGTTCAACACCTTGTTGAAGCGAAGCTCAATCTCGAAACCGTAGTTCTTCATCTTACCCTTGTTGACGTCAGGAGTCGTTGCGGCACCGAAGTATGAAGGCACTGAACGGTTGGCACCTGAGATGAAGATGTCGTAACGGTCGTCACGGAACCAGTCAAAGCTACCTGCGAACATACCACCGAGGAATGCGTAGTCGATACCGATATTCTTCTTCAACACCGTTGCCCAGCGGAGGTCTGGGTTTGCAATGGTAGACTCCTTGTAGCCGGTGAACGGGCTGTTAGAACCGTCGAGAGAGATGGCGTAAGGACCAATGACTGACCAGTCTGTCAGGTAAGCCCAGCGTGCACCGGCGTTATCGTCACCAATCTCACCGATAGAACCACGGAGCTTCAACATATCAATAATCTTCTTGTCCTTCAGCGGCTTCATGAACTTCTCTTCCGAGATCATCCAACCTGCAGCTCCTGAACAGAAGAATACGAAGCGGTTGTCTGGCGAGAACTTCTGTGAACCGTTGTAAGCACCGTTGAACTCAGCGAAGTAGCGGCTCTTATAGTCGTATGTGGTACGGAACACCCAGTCCTCACGACGATTCTCGAGGTCGGCGTTACCGGCATTGATACGACGCTTCCAGTTAATCATGGCAGTTACGTTGTGGTCACCGAGCTGACGACCCCAGAAGAGCTGGAGCGACATTTCCGTTGCACGGCTGGTGTAGCTGACGCTACCGGCCTCAGTCGACCAGTCACGGCTCTCATAGAAGTCGAAACCAGTTTTTTCATAAATAGAATTCTCATAAAGCAGCTGACCGTCCTCAGGAAGCATGTAAGCTCTCTTTACGGTGTGAAGGTCGGAAATACCGCGGCTACCCTCGTTGAACTGGTTGTCCCAAGAAATGGTACCGCGTGCAATAAGACCCTTCGTAACGAAGTCGAGGTTCTGCTCTAACGAGAAGTCGGTGAAAATACGGGTGATGGTACCCAGCTCATAACCTGACGTTGCAACGCTCTGAGGAGAGTTCTCGATGTTGGAAACCAAAGGATAATAACCCCATGATCCATCGGAGAACTGTACAGGGAAGAGGTTAGGAGCCATACGATAGGCACCAGCCCATTTCTGCTGCTGGAAGAACTCACCATTATTACCATAATAATAACGTGGGGTCTTCTGCTGGGCGGTAGAACCGGCCAGATTAACCTTGAACATGGTGGTCTTCGTAATCTGGAAGTCCAGGTTTGAACGGACATTCAAACGGTTGTAAGCATAACCACCTTCATAACCCTGACGGTTGTCCCAAATTTTGGTCATATCACCCTCGTTCTGGAAGTCGAAAGATACGAAGTACTTCACGAACTTGGTACCACCCATAATATTGAGGTTGGCATTATATGAAAGGGCGGTTTTCTTAAACATCTCGTCCTGCCAGTCTACGTTAGGATAGCGCTCTGCCTGGCTATAGTCACCGAGATAGGCACCATTTGAATTATAGTTTGGCTTGACGGTATGGTCCTGATTGCGGAAGTTGTTGATGAACGTCTGCGGACGGTAGTATGCCCAAGAAGCGTTGCCGCCGATGGCAAGCTCGTGCTCGATGGCCTGGTTGCGCCACATATAACCGTCGTAAGAGTCATACTTACGAGGCAACTTTGACACAGCCTTCAACGTAGCGTTGAAACCGACATCAATCTTTGCCTTACCTTCCTGACCACGCTTGGTGGTAATCAGAATAACACCATTAGCGCCCTCCACACCGTAGACGGCAGTGGCAGATGCGTCCTTCAACACTGAGATGGTTGCGACAGACGTCACGTCAACAGACTTAATCTCACGCTTGACGCCATCGACGAGGATCAGTGGCTGAGCGTCCTGGTTCCAGGCTGCAGCACCACGAATGTAGATTCGCGGGTCCTCTTCACCAGGCTGACCTGTAGAGGCGATAGTTGCAATACCGGGGAGGTTACCCGTCAGGGCTGCACCGACACTACCGATACCTGCTGCACGTTCAAGCACTTCGCCGGTAGTCTGCGTGATGGCACCCACCACAGAGGCCTTCTTCTGCTGGCCATAACCTACTACCACGACTTCTTCCAGCTGGGTGTCGTCCTGCAGCGTCACCTTGAAGTTGCGCTGCTTGCCGATCTTGAATTCCTTCGTGGTCATACCAACGTAGGAAATCACAAGTACTGACGATTCCGACGGCACCTTCAGCTGGAAGTTACCATCGAAGTCAGTCACCGTACCCAGGGAAGTGTTTCCCTTTACAACTACCGAAGCTCCAATCAGAGGATCCGCGGCACTGTCTGTGACTGTACCAGTTACCGTGACGCCGTTCTGGGCCTGCATGGTTGTGCAGAATGCCATCAGCATCAGGATGGTTGGAATAGTCTGTCTAATCAATTGCTTTAGATTCTTCATTTTGACAGATATTGATTCATAGTTTTACATTTATTTTTTTCTTGTTAGTTAGATCACGTAAAAAGACGGTGCAAAGTTACACTTATTCTTGCAAACATCTTTTATGGAATGTAATACGGTTTTTACCCTTTGTAACATTCTTTAATGATTATCACTTTCGCGCGAACCTATTTAATATATATAGGAGCACGTGGGCCTGTTTGAAAAATTCTGATTCTTGTTGCCATTATATAATTTTTAGAATTTTACATTCAAATTCTTAGTCCATAATTCTTAATTGTTAATTCTAAAGGGGGGAAACTCACGTCGGCCCCCTTCATGAATACATACCAAAACTACTAACTTTTAGTAACTATTATAAGTTTAACCCAAAATAAAGCGATTATTTTTCGTTTGCAAAGATATATATTATTTGTTAAAGAGCATTTAATTTGTGTAACACAAACTTTTCTTTCCGTATCGGCAAGAGACAAAATGACTAGACAAAAGGCAATTTGTTACAATATTACAGTCCAAACAGTTGGAGGGTACGTGTTTTTTGTTTATCTTTGCAATCAGTTTCACATTATTAATAAATCATTAGTGTCCACTAAATAAAATTAAGAGTCAATTGGCCATCATCAGAAACATACTCAGGTCCCTTGGTAAAGAGTTCCTTGATAGGAGTCTTATCCAACAACGAAGCACTCAAAATTCTCAACACTTCGTAGGTGCTCCTGTGCAGTTTGAGGTCATGCTCAACGATAGCCACCATGCAGTAGGCAGTGATGGCAGAGTATATCTGGATCCTGACAGCAGTCTCTGTCGTACCCCAAAAGGATTTGATCTTGAGATGCTGCTTGATCCACTTAAAGAAGAGTTCTACGCGCCAACGATATTTGTAGAGAAGAGCGACCTGCGTAGCTGGTATCTCCATATTGTTGGTCAGGTAGACAAATGTTTTGTTCTTGTCGACCGCATAGTATGTGATGCGACGAAGAACGGCAGGATATTTCTGTTTGGTAGAATAATTCGTAAGTCTTATAACCAGGTCAGAGAGTACACCATCAGCATTATGCATGGTGTCACTTTCGCTAACGACCTCATATTGAAGATGACCTCTCTGCCTTATTACAAAATAGGCTTCAATCTCATTGATATGATAGAGCCTCTTCAGGTCAAAGTATCCTCGGTCAAACACGTAGTAAGCCCCCTGTTCATAAGGGATTACGTCCATCGCGCGTTGGTCATGCACCTTCGCTTCGGTGATGTGGATGAAGGCAGGAATATCCGTCTCAATCTCATAGAGCGTATGCATCTTGATGCCCGCTTTTGCACGACGGAACTTTGCCCACCAGAAGACGCTCAGGCAAAGGTCGATGGTGGTAGAGTCGAAGGCAAAAACCTTCCCGTCTATCTCAAAGTCCTTGTCGATTCTCTTCTTTCTCGCAATGTCTATCATATGGTAGGCAAACTCTTCGAAGATGCGAGGTTCGCGTCTCTCGTTGACCTTTGCGAGATTGCTTCTCGTCACGTTCTTGCCAAAGCCAAGATGATAAACTTTGTTGGAATGCGCAGATATGGTACTTGTAAGGTCACGAAGGCTATCACGATTGCTCAGTTGCCCGAACATCATGACGAGCAACTGGTTCCAGCAAGTGAAATGCTTCACGTATTTATTCCCTTCGTATTTCATTACAATTCTATCAAAGATTCTCTGCGGCAAGAACTCTATGAGCTGGGCGAATATATATTTTCCGGTGTTCATCGAATGACTGATTTGCTTTTGGGTTGCAAAGGTAGTCAATTCAAATCGTCACCGTCAATTGTTCGCCCTAAAACTCTATATTTAAATAACTTACAAACATCTCCGCAATTTTTAGTGGACACTAGTGTTAATAAATAATAGCAAAAACAATGAAAAAACTATTGACTGCTATCCTGTTGCTCTGCGCCATGACGACAGCACAGGCACAAGACCCAAACTTCTACATCTTCCTTTGTTTCGGACAATCGAACATGGAAGGTGCTGCAAAACCCGAAGCCCAGGACCTGAAGAGTCCCGGACCACGTTTCCTCTGGATGCCGGCAGTAGACTATCCTGCCACTGAGACGCTCCCTGCCCGTAAGATGGGCGAGTGGACTGAGGCCATTCCCCCACTCTGCCGTCCGAACACCGGACTGACGCCTGCCGACTGGTTCGGCCGTACTCTGGTGGCTTCACTGCCTGAGAACATCAAAATCGGTGTCATCCATGTCGCCATCGGCGGTATTGACATCAAGGGATTCCTGCCCGACAGTATCCCGGCCTATCTGAAGAAGGCCCCGAACTGGATGAAGGGTATGCTGGAAGCTTATAACAACAACCCCTACGAGCGCCTCGTGACCCTGGCCAAGAAGGCTCAGAAGGACGGCGTCATCAAGGGTATCCTGATGCACCAGGGCGAGACGAACACCGGCGACCCGAAGTGGGCCGGCATGGTGAAACAGGTCTATGACCACCTCTGTGGCGATCTGAAGCTGAAGCCCGAGGAGGTGAACCTCTACGCCGGCAACATCGTACAGGCTGGCGGCAAGGGCGTATGCATCGGCTGTAAGAAACAGATTGACGAACTGCCCCAGACGCTCCACACCTCACAGGTCATCTCGTCGGATGACTGCTCGAACGGTCCTGACCGTCTGCACTTCGATGCTGCCGGCTACCGCGAGCTGGGCTGCCGCTACGGTGAGGCCGTGGCACGCTTCCTCGGCTACGAGCCTAAACGTCCTCATATCGACATGCCCAAGAAGATTGAGGTTCCCGCCGACGCCTTCATCGCCGAAACCACTATTCCCGGCAACGACTTCCCGAAGGTCGACAAGGAGCGTCGCGCCTATTTCCGCATTCAGGCTCCCCAGGCCCGTAAGGTCATCGTCGACATCTGCAACAAGAAATATGACATGCAGCCCGACGGCAAAGGCGGCTTCATGGCTGTCACCGACCCGCTGCCCGTGGGATTCCACTACTACTTCATGAACATCGACGGCGTAAACTTCGTCGATCCTGCCTCTGAGACCTTCTTTGGCTGCAACCGCGAGTCGGGCGGCATCGAGATTCCCGAGGGTCCCGAGGGCGACTACTACCGTCCACAGCAGGGCATTGCCCACGGTCAGGTGCGCAGCATCTATTACCACAGCCCCAACTCCAAGTTCGGCGAGTGGCGCCATGCATTAGTTTATACGCCTGCCGAGTACGAACTGTCAAAGAACGCCAAGAAGCGCTACCCCGTGCTCTACCTGCAGCACGGCATGGGCGAGGGAGAAACCAGCTGGGCCATCCAGGGCAAGATGCAGCACATCATGGATAACGCCATCGCCAGCGGTGAGGCCGTACCAATGCTCGTCGTCATGGAGAGCGGCGACATCAAGGGTCCGTTCCGCGGCGGCAACAACCAGGCCGGCCGTTCGGAGTACGGCGCCTCGTTCTATCCCGTCCTGCTGAACGACCTCATTCCTTATATTGACGCCAACTTCCGCACGAAGACCGACCGCGACAACCGCGCTATGGCCGGCCTCAGCTGGGGTGGTCACCAGACTTTCGACGTGGTGCTCCAGAACCTTGACAAGTTCGCCTGGCTCGGCACCTTCAGCGGCGCCATCTTCGGCCTCGACGTCAAGACTGCCTACAACGGCGTCTTCGCCAATGCCGACGAGTTCAACAAGAAAATACATTATATGTACATGAACTGGGGCTCTGAGGACTTCATCAAGAGTGGCGACATCGTGAAGCAGCTTCGTGAGCTGGGCATCAAGGTCGATAGCAGCGAGTCTGCCGGCACAGCCCACGAGTTCCTCACCTGGCGCCGCGGCCTCCACGAGTTCATCCCACACCTCTTTAAGAAGTAACACTAAATAGGACAAAAGAATTACTCCCTGAGTATCATGATGACACTCAGGGAGTTTTTTCTATGGAATACTAAAAAGTCACATCTTAGATAAAGTCGTTTCGCAAGTAATCCCTCATGCTTTGGCGGACGTTGAGCATGTTTCTCATGTCGTAGAAATTGTCAATGACCCAACGACCGTCTTCAAAAATCAGGTCAATGCGAGCTGGATTATAGGCGTCCAGTTCATAGGTCACATAATCTACGGAGGCTGTCTTCCTATCATCACTGATGGTAACACGGGTTACTTCAAAATCGTCAAACGTGACGAATACAGGGTAATGGGTCATAGCCCAATAGTTGACCTCGAAGAACAGCGTGCATGAATTATACTCTTTGCGGCGGACTGCCATCAGCAACTTGTTCCAAGACTTGGAGCAATATGCCCTGTCAAGCAGTTCGTTGTTGACATCAATACCTTGACACAGCTCGTTTTCCCTGACTACACGGAAAATATCCCTTACGCGTTCCAAGACGATACCTTTCTCCACCATCAAGCGAACCTCTGAATTCTGAAGGTTCTGGGTCGTTGTATCTTGTGAAACGACAGACAAAGTGATATCTGACATCTTGTTACTTTGGTTGCATCCAGTCATCAGAAATGGCAGGAAAAACAATAAGGCTGTAAATACTAAATACTTAAAAAACTTCATGATCTTTAATGGACTCGTTAACTACATTTCTGAAATCGGGGGCAAATATACGAAAAAAATACCATCCGACAAAATCGAATGGCATTTTTTTTATTTTCCTATGAACTTATTGATTTTCAGGGGCGGTTTTACCACGTTTTACTGCACAGGAGCTATGCTGACGTGCTTGCTAAAGTCGCTCCAAGGTTTAGCTTTCTGGTAGATTTCCAGCAAGGCAGGACGACAGTGCAGCGTGGCATTCGTCAGGGATGAGCCAAGGAATAAGTTTTGGTCGGTCTTGGGGATGTTGTCCGACTGCATAAAGACATCTGTGAGCGAAGTACACTCACCGAAAGCACTGGCAAAGAGACTCTCTATGGCTGAACCTAATGTAATGGTCTTCAATTTCTTACAACCCTGGAAAGCACCTACGCCAACCTTATTGATATTGTCCAAAAGTTCTATCGCCGTCAGCGCCACGCAGTCGCGGAAGGCATTGTCATCGACCGTTACCAATTTACTGCCGAAGGAGATGTTTTTCAGACTGGTGCAACCGCGGAAAGCATTCGGATTAATCGTTGTGATCTGTTGCGGAATGTTTATCTGTTCCAGGGCTGTGCATTCGCGGAACATGTCATTGTCTATCATTGTCAGCCGTTTGGGGAGGGTAACACTCCTCAGGTCAGTACACTTGCGGAAAGCACTCTGTCCGATGCTGGTGACGCCATCGGGGATAGTCAGCACCGTCAGGCTGGCACAGTCGGCAAAGGCGCGATAACCAATCTTCTTCAGCGAGGCAGGCAGCTTCAATCCCATCAGCAGGGTACAGCCGGCAAAGGCATTGTCGCCGATGGCTGTGATGTTGTCACCCATCGTCACCCGCGACAGATGTGTACATTTTGAGAATGCAGCATTGTTGATGCTTTGCACCGACGGGGGCAATGTGACACTGTTCAGCTTCTCACAACCAGCAAAGGCCGAATTGCCCACCGTCACCACACGATAGGCGACACCTTTATAATATACGGTGTCAGGGATGACGATATCGCCCGAATAGCTAAAGGTGTTGGTCGAGTCACGTGCCACCTCAGCCTCATAGACATGGGTCAGGTTGTAGTAAATGCTGTCGATAACGGCAGCGCCAGCATTTATTCCCGCCATCAGGAACAATGCAACAATCAAGATAAATTGCTTTTTCATAGACGTTTGTTTTAAGTTATGATTTTTAGCTTTTTGCTTTCTAAAAAGGTAAGGTCTGTACCCCGTGGATCCACTATTCCAAATAGGTGTAGCCGTAGAGGCCTGAGCGATAGTTCGAGAGGAACTCCTTGCCCTCTTCGAGGGTAATCTTGCCCTGCTTGACACTCTTGGCGACCCAGATTTCCAACTGGCGCACCAGCTTCTTGGGGTTGTACTGCACATATTCCAGCACTTCTTCCACCGTCTCGCCGTCGAACACCTGGTCGATGTGGTAGCTGCCATCCTTGACGGAGATGTGTACCGCCGTGGTGTCGCCAAACAGGTTGTGCATGTCGCCCAGGATTTCCTGATAAGCTCCCACGAGGAACACGCCCAGATAGTAGCTCTCATTTTTCTTCAGGGCATGGACGGGCAGCGAATGCGAGTTGTGGCGGTTGGTGGCGAAGTTGGCTATCTTACCGTCCGAGTCGCAGGTGATGTCCTGAATGGTGGCATTGCGAGTGGGTCGCTCGTTAAGCCGCTGGATGGGCATAATGGGGAATATCTGGTCAATAGCCCATGAGTCGGGCAGGCTCTGGAACAGCGAGAAATTACAGAAGTACTTGTCGGCCAGCAGTTTATCGATATTCATCAGCTCCTCGGGAACATGCTTCAGGTTCTTGGCCAAGGCATGAATCTCGTGACAGACACTCCAGTACATGGCCTCAATCTCAGCGCGTGTCTTCAAATCTACAATGCCGTGGGCAAAGAGGTCAAGCACTTCTTCACGGATTTGCTCAGCGTCGTGCCAGTCTTCCAAGACGTTACGCGGGCTGAGGTTATCCCAAATCTCATAGAGGTCCTTCACTAACTGGTGGCTGTTCTCGTCGGGTTCGAACTCTTCTGGCATCTCGGGCAGCGAGGCCGTCTCCAACACGTCGATAACCAGTACGGAATGGTGGGCTGCCAACGAACGGCCGCTCTCAGTAATCAGGTTGGGATGGGGGATGTCGTTGCGGTTGGCAGCATCGACAAAGGTATATATACAGTCGTTGACATACTCCTGGATGCTGTAATTAACAGAACTCTCCGATGAGGGCGACCGTGTGCCGTCGTAGTCGACACCCAGTCCACCACCGCAGTCAACGAAGTCGACGTTATAGCCCATCTTGTGAAGCTGCACATAGAACTGTGAGGCCTCGCGGAGGGCGGTCTGTATGCGGCGTATCTTCGTGATCTGGCTGCCGATATGGAAGTGGATGAGTCGCAGACAGTCGCGCATGTCCTTTTTATCCAATAATTCCAGGGCTTCCAACAGTTCGGCACTTGTCAGACCGAACTTCGAGGCGTCTCCCCCACTCTCTTCCCACTTGCCGGCACCACTGGAGGCCAGCTTGATGCGGATGCCTATATTGGGTCGCACACCAATCTTCTTGGCTTCGCGGGCGATAATCTCCAACTCGTTCAGCTTCTCCACCACGATGAAGATGCGCTTGCCCATCTTCTGTGCCAGCAGGGCCAGCTCAATGTAGCTCTGGTCCTTATAGCCATTACAGATGATGATGCTGTCGCTCTGGCACTGTACGGCGATGACGGCGTGCAGTTCCGGCTTCGAACCAGCCTCGATGCCCAAGTTGAACTTACGTCCGTGCGAGATAATCTCCTCGACGACGGGCTGCATCTGGTTGACCTTGATGGGGAAGACAACATAGTTCTCGCCCTTGTACTCATACTCCTCGGCAGCCTTCTTGAAACAACTCCACGTCTTTTCGATGCGGTTGTCCAGAATGTCGGGGAAGCGCAGCAGCACTGGCGACTGCACGTCGCGCAGCGACAGTTCGTCCATCACCTCACGCAGGTCTATCTGCGTTCCGTCCTTGCAGGGGGTCACATAGACGTTACCTTCGTCGTTAATGCCGAAGTAGCTGGTGCCCCAGCCGTTGATGTTGTAGAGCTCCTTAGAGTCGTCGATAGTCCACTTCTTCATGAGTTAAGAGTTAAGAATTTTGAGTTTAGAGTTATTGGCTTCGCCAATTATCAATTAAGAATTATAGATTGAGGATTTCACGTAGACGGGCTACGCTGTCTTTAATCTTATCGACATTGTCGAGCACGTCGACGTCGAGGGTATATCGGGCTTTTTCGTAGTACGGGGCGCGTTCCTTCAGGTGCTCCGTAATATAGGCTATCAGTTCTTCAGGACTCTTACCTTTCAGCAGAGGGCGCTCCACCTTGGCCATCAGCAGGTGATTGTAGAGTACTTCCGGCGAGGCCTTCAGGTACACCACGTCACCTTGCTGGTTCAGGTAGTCCATGTTGTCGAAGAAACAAGGTGTCCCACCACCGCAGCTAATGATGACATCCTCGAACTCGGCAACCTCGTGCAGCATGCTATGCTCCAGTTTGCGGAAGGCATCTTCACCACGCTCTGCAAAAATCTGCGAGACAGTCTTGCGCATGCGGCTCTCGATATACCAGTCCAGGTCATAGAACATCATACCGGTCTCCTTCGAAAGGGCCTTGCCTACTGTGGTCTTCCCGGACCCCATATAACCGATCAGAATAATTCTTCGCATATTCTTAAAATTGGAAATGAGGCCTCATTTCTCATTCTTATTGACAATCGCCATGCACTCGTCGTAGGTCATTTCAGCGACACGGGTGTGCATCGCCTTTGGCATACGGTAGTTCTTGCCGTTGTACACAATGTAGGGACCATATCGGCCGTTCAGAATCTGCAACTTGCCATCGGCATCGAAGGAACGCAGATACTTCTGCGATTCCTGCTCACGCTTCTCTTTTATCAACTGAATAGCTTCCTCGAGGGTAATCGCCATGGGGTCGGCATCTTTTGGAATGGAAGTGTACTTCTTGTTGTGCATCACGTATGGTCCGAAGCGACCAGCGCCAATGACAACGGGGGAACCTTCGAAGTCGCCTATCGTACGGGGCAGTTTAAACAGTTCCATCGCCTCGTCGAGGGTCAGCGTCTCAATGCTCTTCTCGCTGGGCAGCTGGGCAAAGCGAGGCTTATCCTTGTCTTCGGCAGAGCCTATCTGCACTACAGGGCCGAAGCGGCCAATCTTAACGAAGACGGGCTTGCCCGACTTGGGATCTTTGCCCAACTGGCGCTCACCGGCCTTGTGCTCCTGACGGGCATTCATCGTCTTTTCCACCGTAGGCTCGAAGTCGTTATAGAAGTCCTTCATCATATCCGTCCACTTCTCGTCGCCCTCGGCAATCTTATCAAAGTCCTGCTCCACCTTGGCGGTGAAATTATAATCCATGATGGTGGGGAACGACTTCATGAGGAAGTCATTGACCACGATGCCGATGTCTGTGGGCAGCAACTTACCCTTGTCAGAACCAGCCATCTCAGTACGCACCTTCTGGGTTATGATTTTTCCTTTCAGCGTGTCGACGGTGAAAGAGCGCTCTTCGCCTTTCTGGTCGCCCTTATGAACATATTCGCGCTGCTGGATGGTAGAGATGGTGGGGGCGTAGGTCGAAGGACGACCAATGCCTAACTCTTCCAATTTGTGTACCAGCGAGGCTTCAGTATAGCGCTGGGGACCCTGGCTGAAGCGTTCTATAGCTTGTATCTCGCGGCGTGTCAGCTCATCGCCTTCTGTCAACGGGGGCAGGATGTGGCTTTCCTCGTCCTGCTGCTCCTCGTCGTCAACCGACTCACGATAGACCTTCAGGAAACCGTCGAACTTAACAACTTCGCCTGTAGCTATGAACTGAGAATTGAGCGTTGACAATTCCGGATTCTCAATTTTAATCGTTACCGTTGTCTTCTCTATCTCGGCATCAGCCATCTGCGAGGCAATGGTGCGCTTCCAGATGAGCTCATAGAGACGGCGCTCCTGAGCTGTACCCTCAATGCTCTGCTTCTCCATATAGGTGGGACGGATGGCCTCGTGGGCTTCCTGGGCACCCTTGGAACTGGTGTGATACTGGCGAACCTTGCCGTATTCCTCGCCGTAGAGCGTGTTAATCTCCTCCTTCGAGGCATTGATGCACAGGCCGGAGAGGTTCACAGAGTCAGTACGCATATAGGTAATCTGTCCATGCTCATACAAGTGTTGGGCCACCATCATGGTCTGGCTCACTGTAAAGCCGAGCTTACGGGCGGCTTCCTGTTGTAGGGTCGACGTGGTGAAGGGTGGCGCCGGAGTGCGCTTCATGGGTCTCTTCATCACCGACTCGACGGTAAACGTAGCGTCCTTACATTGCTCCAGCAACTGCTCCACCTCCTCGTGGGTCTTCAGACGCTGGGCCAGCGTGGCCTTCACTTCCGTCTGCGAACCGTCGGCATTGGTCAGGGCAAAAGTTCCGCTGACACTATAGTAGGCCTCGCTCTTGAAAGACTGTATCTCGCGCTCGCGTTCCACTATTAAACGTACGGCAACACTCTGCACACGCCCTGCCGACAAAGAGGGCTTTACCTTGCGCCACAGCACTGGCGATAACTTAAAACCTACCAGACGGTCCAGCACGCGACGGGCCTGCTGGGCGTTCACTAAGTTCATGTCGATATGGCGCGGCGTCTCGATGGCCTTCAGGATGGCCGGCTTCGTAATTTCGTGAAACACAATACGGTTGGTCTTCTGCTCGTCCAGTCCCAGCACCTCACACAGATGCCACGAGATGGCTTCTCCCTCGCGGTCTTCATCGGATGCCAGCCAGACCTTCTCTGCCTTCTGTGCGTTCGACTTCAGTTCTCTCACCAGCTTCTGCTTCTCGTCGGGAATCTCGTATTCAGGTTCGAGCGACGTCGTGTTGACGCTCATCTCTCTCTTCTTCAAGTCGCGGATGTGGCCGTAGCTTGACATCACTTTAAAGTCCTTGCCGAGAAACTTCTCGATGGTCTTAGCCTTAGCAGGAGACTCTACTATCACCAAATTCTTTTGCATATCTTTTACTTTTTTGCTTCTTTTGGGCTGCAAAAGTAGAGAAAACTTTTGGTTACACCTTATATATATAGAAGAATTTTAGTTTTCTTAACTAAATTATCCCCTTCCAGAAACAAATTCTTCACCTTTCACTATCCACTTTTCGCTTTTTTTCGTACCTTTGCAACATAAAAACCTGATTAGCTTATGAAAAGATCATTACTTACCACTATTTGCCTTGCTATCACTTCCGTTGTTTTAATGGCTCAGCCCAACGGCACAGGCACTTATTACCAGAAAGCCCACGGCAAGAAAGGCCGCGAGCTGAAGACGGCTATGTACGAGATTATCAATACACCTTCTGTGATGGACTACGACTCACTATGGACTGCATATCGCACTTCTGACGCCATTCCGACAGACACTGTACCCATTATTTGGGATATGTATTCCTGTAATTCGGCTTACTCTATCTATACTAACCTCCATAGAAACGGGAAATATGGTACAGACCCAGAGGGAACTAAAGGTTTCCAGCGCGAACACTCGATGCCCAAGAGTTGGTTTAATCCAGCAGCAAAGAGTGGAAGTAGTTATACCTACAAGGACATCTGGCCTATGTATTCCGACCTTGCACATGTGATTCCTGCTGAAGGCATTGTTAACAACAAGCGCAGCAATAACCCCTATGGCACAAACAATGGTGAATGGTATGGCTCGGAACCAGACCCCAACGACCCCGAACAGAAACCTTTTAGCAAAATGGGCAAATGCACCTATATTCCTGAAGGATTAGATGCCCCTGTTTATACTGGCCGGTGCTTCGAACCCAACGACGAATACAAGGGTGACATAGCACGCATCTACTTCTACATGGTAACTGCTTATGAGAAAAGACAACCCACTTGGAGTGGAACAGACGCTAACATCGGAGACCATTGTGGAACATGGACGGGAGACATGTTTAACTTAGAGGACGATGACCCGTATCAGCCTTTTGCTCCGTGGGCATTTGACCTGCTGATGAAATGGTCAAAAAACGACCCTGTCAGCCAGAAAGAGATAGACCGAAACGAAGAAGTTTGGCGAATGCAGGGTAACCGAAACCCCTTTGTCGACTACCCAGGGCTGGAAATTTACATCTGGGGAGACCAGCATGACGAAGCTTTTGATTATGGTGGTGAACTACCAGAGAATGAACCAACCTCCGACAATTGTGAGATAGCTCTTAACAAGACCACCTTCAATGTTGACTGGCATCCAACGGAAGAGCGCAAAGCCGAATTAGCAGCAGAAGGAAAGGACTGGACGCTATACGACAATTTGCGTGAATATTATGACCGCATTCCCCTCACAATAGATAAGGATAATGTAACCATTACCTTTAGCTATGGCATCTGTGGTAAGTATCTTTATGCAGACGATGACCAAATCCGCCTATACAACTATAACACGCTGACTTTCAGGGCACACAACAACAAGATTACGAAGGTGGAGTTTACCTTAGGTGAAAGCAACCATGCAGACAAAAAAGTGAAAGCCTTCGTGGGTACCATGAGCGATAATATCTGGACAGGCGAAGAGGACGAAGTGCTGTTTACTACGGAATACGTACAGTCAAAGTACAACGCTGGTACAAAGACTACGACAAATTATTATGCAGCCCTTACCAACGTCAACATCACCGTGGCCAATCCTTCTGGTATCGAGCAGCTGATGGCTGAGCGCTTCTACGACGACAACATCTACACCCTGCAAGGTGTCCGCGTGGATACCGACCAGCTTCGACCAGGCATCTACATCAAGCACGGCCGCAAGTTCGTGGTTAAGTGAGAGAAGTGAAAGCTTGCTTACACTTCAGAACGGGAACGAACTCGAACTGAAAAGTTCAAGTTCGTGGTTAAGTGAGAGAAGTGAAAGCTTGCTTGCACTTCCAAGCGGAAACGAACTCGAGCTGAAAGTTCAAGTTCGTTGTTAAGTAAGAGAAGTGAAAGTTCAAGTTCGTGGTTAAGTCATCTATAATGCCTTAGCCATTCACCCATGAATTTGTCATACACTTCATGGATGCCCTGCTGAGTGGTCAGCAACTGCTTCGCCTCAAGCACCTGAGCTGCCTTCTGGACACTGCTGGCTGACGAGAGGTGATGACGCTTTACAAACGCCATGCCAGTAATCTGGCTTGCCTTTCCCTCAAGACCAATGGCAACAAGCAAGTCGCGTTGCCGGACGGTCAACTGGTAAAGGGTGTCCTTGTATGCCTCCTCGTTCTGGTTAACTATCTGTTCGACAGCCTTTTCGACGTCTTCTTCCTTGGCGGATTCTGTCGTGGCAAAGAGTTGGTTCAACACTTTCTGCAGATACCACGTTGTACCGTCAAACCGCTCATAGATGGCTTTCACCACGCCATCAGCAATTTTCTTATGGGCTTTTTCGAAATGACGTCTGGCAAAAGACTCGTATTCTGCCAGACTGACAGGTTTCAGAAACATCATCGTCGTACTTTGGTAGAAAGGTCTTGCTGGCGAAGAGAACATCTCGCTCATCATCCTCTTCTGGGAGCCGGAAAAGACGAATACGGCATTACGGCATTGCTGTACGTAAGTTCGCATCAGAGCCTCAACGTTCTCTTCAGGATAGTCCATAACAGCCTGAAACTCGTCAATGGCAACAATACAGCGCTTGTCAGCGGCTTGAAGATAGTTGAAAATCTCTTCCAACGTAAACGAAGGAGACTTGATGTCGCCAATGCCCAGATTCCAACTGGCATTGCCTTGGCCATCGAAGGAAATTCCTGTGCGCAGGGAAGTGACAAACTTCAGGAACTGGCCAATGGCGGCCTGTCCGCGGGGCTTCAGTTTGCTGACGATGTTGCGTCCCATCTGATACACCATGTCCTGAAGATTCTTGGTAGCATAGATGTCTATCAAGAACGTGTAATAATTTTCTTGCATGTCAGGCTGTGCGAAACAGTGGCTCAACAATCCGGTCTTACCCATTCGGCGAGGTGAAATCAGCGCCACATGATTACCATTCGTCAGGAGCATCGTCAATTGACGAGTCTCTTCCTCTCGATCACAGAAATACTCTGCCGACTCATATCCATAAGTAATAAAAGGATTCTCTGTCATTGCCTTATTCTCTTTTCCAACGGTGCAAAGTTACTTGCTTTTTCCGACTTCTCCAAACAATTATCCAAAAAAGATTATCCGATTTGGATAAAATGCATAAAAGTCATGGTATTGCCTTAATTGGAAAGGGGAAAAAGCCGCCCACGAATAGACGGCTAAAACAATCATGATAAGCTTATCTTGTGGTCTCTCCGTAACCCGGATTCTGCGTTATCATAGGATTCCTGCTGATTTCGTCCTGTGGAATCGGGAAGAGCAGCTGATATTCTTCGAGGCCGAGAGTGGTCTGAGCCTGACCTGTTCGCTTCAGAAAAGCGAAGTAACCGCCGAAGTCAATCTGAATTCTATGGCGGATTTCCGAAATAGCAGCCAATGTCTCAGTCGAAGTGGTTTCGATTCCCTTTGCAGATGCCACTTGATTCAAGTATTCCTTGGCTTTAGAGTCATTGTTCAGCTTGTTCTCACATTCAGCCAACGATAGCAGCACATCGCCGTATGTCTGCATGATGCAAAGGTCGTCGTTAAAGAAAACTACCGTCATGTCATTCGCTTTGGCTCTGGTGGGTGTATTGACGGCCTGACTCCATATAATCTCCGAGCATTGGGGATCAAGATTATCTACTGCCGACACCAACGAATAGCGATGGCTGTTTACAATCTCTTCCAGCAGAGGCTTGGCTTCCATATAGCGGCCTTGATACATATAGATATCGGCCAGCATCACACGGGCTATATCCTTCGACATCTTGTACATCTTTTCCGAGCTGTTTACATAGCCAGTCACCTTCTCCTCCATGTTTCCCATAGCTTCTTTCAATTGTTCAATGAGGTTACTGAAAATCACATTGGGCTCTGTTCTCGGAAGGTATTCCATAGCATCATTCACGTTAGTATAATAAGGAACGCCACCAAAGAACGTAACCAATTCATAATATGACATGGCATTCAAAACTGCACACATCGGCTTGAAGATAGCCATCCCTGGCCTTTCGCAATTCTCCATTAACTGCATGTTTCGAGAAATACCTTGATATATGGTAAACCATATCTCACGCACCCTGTAGTCGTATGATTCTAAAGGTGCCATAAAACCATCAAGGCTAATCAATCCGGTGTAATTGACATCAGCTCTGCGATATTTTGCATGACTATCATGCATAGACATCGCCAAAGAAGAGATATAGTTGTTTCCATTCTCGCCAATGAGTGTCGCATTGGGATCGCCATCCTGCGATACTGTTAGTGAGAAGGCCTCTGTGCCTTCAAGGTCAAATAACCTCACTTCACGATTATCTACGATGTAACATGTCGTCGGATTAACAGTAATCGTGAGCGTACCCTCATTATAGGTACTTGTTAGGCTGACAGGAGCTTGATTCAAGAAATAGGAAAAATAGTCATCAACAATTAAAGCATCTGGATTACCGCTTGATGTTGACAGGGGTATCTCCGAGTTGATATGTACGATATAAGTTCCACCCTCTTTCGGAGCGTGTATTGATTCCACATCGGCTGTCACAGGATGCGACGGGTCGTAAGGTTGCGAGGCAGTGAAGTAAACTTCCTGCACGTCATCAGCCTTGTAGGTATTGGTTGAACTGTCCTTCATTTTTACATGCATCCTGTAAATGGTGGTCTGTGCTGTGGCTACTTGAGCCAAGGCTGCAAATCCAATCAAAATAGAAAACAATTTTGCTTTCATAATCCTTATCTGTTAATGATTTTTATACTCCTTTTGTTTGATTGTAGAATTAATACGCCCTTGGGCAAAACCGACAAGTCTACCACCGCCATGCCTTTATCGTCGGTTTTATGTTCCATGACCATCTTTCCGTCTTGCATATAAATCACAACTTTACTTCCAGCCGACAAGCAACTAAGGACAACAAATCCATTCTCCAATGTCACTTTGTCATCTTTCAAAAGCTCAGCAATACCAGTCGATTCCTTTGAGAAAGCATAGTTCTGTAAATCTGCAAGTCTTATATAAAATGTTCTGCTACTGGCAACTATCTTTAATTCGCCATCGGAAAAAGTCAACTTCGGCTCGTCAGCCAATGCGAATTCCGTCTTTGTACCGTCTTTAGCATTCACGGTCAGAAAACGGACGCCATCAGCAAACACCCCTATCATCGGAAAAGCCGCCAACATCAATGCAACTAAAAAACCTTTTGTACTCATATCTTAATTAGTAACTTTTATTCTTCTATGTATTGGCTGATTCTGTACCTCTCTTATTTATACAAGAAATGGCGCAGACCGCAACCATATCCAACCGGGTTCGCTACAAACCCCAATACCTTATGGAGAAGCCCACGCCATGGCGTGACTCCTTAGGTATTGAACTTGCTCAGATTCTTTTCGAGGTAGCGATTCGGTTGGAAACGAGCAATATGTCCTACCACTCTTTGCAGAATGTAGGTGCAAAGTTACGAATTACTGAGCAAAGAACAAAATAAAAACCGAATTTTATTAGTTCAGCGTCATGACAGGTGCTTATACAAATGGGATTATGTGGATTCGGCGGGGGTACTCCTAATATATGCTTCTTCAAAAGTTTAGTGATTTTTCAGTTTGCGTTCACTTTTTAGGTTAAACAGCTGAGACATAACTGTTTAAGTGGAGTGAATGCAAAGTGACTGCAATCCGTTTGCAGTCACCTTTTTGCAGCAATTTAAACTAATTTAACCATAAAGTGCTTACAAAATTGCCTGGAATTTTGTATCTTTGTAGGCGTTATCAACAACTATCAAAACAACTCTTAAACACACAATTATCATGAGGATTACCATTATCAACAACGACAAGAAAGACCGTTCGCTCGTTCGCGAGGAACTGGAAAAGTTCGTCACTCAACTGGCCGACGGCACTTATCAAAAGAACTTCGCCTCCGACTATAAGAAGGAGGTGTGCTTTGCCGCCGAATGGTGCAAGTCGGGCGGCGAAGAGAAAGCTACTGCCATCAACCCCCTCGTACTGCTCTCGCTCGACAACCTGCGCGACCTCGAGACCGTCGCCGAGTACAAAAAGCTGGCGGCACTCCAACCCTACACCTTGCTCTGCTTCATGGGGCACGACGGCCACTCGCTCCACATCGTCAGTCCCTACAACGTCGCTAATCCTGACGCCGAGGCCGCCAATCCCATTTTAGAATCAAATCACAAAGGTCAAAGATCAAAGTTTAAAGATCAAAGTCTGAACAACGCTTTCCACAAGCTCCACTACATCTATTCCACCCAGTTGCAGACGCCCCTCGTCGCCCAGGAACCCACCCTGCAAACATGCTGCAAGGTGAGCTACGACCCTGAACCCTACTACAACCCCGATGCACTGGCAGTCACCGTGACTGACCTGCCTGAGGAGTCGCCGGAGTACCGTTCGATGCAGGAGGACATCAGCGACTACAACTACCCCGAGGAGATTCCCGGCCTCTCAGTACGCGATAGCCGCATGCGCCGCTTCCACGACTGCTTGGACAACGCCGTCGAGAAACACCACACCATCAAGGACGAAGGACTCTTCGCAATGGCCGTCGTCGAGAAACTGGCCGACGGCTGCCACCTGATGGGGCTGCCGGAAGCCTGGTCGGCTCGCGTGGCGAAGTTCATTCCTATGATTGGCGAATACCTGGCTGCCGAGACCATCGACAGCGTATTTCAGACGGCCTACCTGCGCAACACGCTGAAGACCATCCCCACCAAGTTCACCCGCCATTCGGCATTATTGACCTTCAAGACCGAGGCATACATGAAGGAACACTATACCCTGCGTCGCAACGTCATGACGGGCGTTGCTGAATTCCGCACCAACGCCACCGGCCATGGATTCCGACCCTTGGACGTCGCCGCCCGCAACACGATGACTATCCGCGCACTCAAAGCCGGCGTAGACTCCTGGGACAGGGATCTCGACCGCTTCATCAACTCCTCGCTCATCCCACTCTACTATCCCATGCAAGACTTCATCAGCCACCTGCCCGCCTGGGACGGTCACGACCACGTCGCCGACCTGGCCCGACGCGTGCATACCGACGACCCTTGCTGGGCCGAAGACTTCCACAAGTGGCTGCTCTCCATGGTGGCACAATGGATAGGCAAAGACCGCCAGCACGGCAACGCCATCGTACCCCTGCTCATCGGGCCGCAAGGCTCAGGCAAGACCACCTTCTGCCGTCGACTCCTGCCCGACTGGATGCAGACCTACTTCAGCGACCACATCAAGATGAACAACGACAACGACATCTTCCTCGCCATGTCAGGCTACGCCCTCATCAACATCGACGAGTTCGACGCCATGAAGAAGTCGCAGCAGCCCCTGCTGAAGTACCTCCTCTCGAAACACGACGTCAAGTTCCGCCCACCCTACGGCAAGACCATCGAGGAGCGCCAGCGCTTCGCCTCCTTCATAGCCACCACCAACAACGTCCGACCCCTGACAGACCGTACCGGCTCGCGACGATTCCTCTGCGTCTATGCCGACACCATTGACAATACAGGTCACATCAGCCACAGCCAGCTCTTCGCACAGCTGCGCCAAGAACTCGAGGAAGGCCGACGCTACTGGTTCGACGAGGAAGAGACCGCCCGCATCATCAGTCAGAACAACCGTTACCAGCAGGTTCACGACTACCAGCAGATGATCAGCATCCTTTTCCACCCCGCCGTCGACACGCCCGAGGACACTCCCTGGATGTCCATGCCGGTCATTATGCAGCAGATGGCCGATGCCTTCCCGACCTTCGAGATTAAGAAAAATACTGACTCCGAACTCGGCAAGAAGCTCACTGCAATGGGTTATGCCAAGAAGAAACTGAACAACGGTAAGGCTTATCGGCTGAAAAACATCTGACGACTCACACCAAAACAACTTGTTTTGGTCTGCTCGGAGCATACTTTTCTATAGGAAATCCAGGCAATTTCCTGACCAAAACAACTTGTTTTGGTATGAGTGAACGCAAGTGAACGCAAACCATTTGCAGTCACTTCACCCAACTCTCTCGAACACAACATGTTAATATCAAAAGTGAACGCAAAATCAAAAATAACATTTTCATCATGGCAATACATATTAAGCTCATCCGCAACAACATCAAAAGCAACCCTTCGTATGGAAAATACTTTGCAAAAGCCGTCAGTCAGGGCGAGGTCACACTACAGGAAATCGCCGAAGAAGCCTGCCGCAACAGCAGCGTCCGCGAGAGCGACGTCAAGCTGGTAGTCACCGAACTCCAGGAACTCATGAAGCAGCGCCTCGCACTCGGTCAGACCGTCGTCATCGACGGCATAGGCCGGTTCAGCATCCGCGTAGAAAGTAAAGGTGTCGACAACCCCAAAGACTTCAACATCCGCCGTCACCTCACCCGTTTCGTCTGCGGCTTCCTCCCCGCCAGCCACCGCTCCCCCGCCGGCAACATCGTCTACGACGCCTGCCAAGGTCTCAAGGCCGTCTGGCACAAAGGCTTCAAGCCCTAACTCCCACCCCAAAAACTCAGCGCTTCTTGCGTTGCTCGAGGTAGCCCCAGACGGTCAGTTCCTTGTCGGCAAGGGGTGTCTTGAAGAGGAAACTGGCGGCGTAGCCGACGATGAGGACGATGAGGTGGCTATAGACACCTAACATATATTTATGGTGGGTGAAGTTCCAGTCGCCCAGGTCGAGCAACGTCTCCTTGACGCCCGTGCCGTGGATATCGACCTTGGTAGAGGTTAGCACGGCGTAGGCTGTAAACAGCACGGCGACGGCAATGCCGATGTACAGTCCCTGCTTGTTGGCGCGACGGCTGAAGAGTCCGAGTACGAAGATGCCTACGATGCCTGCCGAGAAGATGGCATAGAGCGAGAACAAGGCTCCCAGTACACCTTCCCCACCCCAGAAGATGTAAAGACAAGCCACGCCGATGGCTCCGACACCTGCCGCCACCACCATCCACTTGCCGAAGCGCAGTTGTTGCTGGTCGGTGGCATCTTTGCGGAAACGCTTGTAATAGTCCTGTACGGCAATGGCCGACAGGCAGTTCAGGTCGCTGTCCAACGACGAGATGGCTGCTGCGGCCAGGGCAGCGATGATCAGTCCGCGAATGCCGACAGGCAATTCGTGGGCAATGAAGTAAGGAAACACCTCGTCGGCCTTGATACCCTCAGGCAGCAACGGGGCACCCTGGGCATGGTAGTAGGCAAAGAGTGCCGTGCCGATAAACATAAACAGCGCCCAGATGGGAACGGACATCAGTACGCCGATATAGGCCGCCTTCTTGGCTTCGTGGTCGTTCTTGGCAGCCAAGTAGCGCTGGACGATGGTCTGATCCGTGCCATATTTCTGTAATGCATAGAAGATGCCGTTGAGCACCATCACTAAGAAACACAGCTCCGAGAGGCTCCAGTCGTATGGGCCGAAGCTGATTTTGTGGTATTCCGAGGCGATGCGGAACGTCTCAGCCGGTCCGCCCTCGATGCCGAACATCAGGATGGCAATACAGATGATGCCGCCGCCGATGAGCAAGAATCCCTGAGCGACGTCCATCCACACGATAGCCTCCATACCACCGAAGAGCGTCAGTATGATGATGGTGATGCCCAGCACGATGACGATGGTGTATATATTTATATTAAGGAACGTAGCGAGAGCCATCGAAACCAGGAAGAACACCGTGCCTGCCTTGGAGAAATGGCCTAACGTAAAGGCGAACGACGAGTACAGCCGGGCAAAGAGTCCGAAGCGGCGCTCGAAATATTCGTAGGTGGAAAGTCGTATCACCTTGCGGAACAGTGGCACGATGATGCCGATGAGGGCTACCAGTACGATGGGCACCATCAGACCCTGTACGAGCAGAATCCAGTTGTCGGCGTATGCTGCACCAGGATAGGCGAGGAATGTCACACTCGAAATCAGCGTGGCAAAGATGCTGACACCCACCGCCCAGGCCGGAATCTTTCCGCCGCCGGCAAAGTATTGCGAGGTGTCTTTCTGCTTATGGGCAAAGTAGACACCGGTCCCAATGGCTGCCAGTATCGACAGAAGTACGATGACATAATCAATCCAATGCATCTTGATTATTTACAATTTGACAATTTACAATTTACAATTTGACAATTGACAATTTATAATTGATGAACAATCGCCTGTTCTTCTTCAGCAGATAAGCGGGTGAGGGGCATGAGCATCCAAGGTTCGCAAAGGCCTTTGGTCTGCATCATCACCTTCAGGGCGGTGAGACTCTGGCCCAGCGTGCGGTCCTTCTGATAGATCTTGGCTATCTCGTTCGTCTCGTCCTGCAGACGGTTGGCAGTGTCCATATCGCCTGCGATGGCAGCGTCGAAGAGCTGTCGGAACATTTCAGGAACGAAGTTGCCTGTCGAAGGTACGATGCCGTTGCCGCCAAGTTCCAAGGAGTGGGCACTTTGAGCCGCCCAGCCACAGAAATAGGCGAAGTCGTCGCGTCCCTTGGCTACGTCGATGCATTGTGCCATACGTTCCAAGTCGCGCTCCGAGTCTTTCAGACCGACGATGTTTGGGAGGTCAGCCAGTCGTCTGATGACGTCGACGGGTATCGACATGTGTGTCGTGGCCAAGATGTTATACAGCATGAGGGGTCCAGTGATGCAGTCGGCCAGCGTCTTGTAGTAGTCGTACATCTGTTCTGGCGTCAGGGCGTAGTATGTCGGCAGGGTGGCTACGATGACGTCAGCACCCAAAGCGGTGTAAACCTCTGCCTGACGAACCTGCTCAGCAAAGCAGTTTCCCGTCAGGCCGGCATAGATTTTCAATTGAGGATTCCCTGACCTTGGGTCAGCGTGTGGCGATGGAATGAACATTGAAAATTGAGAATTATGGTCTATCGCCTCTCTTTGTGCCTTGACTGCTGTTTCAACTAATAGCTGGCCGTCGGCCTGACTGACGCTGTTGCCCTCGCCAGTGGTACCCATCAGGAGTGGAGAAACGCCAGCTTTGACAAAAAAATCAACAATTCGCTTGACGGCTTCCACGTCGAGCCGTCCGTCCTGAGTGACGGGAGTCACCATCGGCACCACCACGCCACAGTATTTGCTGTTATTCATAAGTCCTTTAAGTTTTTTAGTTATCTCTCTTATTTCTAAGACGTTCGGCCTCGGCAAACGTCATCACCCTACGACGAATCCTCTGTATTTAACTATTTTTTGCAAATTTTTCTTCAAGAAACGTGCCTATGATTTGGCGGATTTTTGTACCTTTGCAGGCGATTCGGCTTATCCAAAACGGAAAACTTTTTCCAAAATGAAAACCGAAAAGTTTTCCAA
The DNA here is from genome assembly GCA_016291005.1 of Prevotella sp. Classification (GTDB taxonomy): domain Bacteria; phylum Bacteroidota; class Bacteroidia; order Bacteroidales; family Bacteroidaceae; genus Prevotella. The sequence goes on along the minus strand of JAEEVT010000001.1, from coordinate 10,560 downwards.
AACGGAGAACTTTAGCCAAGAAGAATGTCAATAACTAAGAAGAAATATGATGGAAATTAAGAATTTTACCATTACAAAACGCGACGGTTCTAAAGACCGTTTTTCATTGGACAAAATCATGAATGCTATCGTAAAGGCATTCGAGAGTGTTGGTGAACCTGCTGATTTGAGCACCGTATCGAAGGTGCTCAGTCATCTTGACATGCACGACGACATTAAGGTGGAGGACATCCAGAACCAAGTGGAAGAAGCCTTAATGCGAGAGGGGTTCTACAAGGTAGCCAAGTCGTTCATCCTCTATCGCCAGGAACACACCGAGGACCGCGAGACCTTGGAGAAAATGTTGTTCCTTTCAGAATACATGGAGAGCATGAATGCCGCCACGGGTTCAAAATACGACGCCAACGCCAACGTTGAACACAAGAACATTGCCACGCTGATTGGCGAACTGCCCAAGTCGAACTTTATCCGTTTGAATCGTCGCCTGCTGACCGACCGCATCAAAAAAATGTACGGCAAGCAGTTGGCTGATGAATACATTGACAAACTGACACACCACTTTATATATAAGAACGACGAGACCAGTCTGGCCAACTACTGTGCCTCCATCACCATGTATCCCTGGCTCATCGCCGGTACGACGGCCATTGGCGGCAACTCCACGGCACCCACCAACCTGAAGTCGTTTGCCGGAGGTTTCGTCAACATGGTGTTCATGGTCAGCTCCATGCTCAGCGGTGCCTGTGCAACGCCTGAGTTCCTGATGTATATGAACTACTTCATCGGCAAGGAATGGGGACAGGACTACTGGAAGCGTGCCAACGAACAGGCCGACCTCAGCCTGAAGCAGCGTACCATCGACAAGGTCATCACCGACTACTTCGAGCAGATTGTCTATACCCTGAACCAGCCGACGGGTGCCCGTAACTACCAGGCCGTGTTCTGGAACGTAGCCTACTACGACCGCTACTACTTCGAGAGCATCTTCGGCGAGTTCTATTTCCCCGACGGTTCCAAGCCCGACTGGGATGGACTCTCCTGGCTGCAGAAGCGTTTCATGAAGTGGTTCAACCAAGAGCGCACCAAGACCCTGCTGACCTTCCCCGTAGAGACCATGGCTCTGCTGGTCGACGAGAACGGTGAGTGCAAGGACAAGGAGTGGGGCGACTTCACCGCCGAGATGTATTCTGAGGGACACTCCTTCTTTACCTATATGAGCGACAATGCCGACTCGCTGTCGAGCTGCTGCCGTCTGCGCAACGAGATTACCGACAACGGCTTTAGCTATACCCTCGGCGCTGGTGGTGTCTCGACGGGTTCCAAGTCGGTGCTCACCATCAACCTGAACCGCTGCATCCAGTATGCCGTCAACCACAAGATTGACTATCTGGAGTACCTCGGCACCATCATCGACCTTTGCCACAAGGTACAGTTGGCCTACAACGAGAACCTGAAGGAACTGCAAGCCCACGGCATGCTGCCGCTGTTCGACGCCGGCTACATCAACATTGCCCGCCAGTACCTGACCATCGGCATCAACGGCTTGGTGGAGGCTGCAGAGTTCATGGGCATCAAGATTACGCCAAACGACGAGTATCTGCACTTTGTCCAAAGCATCCTCGGACTCATCGAGAAGTACAACAGGCAGTATCGCACGAAGGACGTGATGTTCAACTGCGAGATGATTCCTGCCGAGAACGTCGGCGTCAAGCATGCCAAGTGGGACCGCGAGGACGGCTACTTCGTGCCGCGCGACTGTTATAACAGCTACTTCTACGTGGTAGAGGACGACACGCTGAGCGTCATCGACAAGTTCAAGCTGCACGGCGCACCCTATATCGAACACCTGACGGGCGGTTCGGCCCTGCACATGAACCTGGAAGAGCACCTGTCGAAGGAGCAGTACCTGCACCTGCTGAAGGTCGCCGCCAAGGAGGGCTGCAACTACTTCACGTTCAACATCCCCAATACCGTCTGCAACGACTGTGGCCATATCGACAAGCGCTATCTAAAGGAGTGTCCCCACTGCCATTCGCATAACGTGGACTACATGACCCGCATCATCGGATACCTGAAGCGCGTCTCCAACTTCTCACAGGCCCGCCAACAGGAAGCAGCCCGCCGTTACTATGCTCACGCAGAATAACCATGCTTAAATACGTCAATACTGGAATCGTATTCCAAGAAATTCCGGACGAAGTGACACTGGCAATTAATATTTCTAATTGCCCGTGTCATTGTCCTGGATGCCATAGCCATTACCTCTGGGAAGACATCGGCATGCCCCTCAACACCGATGCCATCGACGACTTCGTGTCACAGTACGGCATCGACATCACCTGCATCGCCTTTATGGGCGGCGACGCCGACCCTATGGGCGTCAACCAACTGGCACAATACATCCACGAATACCATCCGCAGTTCCATGTCGCCTGGTACAGCGGACGCATCCGTATCCCCTCGGTAGTCAACAAGTCAGACTTCGACTATATTAAGATAGGTCCTTACATCAAGCACCTCGGTGGCCTGAAGTCGGCAACGACTAACCAGCGCCTCTACCGTCGCAATATGGACGGCACCTTTGAAGACATCACTTACCGCTTCTGGCGACAGAGCAGTATGGCAGTATAGGAAAGATGAAACAAAAACTGTTACTGATAGCATTCGGCCTGATGCTGGCACTCGGCGTACAGGCACAGGAGATGAAAGGCCGTATCTACTATAACGGCAACATGTCGGTGGCTCATCTCATGTCCAACAAGTCCGACGAGACCCCTGAGGCCCGCGAAGAACGTGAGGACCTGATGAACGAGATCTTCACCATGAGCGTGACGGTCGAGTTTCCTGACAGCTACAAGATGAAGGTCAAGATGAGAATCCTGACCGACAAGGAACGTGCCGACCAGTTAGGCATCAGCTGGGCAAAGCGCAAGTTATGGCAGACCCAGTTGCAAGCCAACGCGAAGATTCGCCAGTACTGGTCACGCTACAGGGTCATCGACGGCGCCATCGTCATCGAAGACGGTACGAAGATGCTCCTCAGCGAGGACGGTGAAGAGCTGACCATCAACGACGACCTGATGGAAGCCACATTAAAAAGGATCAGGTAACCACGCTCTTTTCAACACACAGCAACACACGTGAACCGCTCTGTATATTGCAATCAAAAGTTGCAATTATTGCCGTGATTTCCGCAAGAAATCACGGCAACTTCTTGAGGAAATCCTTAGGATAACTGACGGAAAAGTACTGGATAACTGATGGAAAAGTACTGGATAAGTTGAACTCAATAAATACTTTGAAAATCGCGTATCATAATCTTGCGGAAAATACGGCAATTTCAAAACCAACCTAACAACCTACCATAATTCCCTGAAACCCCGATGTACACTGGTTTTGAGCATGGTAGGTTGTCCTTTTGAGACCTACCATCGAACCTACCATCTGGCGTCAGACCTACCATCTCAGGCGGCTTGGATCGAACGAGACGTCCAGCGTCGCCTTGGCAGCATCAAGCAAAAATACTTTGACGAGATTGTCGACAAGATAGTAGAATCGATATTCTAACGTACACTAATGTTAGGTTCGATGGTAGGTTGGATGGTAGGTCTCCGACAACGAACCTACCATCGACAAACCCTCTGTGCATCGGCATTCCAGGCCGCTATGGTAGGTTGTTAGGTCGGTTTCAAAATGCCCCCCATTTCAGGTCAGGAGACTGTGATCTGTTGCTACTCCTTGGATAATTCCGTAGCTTATCCCCGTTATTCGGGCTAACTGTCTGAATCCTGCCCCCTGTTTGCATACTTCTCTGATAATTGAATTCCTTTTATTCTTGTCTAAATTCTGTACTTCCATCACATTGCCAATCCCATTCAGATCAGAGTCCCCCGATCTACCTCCTTCCCTTCAATCAGTTCCGTCTCACCATTCCGCAAATAAATATATTCGCCCATCCAATTGGGGGCATAACTGCTATACCACAAGCAATTGTCACCAGGGAGATAAAGCCTTTCTGGTCGTTGGGAATAACCTTTTGAGGATAAGGACAACAAAAGTATGAGTACTATAAAAAAACTATTCCTTTTCATGTCAGTTGTTGTTTATATTTAGCGTTGTTCCTATTGTCACTGTCGTTTCTCCGTTTAACTCGAACAAAGACGGGGGACTCTGGCCTTTTACTTCACTACGACCTTACGCCCGTTATGGATATAGATACCCTTTGTGGGCAGTTCCTTCATCGGACGACCCTGAAGGTCTAAGAAATCCTTTGCCGTATGTTTCGTAGAGATAGTATTGCTTATGCCCGTTAGAGCGCCATCATTCCATTGGTATATTGGTGTCCATAATCCAGTATTCTGTGGATGATGAGCATAGATGTCCAAATAACCAGCTTCATAGGGTACGATACCTGGGTTCAGATAGAAGAGCCATAAGCCAGAGGAGTAGATACAGCCGATACCCTCTAATAAGGAACTACCATTACTAAGCCGTAATAACTTTCGAGCAACATTATCCTCCGTTGTAACTATGTCAATACTGACTACAAAAATGTCATCGTGACCTTCCACAGACGGGTATTTATCATTAACTTGCATATTGAAGTCGTAAAGTACAAGTTCGCCATCGGCGGTTTCTTGATAAGGAAGATAGTCTTTGTTTCCAACTGACTGCCAATAGGAACCATCGGACAGCAAGGCAAGGTATTCATTGCGGTCTACATAAACGCGACCATTCTCTTCTCGGACACCAATCTGGCCTTTAAAGTCGTTGGAACTATAGCCTGTTGGGTATATAGAAGCCCCACTGTCAAAAAACGCCCTTTGAAAATGAAAAACATGGTATTGTTTGCCATTTTTCTCATATGAGCCGTCGAAACGATATGACTCTTGGAATGCTGGATATGTGAGGTACTCTGCACTTTTGCAACCATTGTAGCACCAGATAAAATCATTATCAAAGCTCATAGCCGCCTGACTTTGAGCCATGCCTGACATAGATGCCAAGGCAAATAGAAACAATAGTAGTATTCTCTTAGTCATATCGTTTATTGTTTTTTATTCTATTATCATTTCTGCTCCCATTTCACATTCAAATCCGTTTTTAATCAACACACCTTGTGAACCTTTTTGTATTATCACTCAACCAACGAGATGTATTCCTGTGCCTGAAGACAAATAGACAACAGCAATAATGGAAATAAGACATATATCCTTTTCATCGCATTGAAATCTTTACTTGCTATCTGATTACTTTCTTTCCATTCTGGATGTATATACCCTTTTGTGTGGTCTGGTCCTTCATCCGGCGGCCCTGGAGGTCATAAAGTGGGGAGGATTCCGTCGGCGACTGAATAGTAATAGCACTGACAGCCGTGTGGTCAAGATCATTAAAAGAAACCATGTCTGGAACAGATTCCGCAAAATACCCACTCTCAAATAATTCATTTGCACACGTCAATGTATTCTTTTCGCAGTTTTGAGTGATAGCCAGAATATACCATAAAGGCATTAACGACATATTCCTGATTATCTGGAGTCCATACTCCTCAGCGTATGACGTCAGCAGGTTCGTATCCTCTTCCTTTTTAAGCCGTACGTTCAGGTATGGAGTAACAAAGACCTCATCGTTGTTCTCTGTAAAATAGCTTGAAGTTATTATTACGGACTTTGTGGCTTCCTCCCAGAAGTCCAGTGTGGTTAGCTTCTCGTAATCAGAGCGACCGACAATGAGGATGTCGAAGTCGCTGTCGCGTATAGTACCTAGAATCTGGGCATTTGCGTAAATGCTTTCTATGGTGTTACTATATTCTTTAAGAATGCTAATTATGACCTTGTTATCATTGAGAGTTAGAGGAATCTTATACCCTTTGTAGTAATAATAGTCTGTTTGTGCTATCGTATGTATTGAACATGAGATGCACAACAATATTAACAATAAATATTTTCTGCTCATAAACCTTGTAATTAATAATTAATAAAAAAACTATTTCTACTATTAATAGCATTATAACTTCTGCAAATATACTAACAAAAAAACATGTTGCAAATTTTATCCCACTTTTTTGCAAATAACATATCAGTTTTCTATTTTAAGTGTAGTGCCTAATGGTACTGCAGTAGAGTTTCGGAATCATGGGGTCGGTTCTACTGATCATTTTTCTGCGTTGAAAATTTGGATGTTCGAGAACATCGTTTCTTGTTCTGCCGTCAACGCAGGACCTGGATCGTCGACAAATACCGTCTCAGTCTTATTTCCCGTCTCGTTTTGCGCCTTGTTGTCCGGCACCGTTTCGTCGCCGCTGCTACAACCGACTACTGCCGCCAACAGCAACATTCCTGAAAATAGCTTTACGTGTTTCATCATTATATGACAGATAAACATTGTTTCTTTTCTCTTATGATAACCAAACGTCAAAAAGACTGCATGGCGTTAACATTATTTATGAAAAAAGACGTGAGAGAATCTGTCCCTTGTCACCCCGAAAAAGTACTCATGGGGATAATAGAGATTTATTCCCATAAGCACTCTGTCATACTCTTTTATGGTACAAGATGGAAAGTAATTGTGTCAATGCCATAAGGACCAAGACCATTGATGTGAACTTCAAGATATGTTACAGTGTCTGACGCCTCTTTTACTTGAACATGGAAAATATAAGTGGAGTCGTTTGTCTGCTGAACTTCTAACCAGTGGTGCCGGGCTTCATTCAAATAGACATCGGAGATTTTGTCTGTCTGATTATATTTTGTCTTGATGCAAAATATTCTTGATGGAACTATAGACTTAACCGTCACATTGTCATTCTCACGGACAGTCTGGTTCAAGTCTGCAACACGTATAGGATTGGGATAAGGATAGCCTAGAATGACATCATCCTCACCACTGCTGCACGAAAACGTTATGCCCAAACCAATTATAAAGGCTAAAGCCAAAATTAAATTTTTCATTTTCGTTTAGAATTAATACACAGTTGAATAATGAAGGTCTTTGTAAAAATTCAAATCACTTCCATTAAGATTAAGCGATCCTTTATCATAATAGATACATGAATTAGCATCAAACACAGCGTGAATGAAGAAGCCGTTACAACTTCCATCAAGCCCCCAATTGACATGGTTATATGGTGACGTAAAGATTTCATCCCAACAAGTTTCCCAGTTAACGCCATCCAAACTCTTATATCTATAACTATGAACTTTTAAGAAAAAGCCTCCGTCAACTATCCAAGCATGACCAATACCACTTCTTGTCTTACCATACATCAATATTAATTTGTTGTTCTGCAAATCATCAAGAAATCCTTTTTCCGTATTAGGAATGTTTCGATAACCAGATGTAGAATATCCATAATACCTTAGTGCGGACAAGATGTCATTATGTGAGGTATTAGTATGATTCCCATTATTATAATCTATTAAATATTCACTATTTGCTTTTTCACCAATCTGCCTACAAATTCTTCCAATCATCTTGTTAATGTTTGGATTGGTATCGCATAGTGTCGGGCATACTAAAACATATGGATGTTGATTGAGCTGATTCCAATCTACTGTTTCAAAATTCTTATCTCGTCCATTAAAAGTATATGTAAAAGAGGAGGGTCTTTTAAAATAAGACATGATTTGAGCAGCTGCTATAGGGGCACATCCTGCTTTCCCGTTGCTACAATATGTTGCTGCATGATATTCTTGTCCCCATTTTATTTGTACCTTTGGCTCTATACGGTAATAGTCAAGAGTATCATTGCCATATCTCCAGTAATATGTTTCGCTTCTTGTTATCGAATTAAGCTTTGTTGCTTTTTGTACATATAATTTTGCCATTTCCATATAGTTGTTGAAGCCGGGATTATCAGTTTCTTTATTAGGACTATAAAATCCTGATTCTGTAATCGCTAAAAGCCCTTCAGTGTTACGATTGGCAGAAACAACAGCAAAACCTTGGTCGTCGTTGAAGTTGAATACATAAAGTAATGTGTCATTTGCGGCATTAGCTGTTCTGGTTGATGCTGATGAAGAACCTACGGTAAATACACCACCCTTTTCGTTAACTGACCTGCGCTTGCCGGTGCTTCGGGTTGGGCTGTCATTGGATTCTACCATCGAAATCGAGTTCTGTGCAATAGCCAGTGCCTCTTCATAGCTTCGTGTGTCAGCATTAAAACCTGTGCTAAGGCTTTTCTGTGCTACTGCTGATCCTTCATTGTCAATGTCGTAATCGCTTGAACAACTAATGAAGGATAAAGATAATGATGTAATTGTTAGAAAACAAATCTTTTTAAATGAATAATACATGATTTTTAATAAATAAATTGAATTATACTTTCGAGGGAGTCTCCCTCGTAGACTTACAGATTAATATATCCTGTGAATAGCCAGTTACCCATGACGAGTTCGACTTCGTAGTCGCCAGAGAAAGTAGACGGCAATACAACCTGCGTCTGAGCAGAGTAGACCGTCGTAGTAAACACCACATCACCATCCTCATCCTTGATATTAAGAATGTAGTCGGGATGATAAGCCTCAAAGAACAGAGTGAAGTCCTCAATGTAAAGTAGAGGGGGATCAATTGGTGATTTGGGATGACCATGAGTCATCGGTGTTTCATCATCTGCATAGACTGAAACTGATAACGGGACATGTACCTTAGCCACTGCAGTAGTGGTCATCATAAGTGCACCTACTACTAATAATAGAAATCTTCTTTTCATGATTTTATTGTTTTAAAATTCACTGCAAAGTTAGTAAATTACAAACAATACACCATGAGAAAAAACAAATATGATTTTAGTAAAATTTTTGTTCGTAGAGGTTTGATAGTCAGCAAGATATATCTTCGCAGATAAAATGTTAATGAAATTTTAAGATTTCTATCCTTGTCAAAACGCTTTATAATTATGTGTGACAAAAAAGAAATTCAGAAGATTCTCTTAATATGGTTATCAAAATCCTTTGAGTTACCAGACTTTTTAAATAGCTTTTGGTGAAGGTCAATACGAATCTGTGTTACATAGGATGAGGCTATGCACAACATGTTTCCAATACCAACAGGTTTGAAATCTGCCCTTATCAAAAGACAAATTTTGTATTCACGGTCAGTTAGATCATCATTGTATTTCTGCATGAACTCAGAAAAGCCAGGATAACTGTTAAAAAGAGCGTCCTGTAAGTCTGTCCAATCAGACCTAGTTGGTTGCTTTCCGCTATCCATGTGTTTAGAAAATTTCAAATAGATTGGCAGGGACTTGAAATAGGTTGATGCAATATTTTGATTTATCTTGCTCTTCTGTAGCAGATCTTTCTTCCTATTATTTTGTTCCTTAATCAGTTCTTCTTTATCTTTGATTAATTGTACATTCAATTCCTTATACAATTGGAGTAAGGACAAATCTTTTTGGGCCTTGCTAATAGTCTCTATACTACGTTGGTATTCAGCCTTTATTTTTTCTCTCTCGTTTTTCATGTTCCACGAAATGAATATGCCAATTAACACAAAGAGTAGCAATACTAATATAATACAGATGCATATCCAGATAAACACCATGAGTCTTGATGCTTTCTCTGACTCTTGTTTAGCTACCTTTTGGTGGTGAGAGTAATTGTATATCGACTGGATACGCTTGATTGTTGATGTTGTTTTATGAGCAAACATGGAGTCGTTCATATCATAACTATAGCGGTAGTATTTGGAAGCGGAATCAGGTAAGTGCTTGGCTATGAATACTTCTGCTAAACCTAATGCACCAGCATTTTGATTGTTAAAGTCTTTACCATTATTTAATTCTTTGCGGAAGTAGTATTCAGCTGAATCAAGCCTGCCAATTTCTTTGTAATAGTAACCTTTAACCTTGTAATATATCTCACGACCGTGTTCTATGTTGCCTAAGGAGTCAAAGAAAAGAGATTTTGATTCGTAGATATCCATAAGGCCTTTTGCTCTTTCTAACTCCTTGTTATTTATGAGTATGCTAAAGATATTACTTAAAGATGTTGCAGCATAGTCTGGGAAACCATATTTGTTGTACATCTTATATACAGAATCTGTAACTATAATAATAGAATCAAGCTTATTCAAATTTCTGTAAGCAGAACATTCCATTTCATAGCTCATAAGTGCACCAAGAGTGTCTCCTCCTTTCCATGCATAATGGATGGAACTTTTCTCATGATCCAATTGCTGCCTGTATAACCCCTGTTGATAAAACAGTTCTGCCATTTGTCCGTAGACGCGGCTGAGCTGTCTATAGTCGCAGGAGGCGGAGGTGGTGTCGGCGTGGTCGATGGCGTGCTGGTAGCTTTCGAGGGCCATGGGGGCGTCGCCCTTCTCGTGGAAGGCGCGGCCAAGGAGATAGTGGGCCAGCAGCTGGTCGTTATGGATGGAGTCTGAAGAGAGGAGGGTGAAAAAGGCCTTGGCCTCTTTGTCGAAGAAGTCGACATAGGGGCGGACATCGTCGGGAGTGAAGGGCTGGTCGGTGCGGTTGAGCACGTTGATGCTGTCGAGGCCGGCGCGCATCTGCCTGCGCTCAGCCTCGGTGGTGCAGCCAAACAGGACCGTCAG